>NZ_CP146100.1:310000-620000 GCF_037023755.1 Saccharopolyspora sp. SCSIO 74807 | reverse complement strand
TGAGTTGTGGGTAGGGGTGAAAGGCCAATCAAACTCCGTGATAGCTGGTTCTCCCCGAAATGCATTTAGGTGCAGCGTTGCGTGGTTCCTGGGTGGGGTAGAGCACTGGTTGGTTGATGGGCCTTGTTGGTTACTGAAGTCAGCCAAACTCCGAATACGCCTGGGTTTAGCGTGGCAGTGAGACGGTGGGGGAGAAGCTTCATCGTCGAGAGGGAAACAGCCCAGAGCATCGGCTAAGGCCCCTAAGTGTGTGCTCAGTGGAAAAGGATGTGGGATTGCTGAGACAACCAGGAGGTTGGCTTAGAAGCAGCCATCCTTGAAAGAGTGCGTAATAGCTCACTGGTCAAGTGGTCCTGCGCCGATAATGTAGCGGGGCTGAAGTACACCGCCGAAGCCATGCCGATCATACTTTTGTGTGGTTGGGTAGGGGAGCGTCCTGCATGCAGGGAAGCATCCGGGTAACCGTGGTGTGGAGTGTGTGGGAGTGAGAATGCAGGCATGAGTAGCGAGTGCAGAGTGAGAATCTCTGCCGCCGAGTGACCAAGGGTTCCTGGGGCAGGTTCGTCCGCCCAGGGTGAGTCGGGGCCTAAGGCGAGGCCGACAGGCGTAGTCGATGGAGAACGGGTTGATATTCCCGTACCCGTGTACACGCGCCCATGGTGAAACGGTTGAGACTAACCATCCGCGAGCATTGGTGGTCTTCGGACTTCTGGTGTGAGTGCATGGGACCTGATGCCGGAGTAGTCAAGTGATGGGGTGACGTAGTGGGGTAGCTGTGCCAGTGAGTGGTGGTACTGGTGTAAGCCTGTAGCCCGTTGTCCAGGGAAATCCGGGCAACTATGTGGGTGAGGGGTGATGCGTAGCCGTGGTGGTGAAGTCAGTGTGCCCGTGCTGCCGAGAAAAGCCTCTAGCGATGTGTGTGCATGGCCCGTACCCGAAACCGACACAGGTGGTCCGGTAGAGGATACCGAGGCGGTCGGGTGAACTGTGGTTAAGGAATTCGGCAAATTGCCCCCGTAACTTCGGGAGAAGGGGGGCCAGTGCTGGTGAACCCGCGTGCCGGGGGAGCTGGTGGTGGCCGCAGAGGCCAGGGAGAAGCGACTGTTTACTAAAAACACAGGTCCGTGCGAAGTCGTAAGACGAGGTATACGGACTGACGCCTGCCCGGTGCTGGAACGTTAAGAGGACCTGTTACCTCTCTTTGGAGGGGGAAGCGGAGAATTTAAGCGCCAGTAAACGGCGGTGGTAACTATAACCATCCTAAGGTAGCGAAATTCCTTGTCGGGTAAGTTCCGACCTGCACGAATGGCGTAACGACTTCTCCGCTGTCTCGACCACAGGCCCGGTGAAATTGCAATATGAGTAAAGATGCTCGTTTCGCGCGGCAGGACGGAAAGACCCCGGGACCTTTACTATAGCTTGGTATTGGTGTTTGGTTCGGCTTGTGTAGGATAGGTGGGAGACTGGGAAGTGCTCACGCTAGTGGGTGTGGAGTCGTTGTTGAAATACCACTCTGGTCGTTCCGGGCATCTAACTCGGGTCCGTGATCCGGATCGGGGACAGTGCCTGGTGGGTAGTTTAACTGGGGCGGTTGCCTCCTAAAGGGTAAC
Source organism: Saccharopolyspora sp. SCSIO 74807 (assembly GCF_037023755.1). NCBI lineage: Bacteria > Bacillati > Actinomycetota > Actinomycetes > Pseudonocardiales > Pseudonocardiaceae > Saccharopolyspora > Saccharopolyspora sp. SCSIO 74807. The sequence goes on along the minus strand of NZ_CP146100.1, from coordinate 618,390 downwards.
GGAGGCGCCCAAAGGTTCCCTCAGCTTGGTTGGTTATCAGGTGGTGAGTGTAAGTGCTCAAGGGGGCTTGACTGTGAGACTGACGGGTCGAGCAGGTGCGAAAGCAGGGACTAGTGATCCGGCACTGGCTGGTGGTAGTGGTGTCGCTCAACGGATAAAAGGTACCCCGGGGATAACAGGCTGATCTTGCCCAAGAGTTCATATCGACGGCATGGTTTGGCACCTCGATGTCGGCTCGTCGCATCCTGGGGCTGGAGTTGGTCCCAAGGGTTGGGCTGTTCGCCCATTAAAGCGGCACGCGAGCTGGGTTTAGAACGTCGTGAGACAGTTCGGTCCCTATCCGCCGCGCGCGTAGGAGTCGTGAGGAAGGCTGTCCCTAGTACGAGAGGACCGGGACGGACGGACCTCTGGTGTGCCAGTTGTTCCGCCAGGAGCAGGGCTGGTTGGCTATGTTCGGGAGGGATAACCGCTGAAAGCATCTAAGCGGGAAGCCTGTTCCAAGATGACGGTTCCCACCCTTGATGGGTTAAGGCCCCCTAGAGATGATGGGGTTGATAGGCTCGGCATGGAAGTTCGGTAACGGATGGAGTGGACGGGTACTAATAGGCCGAGGACTTGCCCACAGGGATGTCTCGTGTCCACTATATGGTGTCTGAGGCAACAACTCGTTGGTTGTTGTGTTTGACTTGTGAATATTGGTTTTCACCTTTGGTGAGCACACCCGTATGGGGTTTGGGTGTGTGTTGGTTTGTCGGTGGGTATAGCGGAGCGGGGTACGCCCGGTCCCATTCCGAACCCGGAAGCTAAGCCCTCCAGCGCCGATGGTACTGCACTTGTGTGGGTGTGGGAGAGTAGGACACCGCCGACAATACTCGTAAATGGGGAAGGCCCCGGAACCACGGTTCCGGGGCCTTCTGCTATTCACAGACGGATATCATGAAGTTGCCGCAGGTGCGTTATGTCGCCGCGGCGGTGGCGGACTCGAAGTCCGCCACATCGCGCCTCAGCTCTCGCGCCGTCGAAGCAGCTCGAAGCAGAGCACGGCCGCAGCACTGGCGACGTTCAACGATTCGACCCCGCCCCGCATCGGAATGGCGACCCGCTGCGCGATGCGCGTGGCGACGTCCTCGGACAGTCCGGCCGTTTCGCTGCCCAGCACGAAGGCGGCGCGTGGTCCGAAGTCGGCCTCGAAGACGTTCTCCGGGCCGTGCGCTTCCAGCGCGTAGAGCGGGTAGCCGGCTTCGGTCAGCTGTTCCGCGGCGTCACCCGCGGTCGTTGCACGCAGGACAGGCGAGTGGAACGCGATCCCGGCGGAAGCTTTGACGACCAGCGGATCCAGTCCGGCAACGCCTCGGTGCGGCACGACGATGCCGTCGATCCCGGCGGCCGTGGCGGTCCGGAGGATCATCCCCACGTTCGCCGGCGTGGTCAGTCCGTCGAGCAGCAGTACCTGGCGCGGCGCGGTGGCGGGGTCCTCGAGCGCGTCGACCAGCGGACGCATGTTCCTGGCTACGACGTCGGCGAGCACGCCTTGGTCGTGCCGCCCGTTGCCCGCCAGCACCTTGACCCGATGCGCGCTCGCGCGCTGCACCTTCACCGCGCGATCCGCGGCGGCCTCCTTGATCTGGTTGATCATCGCACCGCCGAGGCCCTCGGCGATGATCACCTTGTCCACGCGCAAGTCCATGTCGGACAGCGCCTCGAGGACCGGTTTCCGGCCGTAGACGGTGACGAACCGATCTTTTGGGGAGGCAGTGCTGGTCACGACGTCCAGTGTCACACGCGGCGCGCGTACGGCTCGTAGCCGCCCGGTGGTGTGCCAGTATCGCGGACATGCCCGATCGCCTCTCCGCCCTCGACGCCTCGTTCCTGTACTTGGAGGACCACACGACGCCGATGCACGTGGGAGGGGTCGCGGTGTTCCGCCGTCCCCGCACCGGGTTCGACTACGACAGCGTGCTGGCGATGATCGACCGCAGGCTGGGCCTGGTGCCGCGGTACCGGCAGAAGGTCCGGCAGATACCGGGCCGGTTGGCGCGACCGGTGTGGGTGGACGATCAGGACTTCGACATCACCTACCACGTCCGGCGTTCGGCGTTGCCGAAGCCGGGCAAGGACGAGCAGCTGCACGATCTGGTGGCGCGGCTGATGTCGCGCAACCTCGATCCGGCGCGCCCGTTGTGGGAGCTCTACTTGGTCGAAGGATTGTCCCGGAACAGGGTCGCGGTGATCACCAAGACGCACCAGGCGATGATCGACGGGATCGGCGCGATCGACATCGGCCAGGTGCTGCTGAACACGGCTGCGGAGAACTCTTCGGCCGAGCGCGAGGATCTGTGGATGCCGCGTCCGGAACCGAGTTCCGCGCAGCTGGTGCTCGAGGCGGTGACCGAAGCGGTCCAGCGCCCTGGCGAAGTCGTGGAGAACGTCCGTTCCGCGGTCGTGGACGCGACCGCGACGGTGCGCAAGGTTTCCAGCGCGCTCGGCGGCCTGGCCTCGGCGGTGCGTGCCGCGGCGTTGCCATCGCCCGGCGGCCCGTTGAACGTCCCGACCTCGACGCAGCGGCGGTTCGCCGTCTCCAGCGCCAGGCTCGACGATTTCCGGGCCGTCCGGCGCGCACACGGCGGGACCGTCAACGATGTCGTGCTCGCGGTCGTGTCTGGCGCGCTGCGCAGTTGGCTGCTCTCGCGCGGTGAGGCGGTGTCCTCGTCGACCACGTTGCGCGCGATGGTGCCGGTCTCGGTCCGCGGCGGCGACGTCGCGGGTGGCGAGTCGGCGGACGGGACCGGCATCGGTTCGGAGACCAATCGGGTTGCCGCGTACTTGGTGGATCTGCCGGTCGGCGAATCGAACCCGGTGTTGCGGCTGCACCACGTCAGCCACGCGTTGCGCGCGCACGCCGAGTCCGGGCAGTCGGTGGCTGCCGAGGCGTTGGTGGGTGTGTCCGGTTTCGCGCCGCCGACGCTGCACGCCTTGGGCGCGCGCGTGGCGAACGTGTTCTCCGACCGGTTGTTCAACGTGCTGATCACGAACGTGCCCGGCCCGCAAGTGCCGCTGTACGCGGCGGGCGCGAAGATGACGGAGATGTTCCCGGTGGTGCCGCTGGCGAAGAACCAGTCGCTGTCGATCGGGGTGACCTCCTACGACGGAGGGATGTACTTCGGGCTCAACGGTGACCGGGATGCGATGTCGGATGTGCACGTGCTTGCGGCGATGATCGGGGAGTCGGTGGAAGAGATGATCGGGACGGTCGACGGATGAGGGTTTATCTGCCCGCCACGGTGCGGATGCTGCGGGGCTTCGTGGAGGACTCGCAGATGCAGCCGCTGAGCGGAACGGCGTTCGCGTTGACGCCCGCGTTGCGGGAGTCCTACGCGGCCGGTGACACCGAGGAATTGGAGTACGCCGCGATGCGGGAGGCCGCCAGGGCCTCGCTGCGGTTGATCGCGAGCGAGCTCGACGAAGAGGAGAAGGGGGAGCTGCGCCGCGTCGTGGTCTCCGCCGATGTCGCGGACCCGACGCTGCGCCCGGACCTGGACAACGCGGTGGTCCGGCTGTCCGGCCCGGTGCCGTGGAAGAAAGTGGCGGCGGTGCACGTGGACACGTCCGAGGCCGAGGAAGCCGTCCGGGCGGCGGCCGAAGTCATCGATGCCGCGGACCTGGGTGATCCGGACGCGGACTTCGTGCTCGGTGAAGCCGAGGACCACGAACTGGCCTGGTACGCGCCGCAGGAAGTGCCGTTCCTGCTGGAACTCATGTGAACCGGGGCGCCGGGGTGCGCTCCGACGCACCCCGGCGCCGAGTCAGCGGCGGAAGGTCACTGCGGTGGCTGTGCCATCGGTAGCGGCCCGCTGGGGAACTCGCCGACCTGCTCGGGCGGTGGCGGCGTGATCTGCACGGGCCCACCCCAGTCGCGGTAGTCGGACTCCAACGACACCTGCCCGGCCTGCGCGACCTTCTGCGCGGCGGCGAACCGCATCGGCAGGCCATCTTGGCCGATCCACAGCTCGTAGCCGATCTCCGGACGCCCGTTGTCCGCGGCCTGCTGCAATCGTCGGCGCTGCTGGTCGTCCGGGGCCTTGGCCGCGGCCGCTGCCGTGAGCACGCGCAGGCTGTAGCGCGTGGCGGGTTTGCCGTCGAGCTGGTCCGGAGCGCTGGACTGGATCTTGGTGGCGGACTCGATGCCCTGGAAGGTCGCGCGCGGATCGGTCGAGTCCTGCAACTGCCGCAGTGCGGGAGCGAGCAGCTTCGCGGCGAAGTCGGTGCCGTCGGGGGCGATCCGCAGCCACGGTTTGGCCGGTTCCGGCCGCAGCAGCGCCGACTTCAGGTATCCGACGCCGTCGAGGATCGCGAGGTCCAGGGCTTGCGGCGGCTGAGCCGGGGAGGGACGAGTGCTCCCGCGCAGGCTCACGTCGGCGTGATCGCCGCTGTAGCGGGCGAGTCCCTGCCCTTGGAGATCGCCGATGAAGCCGAGGTCGCCGCGAACCGTGGTGCGCACGCTGCCGCGCTCGCTGATCCGGTTGATCACGTCGGTGAGCAGTGGTGCGGCGGTGGGTCTCGGGTCGGGACGTGCTGCGGCGGCCGATGCGGGCTTGGCCGGTGGCGGAGTTTCCGGTGCGCTGCAGGCACCGAGACCGATGGTCGCCAGCAGGCTCGCGGACACGATTGCGGTGCAGGAGCGCGCCAGTGCGCTGCGGTCGTGGTTTCGGGCGCGTACTGAGGGCATAACAGCTCCTCGTCGGGAGTCGGCGTCCGCGGCCACGCTAGCAACGTTGCGCGTGCGCGCCAGGCGTCGGCGACGCCGATCACGTGCTGCGCGGCGAGTGAAAATCACCGGGATTCCCGTTGGTGCAACGGTTTTCCCACCTGCGACCGGTACGTGGCGGAACCCGCGCGCCACCCCGGCGGGTGGTCACTGCTCGTCGCGGCCTGCGCGGGAGCGCAGCAACCGGCGCAGCGAGCCGAGCTGCTCGGCGCTGCCGCCTTCGGCGACGTAGGTGTCGAGGTTGCATTCGGGGTCCTCGGCGCCGCCGAGGTGGCCGCAGTTCGGCGGGCACTCTTCGGCCGCTTCGGCGAAACCGGGGAACGCCGCGGTCAGGTCGTCGGGGGTGACGTGCGCCAGCCCGAACGAGCGGATCCCCGGCGTGTCCACGACCCAGCCGCCGTCCGGCAGCGGCAACGCGACCGCGGAGGTCGAGGTGTGTCTGCCCTTGCCCACCCCGCTGACTTCGCCGACGGCGCGCTCGGCCTCCGGGACCAGCTCGTTGACCAGGGTCGATTTGCCGACGCCGGAATGCCCGACCAGCGCGCAGACGCGCCCGCCGAGCGCTTCGCGCAGCTGCTCGTGCGGGTGGTCCATCCGAGTCACCAGCACCGGCAGCGGCAGCGCCGAGTAGCTGCTGAGCATGTCCGCGGGCGAGGCCAGGTCGGATTTGGTCAGGCACAGCAGCGGAACGAGCCCACCCGCGTACGCGGCGACCAGGCACCGGTCGATGAGTCCGGTGCGCGGCGGCGGGTCGGCCAGCGAGGCGACGATGACGAGCCGTTCGGCGTTGGCGACCACGACCCGCTCGTACGGGTCGTTGTCGTCGGCGGTGCGGCGCAGCACGCTGCGGCGTTCGCCGACCCGCACGATCCGGGCGAGCGTGTCCGGCCGGCCGGAGGTGTCGCCGACCAGCCCGACGGTGTCGCCGACGACCACCGGCGTGCGGCCGAGTTCGCGCGCCCGCATCGCCACGACGAGCCGACCGGGATCGCTGTCGAGCGCGCAGGTCCACCGGCCGCGGTCCACGGCGACGACCATCGCCTGGTCCGCGTCGGCGTGTTCGGGACGCAGCTTGCTGCGCGGCCGGCTGTTGCGCCGTCCGGGGCGTACCCGCACATCGGATTCGTCCAGGTCCCGCCAGCCGCGCCGTGCCATCAGGACACCGGCTCCAGCATCGTCGTCCACATGCCGGGAAAGTCGGGGATGGTCTTCGCGGTGGTGGCGATGTCTTCCACGGCGATGCCGGGCACCCGCAGGCCGAGGATGGCCCCGGCGGTGGCCATCCGGTGGTCGGCGTAGGAGTGCCAGGTACCGCCGTGCAGCGCGCGCGGGCGGATCCGCAGCCCGTCGGCGGTCTGCTCGACGTCGCCGCCGACCGCGTTGATCTCGTGCTGCAGCGCGGCGAGCCGATCGGTCTCGTGCCCGCGCAGGTGCGCGATGCCGCGCAGCGTGGAGGGTCCGTTCGCCAGCGCGGCCAGGGCGGCGACGGTGGGCGTGAGTTCGCCGACCTCGTGCAGGTCGATGTCCACGGGCGCCAGCTCGTCCGGGCCGGTGACGGTAAGCCCCGATTCGTCCAGCTCGTTCTGCGCGCCCATCTCGGTGAGGATTCCGCGGATCGCGTCCCCGGCCTGCGTGGTCGCCCGCGGCCATCCCGGCACGGTGATCCGACCGGCCGTGGCCGCTGCCGCGGCGAGGAACGGGGTGGCGTTGGACAGGTCCGGTTCGATCTCCGCGTCCAGCCCGCGGACCGGTCCGGGGGCGACGTACCAGGAATTCGGCTGCTCGTCGTCGACTTCGACACCGCGTTCGCGCAGCATCGCCACGGTCATGTCGATGTGCGGCAGCGACGGAACCGGAGCGCCTTCGTGCACGACGGTCACACCTTGTTCGTACCGCGCGGCGGACAGCAGCAGACCGGAGACGAACTGGGAGGACGCGGACGCGTCGATGGTGACCCGCCCGCCGGGAAGTTTGCCGGTCCCGTGCACGTCGAACGGCAGCGCGCTGCCGCTGACCTCGGCGCCCAGTGCCCGCAGCGCGTCCAGCACGGTGTCCAGCGGACGTTCCCGGGCGCGGGGATCGCCGTCGAAGGAGATCCGGCCTTCGGCGAGGGCGGCGACCGGCGGTACGAAGCGCATGACGGTGCCGGCGAGCCCGCAGTCCACGGTCGCCGGTCCGCGCAGCTCAGCGGGTTCGACCAGCCAGGAACCGTCCGCGCCGTCCCGGACGTCCGCGCCGAGCGCGCGCACCGCCGCGGCCATCAGCTCGGTGTCGCGGCTGCGCAGCGGGTTGCGCACGGTGCAGCGACCGGTGGCCAGCGCCGCGAGCACCAACGCGCGGTTGGTGATCGACTTCGAGCCCGGGACGGGCACGGTCGCTCGCACGGGATGCTCGGCGACCGGGGCTGGCCAGTGCTGCGTCATGTCCCAATGATCCCGCATTCGCCCACGTCGAACCGGTCGGGGCGGGCTCGGGAGTTCGACGCTGTCGGTGGCTGCTGCAACTATGGGTGCACAGACGCCAGTAGAGGAGGTGGCCAGGGCATGTGCGGCAGGTACGCCTCCACGAAGGACCCGGCTGCGCTGGCTGCGGAGTTCGCGGCCACCGATGCCACCGGCCGCGCCGGGCACGCGGCCGACTACAACGTCGCACCGACCAAGGACGTCCCCGCCGTGGTGCAACGGCACCCGCGCGACTCCGCGGGCGAACCCGACCAGTGGCGCACCGAGCGCAGCCTGCGGCTGATGCGCTGGGGCCTGGTGCCGAAGTGGGCGAAGGACCCGAAGATCGGCAACCGGATGATCAACGCGAAGGCCGAGACGGTGACCGGCAAACCGGCGTTCCGCTCGGCCGTACGATCCCGGCGCTGCCTGCTGCCCGCCGACGGCTGGTACGAGTGGCGCCGCGACGCCGACGGCAAGCAGCCGTTCTTCATGACCTGCCCGGACGGTTCCAGCCTGGCGCTGGCCGGAATCTGGGAGACCTGGCGCGATCCGGCGGACGCGGCGGACGCTGCGCCGCTGGTGACCTGCTCGGTGCTGACGACCAGCGCGATCGGCCCGCTTGCCGAGGTGCACGAGCGGATGCCGCTGGTGCTGCCGAACGCGTCCTGGGAGAGCTGGCTGGATCCGGACCGCGCCGATGTGGACGAGCTGCTCGCGCCGTCCCGCGAGGTGGTGGACGCCCTCGAACTGCGCCCTGTGTCGCCTGCGGTGAACAACGTGCGCAACAACGGCGCGGAACTGCTGGCCCCGGTGGCCGATCCCGTTGACCCGGTAGCGTTGGATCATGCGCGGGACTCGGGGTGATGGCTGATGTGCGGGCGATACGCGAACCAGCAGGATCCCGCTGCGTTGGCCGGTGAGTTCGAGGCGGTCGATCGCGCCGAGGGGCTGCTCGGTCCGGACTACAACGTCACGCCGACCAAGACCGTGCCGATCGTCGTCGAGCGCGCGACCGGCTCCGGCCCCGAGCGCAGCCTCCGTCCGGTGCGGTGGGGCCTGGTCCCCACCTGGGCGCAAGATCCCGGCAGCGGTCCGCCGATGATCAACGCCCGGGCGGAGACGATCACCACCAAGCCCGCCTACGCGGAGTCCGCCGCGCGGCGCCGCTGCCTGATGCCCGCGACCGGCTGGTACGAGTGGCGACCCGGCGAACGGCGCAAGCAGCCGTACCTGTGTTCCCGGGGCGACGGGACGAGCCTTGCGATGGCGGCGGTGTTCTCCGCGTGGTGGTCGCCGGACAGCACCACACCGCTGGTTACCTGCGCCGTCGTCACCACCGCCGCTGTTGGTGAGTTCGCCGCGGTGCACCACCGGATGCCGCTGGTGCTGCCCCGGCAGAAGTGGGCGCAGTGGCTCGACCAGACCCGCACGGACGTCGACGAGCTGCTCGCACCGGACGTCCGAGCGCTCGACGAGCTCGAACTCACCGCGGTCTCCAGCGAGGTGAACAACATGCGCAACAACCACCCCGCGCTGCTCGAGCCCGCGGAGCCGGCGCCGGAACCCGCCCAGCAGGGCGCGCTGTTCGAGTCATGACGACCGCCGAGCTGGACACCCCGCACGGCCCGGCGCGGGCGGAGCTGCACTGCGCCGAGGAAGGCCGCGCTGCGCTGCTGCTCGGGCACGGCGCGGGCGGTGGCATAGCAGCACCGGACCTGGTCGCGCTCACGCGTACCGCCACCGAGGCCGGAGTGCACGTCGCGCTGGTGGAGCAGCCCTACCGAGTGGCGGGGCGCCGTGCTCCGGCACCGGCGAAGCAGCTGGACGCGGCGTGGCTCGCGGTCGCCGAGGATCTCGGCCAGCGCTGGTTCCAGGACCTGCCGCTGCTGTTCGGCGGCCGATCCTCCGGCGCCAGGGTGGCTTGCCGGACCGCCGAGGCCGGGGCGGCTTCCGCGGTGCTGTGCCTCGCGTTCCCGCTGCATCCGCCGGGCAAGCCGGAGAAGTCCCGGCTGGACGAACTCGCAGGCGTGGACGTGCCGGTGCTGGTCGTGCAGGGCGAACGGGACGCGTTCGGCCAACCCGAGCCCGCGCACGAGCGGGAAGTCGTGCTGGTCGCCGGGGACCACTCGCTGAAGGCCGGGGTGGACGCGTTGTCCCGCGCCGCCGACGAGTGGCTCGGCCGGATCCTGCGGCTGCTGGACTGAGCGCTCACCCGGCGATGTCGGCGACGCGCGCGTCCAGCAGGCGGACCAGTTCGGCCGGGGCGAGTTCGATCTCCAGGCCGCGCCGTCCGGCGCTGCAGAAGATCGTCGCGAACTGCTCGGCGGAACTGTCCACGACCACCGGCAACCGCTTCTTCTGGCCGAGCGGCGAGATGCCGCCCGCGACGTAGCCGGTGGCGCGCTCGGCGGCGCCCATGTCGGCCAGCTTCGCCTTCTTGCCGCCGCGGGCCGCGGCCAGCGCCTTCAGGTCCAGCTGACCGGTCACCGGCACCACGCCGACCGCGAGCTCGCCGTCGACGTCGGCGACGAGCGTCTTGAACACCTGCTGCGGAGGCTGCCCGAGCGCGTCGGCGGCTTCCAACCCGTACGACTCGGACCGCGGATCGTGCTCGTAGGCGTGCACCTGGTGCGCGATTCCCCGCTGGCCCAGCAGCGCCGTAGCCGGAGTGCTTTTGCCTGCCATGACGACGACCTTATAAGTCGTTCGCACCGCCTACTCTCCGCCAGCGGCGGGCCCGGGCGGAATACGTCCGCCCGGCGTCGTGTTGCACGGGGCGTGACGGATCAGACGAACACATGCGTACTCGAGCGGCGGCCGCGTTCGTCCGGGTGCTCACAAGCGGGTGAGCAGGGCCTGGGACGGGTATCCTCCAAGTGGGTCCATGCGCAGGACGGCATGGGTTCGTCGCCAGCAGCCACCTCGTCCTGGCGGCGGGAAAGGAACCCGGTGGCAGACACCCCGGAGACGCCTGGGAACTCAGGAGCTCCCGACAGCGCAACGCCTGCGGCCGACGCGACCGCACAGGCCGCGGTCGACGGCACCGACGGCGCGGTCGAGGAAACCGCGGCGGAACGCGCCGCCCGCTTCGAGCGGGACGCGATGCCGCTGCTCGACCAGCTCTACGGTGCGGCGCTGCGGATGACCCGCAACGCCCCGGACGCCGAGGACCTGGTGCAGGAGACCTACTTGAAGGCGTACTCCGCGTTCAAGTCGTTCAAGCAGGGCACGAACCTGAAAGCTTGGCTGTACCGGATCCTGACCAACACCTACATCAACGGCTACCGCAAGCGGCAACGGCAGCCGCAGCAGCAGCCCACCGACGAGATCCAGGACTGGCAGCTCGCGCAGGCCGAGAACCACACCTCCAGCGGGCTGCGTTCGGCGGAGCTGGAGGCGTTGGACCGGCTGCCGGACACCGACGTGAAGGATGCGCTGCAGCAGTTGGCGGAAGAGTTCCGCATGGTCGTCTACCTGGCCGATGTGGAAGGTTTCGCCTACAAGGAGATCGCCGAGATCATGGGCACGCCGATCGGTACCGTGATGTCGCGGCTGCACCGCGGCCGCAGGCAGCTGCGGGACATGCTGACGGACGTGGCTCGCGACCGCGGTTTCCTCCGCGCGGGCAAGCAGGAGGTGGGTACCTCGTGACTTGTGGCGAACACGACGAGGCGTCCTGCGAGGACGTGCTCGCGGAAGTCTGGTTGTTCCTGGACAACGAGTGCGACCAGGAACGCCGGGACATGCTCCAGCGCCACCTCGACGACTGCGGCAGCTGCTTGGAGCACTACGGCATTGAGGAGCATCTCAAGGAGCTGCTGCACCGCAAGTGCGGCGGCGAGCACGCGCCGTCCGAGTTGAAGGAGCGGTTGCGCAGCTCGATCCGGGACACCGTGCTGCGGCAGGCCGATGTGACGGTCGAGCGCGGTCCCGAGGGCACTTCGGTGGAGATCCGCGCGAAGCGGACCTCAGCGGCCGAGTAGCAGGCCTGGAACGTGAATGAGCCCCGAACCTCGCGCGGTTCGGGGCTCATCGTCGTTCTGCGGCGCACCGCGCCTCATCCACTCAATGGGCGCTTGCCGTGGTTGGCCTTGTTCTTGCGCCGATCCTTCTTCTTGCGTGCGCGCTTGCCCATTCGGCAACCTCCCTCGCGTCGTCGGGCACTCGGCAAGGTCGCGGAACGTGTTCCCGCGCCGAGTTGGTGACTCTTCGAGTTTCGCACGAGTGCCACCTGCTGCCATCGGGTGGCCCGCGACGTGGTTTCCTTGGACGAGGCCCTCCCGGGCCCGCGCTAGTGAGGGGAAACCATGGCCGAAGAGATCCGTGCCGAAATGGTCGCCAACGTCATGACCGTCTCGGTCGCCGAGGGCGACACCGTGCGGGATGGTGACTCGCTGGTCCTGCTCGAGTCGATGAAGATGGAGATCCCGGTGCTGACCGAGGGCGACGGCACGGTCCGCACGGTCGCGGTCCGAACGGGCGACGTGGTGCAGGAAGGCGACCTGATCGCGGTCGTCGAATCCTGACTAAGGAGTTCCTTGTCGACGCTGAGTGATCTCCTGGCCGAGCACACCGGCCTGTCCGGTGCGGCGGCCGACCACCTCCAGCTCGTGGTCGCGGAGTGGCAGCTGTTGTCCGACCTGTCGTTCGCCGATTTCCTGCTGTGGGTTCCGGTGGGACCGGCGGACGCCCGCGAGGAGCGGTTCCTGTGCGTGGCGCAGGCCCGGCCCACGACGGCTCCGACGGCGCATCCGGAGGACGTCGTCTCCAGCGAGGTCACGCCCGAGGAGCACCCGCAGCTGCGCCGCGCGGCGCTGGAAGGACGGATCTGCCGGGAGGAGGACCCTCGCTGGCACCTGGGGGTGCCGGTGCGGCGGGAGACGATCCCGGTGAATCTGGACGGCCAGGTCGTCGCCGTGCTCAGCCGGGACACGAACCTGGCGGTACCGCGAGTGCCGAGCCCGCTGGAGATCTCCTACTTGGGCAGCGCGGCCGATCTGTGCCAGATGGTCGCCGACGGCACGTTCCCCACTCCGGAACCGGCGCCGGACGTGCACACGAGTCCGCGGGTCGGGGACGGCCTGGTGCGGGTGGACGCTTCCGGCACCGTCGTCTTCGCCAGTCCGAACGCGTTGTCGGCGTATCACCGCATGGGCCACGCCGCTGACCTGGTGGGCGTGCAGTTGGCGCCGCTGACCAGGTCGTTGCTGTCCGATCCGTTCGACGCGGACGAGGTGGCGCAGCGCATCCGGCACGCGATCGCCGGCGAGCCGAGCATGCGCGTCGAAGCCGAAGCGCGGGGTGCCACGGTGCTGTTCCGCGCATTGCCGCTGCAGCCGCGCGGCCAGGTCGCTGGTGCCTTGGTGCTGGTGCGCGACGTTACGGAGGTCAAGCGCCGGGACCGGGCGCTGATGTCCAAGGACGCCACGATCCGCGAGATCCATCACCGCGTGAAGAACAACCTGCAGACCGTGGCCGCGTTGTTGCGGTTGCAGGCCCGGCGCACCGGCAATCCGGAGGCACGGCTGGCGCTGGACGAGTCGGTGCGGCGGGTCACTTCGATCGCGCTCGTGCACGAGACCTTGTCGATGTCGGTGGACGAGCGGGTCGACCTGGACGACGTCGTGGACCGGGTCATCCCGATGATGAGCGATGTCGCGGTCGCGGAGACCGGGGTGAAGGTCCGGCGGGACGGCCGTTTCGGCGTGGTGCAGGCCGAGTTGGCAACGCCGCTGGTCATGGTGCTGACCGAGCTGGTGCAGAATGCGTTCGAGCACGCTTTCCCGGCGGAGACCGGGGGAGAGGTCGTCGTGCAGGCGGAGCGTTCGGCGCGTTGGCTGGACGTTGTCATCACCGATGACGGTCAGGGCCTGCCGAAGGGTTTCTCCCTCGAACGCGCCGAACGCCTCGGCCTGCAGATCGTGCGAACCCTCGTCGAGTCCGAACTGCGGGGTTCGTTGAGCCTGCGCGGTCGAGGTAGGCAACGCGGTACGGAAGCGGTGTTGCGCGTTCCGTTGAAGTACCGGCGCTGAGCTCGCCGCTGCAGGCGGTGCGTCGATGTGTCGGCAGGCCCTGCGGGGTGGCCTGGCTGGGATCGATCGGCTCGGTCGTCGGTGCTACGGGGGTGTGCACCGGGACCGGCATCGACGCTGATCGACCCGGTTCTCGTCGGGGGGTTTCCGTTGTTTCAGTGGCGGCCGCCGTGTGGTCGCCGGGGCGGGAGCAGGGTCGGCCGGGATGCTCTGCGGCCGACCCGCTACGCTAGTTGAGCTGTCAGCGGATTCGCTGCTCAGGCGTTGGTGCGAGCCGCCCGAGTGCGCGAGCTGCGCCGCTTGAGCGCGCGCCGCTCGTCCTCGCTCATGCCGCCCCAGACACCGGCGTCCTGGCCGCTCTCCAGTGCCCAGGCCAGGCACTCGGAAGCAACCGGGCAGCGCCGGCACACGGCTTTCGCCTCGGCGATCTGCAGCAGCGCAGGACCGCTGTTCCCTACGGGGAAGAACAGCTCGGGGTCCTCGTCACGGCAAACCGCATCGTGGCGCCAGTCCATCGTTCCTTGCTCCTCGCTAGGCGCGCCCCGTGGCGCGCCGGTAGTTCGTTCGGGGTGTTTGTGAATGCTTTCACGGAGTCCGTGTGCTTGTGAATGCTTTCACGAACTGCCGTGATGTCAAGAGTTCGATCTAGTCCCGTGAGTCAACTCACCTGAAAGATCGATGGGTCTTGACCAGCGGTTTCAGATGATCGCTGGTCACGGACGGGGTCGCCGACCAGTGATCGGGGTCCGTTACGAGAAGGTTATACAGCGACCCGCAATGCGTCCGGGATCGAAGCGAACTCGATCACCGATCGCTCGCCCAGGTTGTCGCCGTCCACCTGCAAGCGCAACGGCTCCCGACAGGCTACGTGCAGGTGCCCCACGTCCGCACGGCGAAAAGCGTTTCTTCCGTGTGGTTTCGCTCTACCGCGGAGCATCTGCGCGATGTAGCGCAGCACAGCGTAAGCGTTCATGTCGCTGAGCGAGAAGATCCCGAGCCCGGTATCGAACGTGGTGTCCGGATTCATCCGCATCGGCCGGGAGCCGAGGTAGGTCCACGGGTCGGTGTTCGACACGAACGCGGTGTGCAGGCCGCTGACCGGTGCTTCGCCGCCTGCCTGCACGGTGATCTGGGCGGGTCGCTGCGCCACGCGGAAATAGCAGGCCAGCGCGGTGCGCGCGTAGAGCGCCGGGGTGACCTCCCGGCCGCGGCCGCGGAGCCGGTCGACTTCGGCGACCACGTCGGCGTCCCAGCCCACGCCTGCGTTGAAGGTGAACCAGCGGTCGTTGGCCTTGCCCAGGCCGACGCGGCGGCCGGTGCCTGCGGCGACCGCCTCCAGCAGGCGGTGGGTGGCCTCGACCGGATCCTTGGGCAGGCCCAGGGCACGGGCGAACACGTTCGCCGAGCCGCCCGGCACGACACCGAGCGTCGGCACCCGATCCCTGCCCGCGGGATCGGCGAGCATCCCGTTGACGACCTCGTTGACCGTGCCGTCTCCGCCGTGCGCGATGACCAGGTCCACGCCCTCGTCCACGGCGTCGCGCGCGATGTCGGTGGCGTGCCCCCGGTAGCGGGTTTGCACGACCTCCAGCTTCAGCACGTTGGCCAGGGCGTGGGCCAGCACGTCCCGCCCGGCCGCCGTGGTGGCGGTCGCGTTCGGGTTGACGACAAGCACGGCGCGCACGACGTGCAGCCTAGGGGAGGCGCTTCGAGCGTCGCGCAGGGTCCGCCGTGCGGGACGCCGGAGGTTCGGATCAGGCCGAAGCGGGTCTCCCTTCCGCGTCGGGGAAGGGACGGGCCGGAGGCGCTGCTGCCCCGGGCCGACGATGGCCGCGGCTCGCCAATGCCGAGCTGACCGCGTGGCGGGTCCGCTGCTCGCGGTGCGCCCGGTCGTGCGCTTGCCATCGATCTCCGGCGGCGGCTCCGCTGCGGTGCGCAACCCCGAAAGCGCACCGGTGCTCGCCTGCTGCGCCGGCAACGGCCGGAAGCGAAGCGGGTCCGCGGAACACCCCGTAGTCCACGACCGCCGCACCAGCCATGCGCTGATCTTCGCCCGCGGCCCCGGCCGTAGTCATGCGTCGTTCGGGCGGTATTACCATCGAAAGCGCACACGCAGAGTCACGATCGGTGTTATGGGGCGAGTACCGCGCACCGGTGGCTCCGCGCCGCCGACTCTCCCGGAAAGGCGAAGCCGCCGTGCCGTCTCCTGCTCCTCCGCGCACCGTGCGGATCGCCGCCGTGATCACCATCGCCGAGGCCGCCCTCGGGCTCGCCTTCGTCATCGCGCTGCTGGTGCGCGCGCCCTCGGCCGCAGGCGGCGTGGGTGCGCTCAACAGCACCAACACCTTCGGCGAGGCCGGCTACTTCGCGATCATCTCGGCGGCCGTGCTGGCGGCGGGGATCGGGATGTGGCAGGGCAGGTTCTGGGCGCGGACGCCTGCGCTGCTGTTGCAGCTGATCCTGCTCGGCATCGCCTGGTACGCGATCGGGCCGTCCGAACAGCCGCTGATCGGCTTCGTGATCGCGGTTCCGGCCGTGGCCGTGCTGTGGTTCATGTTCAACCGGAACGGGCGCGTGTGGTCGTTCTACGGCGGGGGAACGCACGATTCCGGGGGCGGGGGAGAGTAGCGGCCCGCTCTCAGCTTGGCGGAATGGTGCAGCCTCAGCCTCCGAAGTCGTGCAGCGCCTCGCCGGTGAGCCGGTGCACCGTCCACTCGTCCATGCCGACGGCTCCCACGGATTCGTAGAACTCGATCGCCGGCGTGTTCCAGTCCAGCACCGACCACTCGAGCCGCGAGTAACCGCGCGCGACGCACTCCTGCGCCAGCGTGCGCAGCAGCTGCTTGCCGAGGCCGGAGCCGCGGTGCGCGGGCAGCACGAACAGGTCCTCCAGGTAGATCCCGTGCGTGCCGTGCCAGGTCGAGAAGTTCAAGAACCACAGCGTGAAACCGGCGACCGCACCATCGGCTTCGGCGACGTGGCCGAACAGCGCCGGCTGTTGCGCGAACAGCGCGCGGTGCAGCTGGGCTTCGGTGAGGTGGCATTCGTGCGCCGATTCCTCGTAGTCCGCCAGTGCGTGCACCAGCGCGACGACCGCGGGCACGTCGGGCTCGGTGATCCGGCGGATCTCTTGCGCCACGGTGTTGTTCTCCCGGTTCCTGTCCTGGTCAGCGCGCGTCCTGCGGCGCGGGCACGTTCGAGCGTTCGAGCTGCGGCACGCCGCGCTCGTGACCGAGCACGGTAATCCCGGCCGGATCGAGTGCGAACCGCACGCCTTCGGTGCCGGGCAGGCCGAGCCAGCGCGCGATCAGCACGCGGCTGAAGTGCCCGTGCCCGGACAGCACGACGTCGGTGCGGGGCGGTTCGGCGGTGATCCGCGCGATCAGCTCGTCGGCGCGGGCGGTGACCTCCGCCGCGGATTCGCCGCCGGGGCAGGGGTGGGTCCAGACCGTCCACTCCGGAACGCTCTCGCGGATCTCCGGCGTGGTCCGGCCCTCGTAGTCGCCGTAGTCCCATTCGGCCAGCAGCGGCTCGGTCGCGGGCACCAGCCCGGCGAGTTCGGCGGTGCGCCGGGCGCGTTGCCGCGGGCTGGCCAGCACCGTCGCCGGTGCGTCGCCGCGCAGGTCCGCGAGGGTCTTGCCCGCCGCCCGCGCGAGCCGTTCGCCGCGTCCGGTCAGCGGCACGTCCGTGCGCCCGGTGTGCCTGCCGGTGCTGGACCACTCGGTCTCGCCGTGCCGCAGGACGAAGATCCGGTGCTGCGCCGATTCCGCCACACCCCAAAGTCTAGGTGCGCCGGTTGCACGAAAAGACGCCGGCCGGACGGGTGCGTTCCCGTCGGCCGGCGCCTTGGTCGCTACCGGGAGCTCAGCCCTTCTTGGTCTCCCAGAAGATCTTGTCGATCTCCGCGATGTAGTC
This sequence comes from Saccharopolyspora sp. SCSIO 74807, assembly GCF_037023755.1. NCBI lineage: Bacteria > Bacillati > Actinomycetota > Actinomycetes > Pseudonocardiales > Pseudonocardiaceae > Saccharopolyspora > Saccharopolyspora sp. SCSIO 74807. Next base: position 601,234 of record NZ_CP146100.1, on the reverse strand, counting down.
CAGCAGCTGCTGCCCGGTGGAGGGGTCCATCGAACCCTTGGTGCCGGTCGCCCCAGCGGCCTTGGTGGCCTTGTTGACCAGCTCGTGCAGCTGCGGGTACTTCTCGAAGTGCGGCGGCTTGAAGTAGTCCGTCCACAGCACCCACAGGTGGTGCTTGACCAGCTCGGAGCGTTCCTCGGCGATGATGATCGCGCGAGTGCGGAACTCCTGGTCCTCGTTGTTCTGGTACTTCTCCTGGATCGCCTTGACCGACTCGGCCTCGATCCGCGCCTGCGCCGGGTCGTACACGCCGCACGGCAGGTCGCAGTGCGCGGTCGCCTCCAGCTTGGGGCTGAGGATTCGGGACAGTAGACCCATCATTCCTCCCTGACAGTGAATGCTCCGACGAGCGTGACCCTACTCTCGAAGATCCGGGACGTCTTCCTGGAGGGCCGGGCTCCGCAGGCGGGCGCGCGCCCGGTTCGAACGGGAGGTGACGCGGTGTCGTGGCTGGACCGCTGGCCTTGGCGGCGGGTGCTGGTGCGCGGTGGCTCGATGGTGCCGTCGCTGCACGACGGAGACGTCGTCGTGGTGCGCACGAGAGCACCGGCGAAGCCGGGCGACGTGGTGCTCGTGCGGTGGGATGCGCGGCCGGAGCAGTTGTCGGTGAAGCGGGCGCTGCGCGAGGACGGCGGCGGTTGGCACGTGCGCGGTGACAACGCGGGAGCGTCCACCGACTCGCGGTCGCTCGGCCCTGCGCGGGTGTTCGGCGTGGTGGTTTGTCGGTTGTGGCCGAAACCGCGGCGAATGCGTCGTGCGCAGGCAGAGTGATCGGCGTTCACTTTCTTTACATCGTTTACGTAAACAGGGTTCACAGTGGCGCTGCGGGACTGCATGCTCACGCTCCATGAGTTTCACCCGCAGGCGCATGCTCGGGCTCGCGGCGCTGCAGACGGCCGCCGCGCTCGGCATCGGCACCGTCTCCACCCGCCCCGCGAAGGCCGCCGAACGCTCCTACGTTCCCGCCGTCGTCGTCGGATCCGGCTACGGGTCGGCGGTCACCGCGCTGCGACTCGGCGAAGCCGGAGTTTCCACGCTGATGCTGGAGATGGGGCGCAGCTGGAACACCGCCGCCGACGACGGCACGATCTTCTCCTCGATGCTGACCCCGGATCACCGCAGCATGTGGTTCCGCAACCGCACCGAGGCACCGCTGGCGAGCTTCCTGTGGCTGGACCTGGCGAACCGCGACATCAAGCCGTTCGCCGGCGTGCTGGACAAGGTCCACTTCGACGAGATGTCGGTCTACACCGGACGCGGCGTCGGCGGCGGCTCGCTGGTCAACGGCGGCATGGCGGTGACACCGCGGCGGGACTACTTCGAGCAGATCCTGCCGCAGGTGGACGCCGAGCAGATGTACGCGCGGTACTTCCCGCGGGCCAACCGGATGCTGGGCACCAACTCGGTGGACCGCTCGTGGTTCGAGCAGTGCGAGTCCTACCGCTACGCGCGGCTTTCCCGGCAGCAGGCGGGCGCGGCCGGGTTCCGCACGGCGTTCGTGCCCAACGTCTACGACTTCGACTACATGCGGCGGGAAGAGGCCGGCGAAGTGCCGAAGTCCGCGCTGGCCTCCGAAGTGATCTACGGCAACAACCACGGCAAGCGCAGCCTGGACAAGAGCTACATCCCCGCGGCGCTCGGCACCGGCAACGTGACGTTGCAGACCCTCACGCAGGTGCGGTCGGTGCGCCGCGAGCCGGGCGGGAACTACGTGCTGACCATCGAGCGCATCGACGAGCTCGGCGAGTCCCGCGGTACCAGCGAGATCGCCTGCAAGTACCTGTTCCTCGGCGCGGGCAGCGTCGGCTCCACCGAGTTGCTGCTGCGCGCCCGGGAAACCGGTGCGCTGCCCGAGCTCTCCGACGCCATCGGTGAGCAGTGGGGCAACAACGGCAACGTGATGCTCGGCCGCGCCAACCATCCGTGGAACGCGACCGGGATGGTCCAGTCCGGAATGCCCTCGCTCGGCATCGACAACTGGGACGACCCGGTGAACCCGGTGTTCGCCGAGATCGCACCGGTGCCCGCCGGGGTCGAGACGTTCGCGAGCCTGTACCTGGCGATCACCCGCAACCCGGAACGCGGCCGGTTCGTCTACGACGCCGCGAGCGACTCGGCGAAGCTGCGGTGGACGGAATCCCAGACCCAGCCGTCGATCGACGCGGCGAAGGCGGTGTTCGACCGGATCAACCGGGCCAACGGCACCGCGTACCGGCACGACCTGTTCGGCGACGACCGGGCCTTCGAGAGCCGGTTCACCTACCACCCGCTGGGTGGCTGCGTGCTCGGCCACGCCACCGACGACTACGGGCGGGTGCGCGGCGGCACGAACCTGTACGTCACGGACGGCTCACTGATCCCGGGTTCGACCGGGGTGAACCCGTTCGTCACCATCACCGCGCTCGCCGAGCGCAACGTGGAACGGGTTCTCGCCGAGGACTTCTGAGGTTCAGGACCGGGCGGCGTGCTGCTCGCGGAGTTCCGCGTAGCGCGCCTGGCACGTTTCGTAGGCGGGCAGCAGTCCGCGTTCGGCGGCTTCGGCGAGCGTGGGCGCGGCCCGGTCCTTCTCGGAGAGCACGGGCTCGCCGGACAGGTAGTGCTCCCACGGCAGCCCGAGTTCGGCGTCCAGCGGCGCGATCCCGTGCTCCGCGCTGGGGTTGAACGGCGTGGAGCACAGGTAGGCCAGCACCGTGTCGTCCTCCAGCGCCAGGAAGGCGTGGCCGAGTCCTTCGGCGGTGTAGAGCGCGCGGTACTCGGTGGAATCCAGCTTCGCCGCGGCCCACTGCCCGAACGTCGGGGACCCGACCCGGATGTCCACCACCACGTCGATCAGCGAACCCTGCGGGCAGTACACGTATTTGGCCTGCCCGGGCGGCACGTCCGCGAAGTGCACGCCGCGGATCACGTTGCGCGCGGAAACGCTGTGGTTCGTCTGCGCCAGCCGCAGCGGGTGGCCGACGGCTTCCAGGAACGCCGACTCCTGGAACGGCGCCACGAAAAGGCCGCGGTGGTCGGGGAAGGACTTCGGGGTGAACTCGTGCACACCGCTGATCTCGAAGGAGCGAACTCGCACGGCGGGCACTCTATGACCGCGCCGGTCGCTGCGTGCGGTGTGGTCCGCGGTCTCGCGGGGGTGGACCGCGGACGGGGTTCGGCGGGAAAATCCGGAAATCTTGCCGTGCTGCGAAGGTTCGACCGGAAACCGCAGTCGTTACACCCGGCTGCTCGATCAAGTCTGTGACCCTGGTCGCAGACAGTCATCGGCGCTGCTGGCACACTGGACGAACCGCAGCGTCCACCGGTCCGCCGTCCGCACCAGGACGACCGGGACCGGTCTCCGACGCCCGCCGTGGCCGGAACCAGCCAGGCAGGCGCGTCGCCGGGTGGCTCGCCGCCACCCATTCGCTCCGGGACCGGGCTCCGTCGCCCGTCCCGCAGGCCATGGCAACAGGAGGGACGCCGTGACCACTGTGAACGACCACACTTCCACTTCCCCCGGCGGTACCGAACTCACCGACGAAGAGATCTTCCGCGCGCACGAGGGCGGCAAGCTCGGCGTCGAGGTGACCGCGCCGCTGTCCAGCCCGCGCGATCTCTCGATCGCCTACACGCCCGGCGTCGCCGACGTCAGCCGCGCCATTTCCGGTGATCAGACCCTCGCCGACCGCTACACCTGGACCCAGGACCTGGTGGCCGTGGTCAGCGACGGCACCGCGGTGCTCGGGCTGGGCGACATCGGGCCGCGGGCATCGCTGCCGGTCATGGAGGGCAAGTCGGCGCTGTTCAAGAGCTTCGGCGGGCTGAACTCCATCCCGCTGGTGCTGGACACCACCGACGTCGACGAGATCGTCGAGACGCTGGTGCGGCTGCGGCCCTCGTTCGGCGCGGTGAACCTGGAGGACGTCGCCGCGCCCCGCTGCTTCGAGCTGGAGCGGCGGCTGATCGAGGCGCTGGACTGCCCGGTGATGCACGACGACCAGCACGGCACCGCCGTGGTCACCCTCGCCGCGCTGCGCAACGCCTGCAAGGTCACCGGCCGCGAGCTGAGCTCGCTGCGCGTGGTGATCTCCGGGGCGGGTGCCGCGGGCGTCGCCTGCGCGGAGATCCTGCACACCGCGGGGGTCGGCGAGATCGTCGTGCTGGACTCGCGCGGGGTGCTGCATTCCGGTCGGGACAACCTCACTCCGATCAAGCAGGAGCTGCTCGGGTACACCAACCCGCGCGGTGTCACCGGCGGGTTGGGTGAGGCGCTGAACGGCGCCGATGTGCTGATCGGCGTGTCCGCCGGGCAGATCCCGGAGGATCTGATCGCGACCATGGCGCCGGGCGCGGTCGTGTTCGCGCTGTCCAACCCGGACCCCGAGGTGCACCCGGACGTCGCGCGGCGGCACGCCTCGGTGGTCGCGACCGGGCGCAGCGACTTCCCGAACCAGATCAACAACGTGCTGGCGTTCCCGGGGATCTTCAAGGGCGCGTTGCAGGCGAACTCCCGGATGATCTCGGACCGGATGAAGGTCGCCGCGGCGGAGGCGATCGCCGCGGTCGTCGACGACGACCTCGACGCCGACCGGATCGTGCCCAGCCCACTGGACCCGCGCGTCGCGCCCGCGGTCACCAACGCCGTGGCCGAAGCCGCTCGCGAGGACGGGGTGGCCACCGCGTGAACCACGCCCGCCCGCCACGCCGCGGGCGCCCGTGCGCCGGCCGCCGGGGTGCACCGTTCGCGGTGCGGCCCGGCGGCCGCGTCGTTGCGGCGGGCGGGGATGGAGTCGTGCGCGTCGCTGCACGGATGCGGCGGTCGGGCCGTCATGCCGCTCCGGGACAATCGTCACCCGATCGGACATCGGCGGTACGGGCGGTGATCGGCCGCCGCATCGACGACGACCAGCGGCTCTTGCCGGACTCCGTGCCGGTAAGGTCTGCTCGGAACTCGCTGTGGTACCGATCACGGGTGGTCGGTCGTCGGTGTGCTCGGAAACGAGGCCGCTGAGCAGGAGGGTGCTGATGACCGACGGGACTCCGGGGGCGGGGCCGGACCGGGACGCCGCGGCGGACGGTGGTCGGAACGTGGTGGTCGACGTGCCCGTCCGGGCGGGCCTGCTGCCCGCCGCGCCTGCCTTGCTGAGCACCGCGGACGGCACGGTCGTGCAGGTGACCGAAGAGGCCGTGCGGCTGGCGGGGGTGGCGGACGCGGATTCGCTGGTAGGCCGCCAGCTTTCCGCGCTGGTGGTGCGGGACGGCCCGATCTCCCGGCTGCGTGCGGAGTGCGACGTGCCGGTGCGGGCGTTGAGCTGGCCGCGTCCGGACGACGAATCGCTGCAGGTGACCGTGCTGGCCGATGTGCGCGACCTGGTCCCGGACGGGGCCCGGCCCTACAGCGGTGTCGAAATCCTCGACGAACGCGCCAGGTTGATCGAGGCGCAGCAGATCGCCCGCGTCGGCAGCTGGAGCATCTACCCGGAAACCGGGCAGATGTACCACAGCCCGATGCTCAAGGAGCTGTTCGCCGCCAGCGGCGCCGACCTGCTGGAAGGCTCGGACCTGGAGCTGGCGGTGCGCGCCGACGACCGGGCCAAGGCCGCCGACTTCGGCACCCGGTTGAAGTCCGCGCCCGAAGGCGAGCTCGTCGAAGTGGAGCTGCACGACCACACCGACCGCGTCTTCCTGTGCACCGGCCGGGTCGAGCGGGACGTTTCCGGGGTGATCGAGCGGATCCAGGGAACCGTGCAGGACGTCACCGAGCAGCGACTCCTGGAACGGCAGCTGCGCGACGAGCGCCGCAAGCTGCACGACGCGCAACGCGCGGCTCGGCTGGGCACCTGGGAATGGGATCCGGACACCGGCGCGACGCGGCTGTCCGAGATGATGCACGAGATCTGCGGCACCCGGCCGGACGCGCCCAGCACCTACGACGAGTACATCGGTTCGGTGCACCAGGAGGACCGGTCCGCGGTGGACCAGGCGTGGCGGGGGCTGGTGCAGCGGCAGGAACCGGTCGAGCTGGAGCACCGGTTCATCCGCCGGGACGGCGCGGTGCGCACCTTCCGCGCGCACGGCGCGGCGATCCGCGATCCGGAAGGCCGGCTCGTGCTGGTCGGCACGGCGCAGGACGTCACCGAGCAGCGCACCGCGGTGACCCGGATGGAACGCTCCACGCAGCGGTTCACCGACCTGGTCGCGGTCACACCGGTCGGGATCGGGTTGTTCGACCAGGGCGAGCACCTGGTGGATGCCAACGACGCGCTCTGCGACCTGCTCGGATACCGGCTGGACCAGCTGCGCGGGATGAGCTCGCGGCAGATGACCCATCCCGACGAGCGGGACTCCGGCCTGCGCACGGCTTCGGAGGAGATCGCGTCGTCGCGCACGGGACGGCGGAAGGTCCCGCAGCGGTTGCTGATCCGCTCCGATGGCGAGCCGGTGTACTGCGAGCTGCACGTGTCGCTGTCGGTGCAGGACGACGGGACGCGGTTCTGGCTGGTGGTGTTCCAGGACATCACCGAACGCCGCCGCGCCGCCGAGGCGCTGCGCTACCAGGCCACCCACGACGACCTCACCGGTTTGCCGAACCGGGCCGCGGTCAAGCAGCTGCTCGGCGCGCTGCTCGGGCGGGTGGATCCGGCGAGCGTGGCGGTGCTGTTCTGCGACATCGACAACTTCAAGCGGGTGAACGATTCGCTCGGCCACGACGCGGGCGACGAGCTGCTGGTCGCGCTGGCTCGCCGGTTGGAAGGCGGGTTGCCGGAGGGGTGCACGGCGGCCCGGTTGTCCGGCGACGAGTTCGTCATCATCTGCTCGGACATCGAGGCGGTCGGTGGGCTGGACTCGCTGGCCACCCGTGTTTCCGGGCTGCTGCGCACGGCGGTGCCGGTGCACGGTCAGCTGATCCGGGTCTCGGCCTCGATCGGGGCCGCGGTGCCCAGCGGCGGCGGTTCCGGCGGCGGGGATCTGCTGCGGTTCGCCGACGCGGCGATGTTCGAGGCGAAGCGGCGCGGCGCCGGCAAGGTCTCGCTGGCCAGTCCGGCGCTGATCGCGTCCGCCGATCGCCAGCTGCACCTGGAGGGGCAGCTGCGGGAGGCGTTGAACAACGACGGCCTCACGTTGCACTACCAGCCGGTGGTCGCCGGGGACGGCACGGTGGTCACCGCGGAGGCGTTGGTGCGCTGGCCGCATCCGGACCGCGGCCTGCTCAGCCCGGATGCTTTCCTGCCGGTGGCCGAGCAGGGCGACCTGCTGCGCGAGCTGGACCGCTGGGTGCTGCGCACCGCGCTGCGGGAGGCCGCGAGCTGGCCCGCGCAGGGCGGGCGCGAGGTCGGCATCGCAGTGAACCTGGCCGGGCTGGTGCCCGGTGGTGCGGACTTCGTCGACGTCGTCGCGGACACCGTCGCGGAGTGCGGCGTGGCCTGGGACCGCGTGGTGCTGGAGCTGGTGGAGACGGCGCTGGTGGACCTGCCGTCGCGGACCCGGCAGGCGATGGGCGAACTGGTGGACCGCGGGGTGCGGTTCGCGGTGGACGACTTCGGCACCGGCTACTCGTCGCTGGCCCGGCTGAAGGACCTGCCAGCGCAGATCATCAAGGTGGACCGGCGGTTCGTGGCCGGTGTCGGCGGCGACCCGTCGGATTTCGCGGTGGCGCAGGCCGTGGTCGGCATGGCGCGTGCGATGGGCCGCCGCTGCGTGGCCGAGGGCGTGGAGACGGCCACCCAGTTCCACGTGCTGTCCGGGGTCGGCGTGGATGCTTACCAGGGCTACCTGTTCTCCAAGCCGGTGCCGCCGCGGGAGTTGCGCGCCATGTTGGCGGCCGGGCCGCTGCCGTTCGCCGAGGGGAAGTGAGCCCGCCCCGCAGAGTTGCTCCCGGATCGTGGGAACTGGCTGCTGACCACGCCCGCTGAAGATCACACAACCGTCTTGGATCATCGCAAGATTCCGACGTCCGGGTTAAGGTCGGCCGGGTTTGCGGCGGTCGGCGAGTGACTGTCGGTGATCAGCGAGGGGGCTCGGTTGATCGAGTTCCGGTCCGTGCGCAAGGCGTACCCGGACGGCACGGTCGCCGTCGAGGACGTGGACCTGACCGTGCGCGCAGGCACGATCACCGCGCTCGTCGGCCCGTCCGGCTGCGGCAAGACCACGCTGCTGCGCATGGTCAACCGGATGATCGAGCCGACGTCCGGCAACGTGCTCGTGGACGGTCAGGACGTGCGCGACGCCGATCCCGCGGTGCTGCGGCGCGGCATCGGCTACGTCATCCAGCAGGCCGGTCTCTTCCCGCACCGCACCGTGTTGGACAACGTCGGGACGGTGCCGCGGTTGTTCCGCAACAGCCGGCGCGCCACCCGGGACCGGGCGCGCGAGCTGCTCGAGCTGGTCGGCCTGCCGGTGTCGTTGGCCGACCGGTACCCCGCGCAGCTCTCCGGTGGTCAGCAGCAGCGGGTCGGGGTGGCCCGCGCGCTCGCCGCCGACCCGCCGGTGCTGCTGATGGACGAGCCGTTCAGCGCGGTCGACCCGGTCGTGCGCGAAGGACTGCAGGAGGAGCTGCTGCGGTTGCAGGGCGAGCTCGGCAAGACGGTCCTGTTCGTCACGCACGACATCGACGAGGCCGTGCGGCTCGGCGATCAAGTGGCGGTGCTGCGAACCGGCGGACATGTGGCGCAGTACGCCGAACCCGACGAGTTGCTGGCCGAGCCCGCGGACGACTTCGTCACCTCGTTCATCGGCCGTGATCGCGGCTACCGGCGGTTGTCGTTCGTGGACGGTTCGGTGGTGCCGGACGAAGTGGCCACGGTGACCCTCGGCGACCGCAGCAGCGCCGATGGCTGGGTACTGGCGCTGGACGGTGACCGCAGGCCGCGCGGCTGGCTGGCCCCGGACGCTGAGGTCACCGGTCCGGTCACCGAAGATCGGCTGCTTGCCGGCGGATCGCTGCACACGACGGGAACACCGCTGCGCGGCGCGCTCGACGCCGCGCTGTCGTCGCCGTCCGGGCTGGGCGTGGTCGTCGACGACCGCGGCGGCTACGTCGGCGTGGTCACCGCGCAGCAAGTCCTCGACGAGATCGAGCGCAGCCGCAGGCAGCGGGTAGCGCCGTGATCGACGAGCTGGCGCACTACTTCTCCAGCCCGAGCAACCGCGAGGTGCTGCTGAGCTCGCTCGGGCAGCACGCGTACCTCGCGCTGATCCCGCTGGTGATCGGCGCGCTGATCGCGCTGCCCCTCGGACGTTTCGCGCAACGGAACCCGCGAGTGCGGGGCGTGCTGCTGGGTTCGGCCAACGTGCTGTACACGGTTCCTTCGCTGGCGCTGTTCGTGATCCTGCCCGCGGTGCTCGGGACCGGAGCGACCGCGTCGATCAACGTGGTCGTGGCGCTGACCATCTACAACGCGGCGCTGCTGGTCCGGCCGGTGATGGACGGGCTCGGCTCGGTGCCCGGCCACGTCGTCACCGCCGCGACCGCGTTGGGCTACCGGCCGCGGCGCCGATTCTTCGCCGTCGAACTCCCGCTGGCGGTGCCGGTGCTGGCCACCTCGTTGCGGGTCGCTTCGGTCAGCAACGTGAGCCTGGTCAGCGTCGGCGCGCTGATCGGCATCGGCGGGCTGGGGCGGCTGTTCACCGACGGGTTCCAGCGCGACTACCTCACTCCGATCCTGCTGGGCGTGGTGCTGACGCTGCTGCTGGCGATGGTCGGTGACCTGTTGATCGTCGCGCTGCGCAGGGCGTTGACACCGTGGCAGCGAGCCGGGGGGCGAGCAGCTTGATCATCGAGGAACTGCTCGGCTGGCTGGCCGACCCCGCGCACTGGTTCTCCTCCGACGGGCTGCTGCTGCAGTGCCTGCTGCACCTGTACTACTGCGTCGTTTCGGTGCTGGCGGCTTCGATCATCGGGGTGCCGATCGGCCTCTGCATCGGGCACACCGGCCGCGGCGGCGCGTCCGCGGTCGTGCTGACCAACTCGATGCGGGCGCTGCCCACGCTGGGCCTGGTCACGCTGTTCGTCCTGCTCGCCGGGATCGGGGTGCTGCCGACGCTGGCCGGGTTGGTGATCCTGGCCGTCCCCGCGGTGCTGTCCGGCGCCTACGCCGGGGTGCAGAGCGTGCCGCCGGAAGCGCGCGATGCCGCCAAGGGCATGGGCATGACGCCGTTGCAGCAGTTGTGGCAGGTGGAGCTGCCGAATGCGGCGCCGCTGCTGTTCGGCGGTGTCCGGACCGCGATGCTGCAGGTCGTGGCCACCGCGTCGGTTGCGGCGTACGTGGGCCTCGGCGGGCTCGGCGCCATCCTGCTGGAAGGCATCAAGGTCTACGACTACGGGCAGACGCTGGCCGCGGCCCTGTTCATCGCGCTGCTCGCGGTCGTGCTGGACGCACTGCTCGCGGGGATGTCGAAGCTGCTGACTCCGAAGGGCCTGCGCGCGAAGCGGCGGGTTCCGGCCGGCGTGGCATGAAGTCGTCCGGATCGGCACGGATTGGGGAGTGCGCCGTGAGGCGGATGAGCGCTGTGGTCCTGTCCCTGCTGGTGGTGCTCGGCCTGGCGGGCTGCGGCGGCGATCCGTTCCAGGCGGGCGACGGCACCGATGGTGCGCTGGTGGTCGGCTCGGCCGACTTCGCCGAAAGCGAACTCGTCATGGAGATCTACGCGGCGGCGCTGCGCGGCACCGGTGCCGAGGTGGAGACCAAACCCCGCATCGGCGCGCGGGAGTCCTACGTCAACGCCGCGGCACAGGGCGAGCTGACCGTGATCCCGGACTACACCGGCAACCTGCTGCAGTACCTGGACCCGCAGAGCACGGCGACCGAGTCGGAGCAGGTCTACGACGAAGTCAAGCGCAGGCTCCCGCCGGGGTTGGACGTGCTGGAGCAGTCGCCTGCCGAGGACTCCGACGTGCTCACCGTGACCAGGCGAACCGCCGAGAGCGGCGTGCGCTCGATGGCCGACCTGGGGCCGTGTTGCGGGCAGTTCACCCTGGGCGCGCCCGCGGAGTGGAAGTCGCGGTGGGAGCAGCGCATCGGCGAGGTCTACGGCTGCCGGTTCCACGAGATCCGGAACCTGGAGGCGGGCTCGGTCACCGTGGACGCGCTCGTCGAGGACACCATCCAGGTCGCGAACCTGTTCACCACGTCTTCGCAGATCAGCGAGAACGACCTGGTCGAGCTCGACGACCCGGCGGACATGTTCCCGGCGCAGCACGTGGTGCCGCTGATCGGCCGCAACCGGCTGACGCCGCCGCAGGCCGATGCGTTGAACCGGGCGTCGCGGGCGCTGACGACCGAGAAGCTCACCGAGCTCAACCGGCGGCTGGAGGTGGACAAGGCGAACCCGGCCGATCTGGCGCGGGAGTTCGTCGCCGGGATCTGATGGAGTGGAAGTTTCCAGTGTGCTGACAGATGTGATTCCCTTTCGGGACGTTCAGCTGTACCTGAGTAGTGCGAGAGAACTGCTCACGCTCAGTCATACAAGCAACCATAGTGGGGAAGTGTCTTCACTTTCGCGCTACTGAGGGTGCTCCAGCGCGGCGCGAGTGCGATTGTTTCCTCGCCGATCGACGAGGGGTTCTGAAGCAGGGCTTCATCGGGATCGGTTGAATCAGATTCAGAAACAACGAGGGGAAATTCGCATGCGTAATTCTGCTCGGATGCTGGGTGCGACCGCTGTCGCCGCCATGGCGCTGATGGGCGCTGCTCCGGCCGCGCTCGCCGCTGACGGCGGCAAGGACCCGTTGGTCGGCGCCGAGTCCGGCGACGGCGGCGAGGGTGGCGCCGGCGGCATCGGCGTCAACCTGATTTGCGGCATCGGTGTCCTCGGCACCGGTAGCTGCGACGCGGCCAACGGTGGGGACGGCGGCGACTCGACCGCCGCGAACCCGATCGGGAACACCCAGGGCTGAGTCGCCCGGTCTTTCCGCCGCGGGAAAGAAAGTGCCCGGTCCTCCTGCGAGGGGACCGGGCACTTCTGCGTGTGCGGATAATCGTTTTCAAAAACAATTTCGGATATCGCGCGGTTCAGCGGTGGCCGTGCACCTGCTCGCTGAGTTCTTCGGCGGTGCGGCGCACTTCCGCGGCGAGCTCCGGCCACGTCCGTCCGCAGGCGGCCGCCGATTCTTCGCAGACGTGCCGGAAGGTCACGCTGATCGCGGCGGCGGGCCAGCGCTGCGCCCCGGAGACGGCACCGGCCACCGAAGCGAAGTCCGCCGTCACGTGCCCGTCCTCGACGGCCCAGCCGAGCTCGCGCTCGGCGGTCAACATGCGGCGCAACTCCGGCAGGCTGCGCGGCCCGCGGGCGGTGCGGCGGGGGAAGCCCGCGGGGAAGCAGGCGCGCCTGCGCGGCGGGCAGCTGCGCGAGCATCGCCCGGCCGGAGGCGGTCAGGTGTGCGGGCAACCGGACGCCGACCTCCGTCACCAGCGTCGGCGGCCGCGTTGACGGGTCCGCCGACGGCCAGGATGGCTGCTGCTTGGTGGGCGCTTGCGGCCAGGACGGCCGCTCCTTGACCAGGTACAGCAGCTCACCGCCGTGCAGCACGCCCAGATGCGCGGTGTGCCCGACCCGATCGGCCAGATTCCGCAGCAGCGGGCCTGCCAGCCGCTCCAGCGGATCGTTGCGCAAGTAGGCGGACCCGAGCTCGAAGGCGGCCACGCCCAGCGCGTAGCGGCGTTCCGCGGGCAACCGCACGACGAAACCGGCGTCGGTCAGCTCGGCGAGCAGGTGGTAGGTCGTCGACCGCGGCAGCTCCAGCTCGCGCGCCAGCGTCGCGGCGGACACCGGACCGGTGTGCCCGGCGAGCGCGGTCAGGATCGACAGGCCGCGCCGCAGCGCGGGGACGTCGCTGCTGCCGTGCACCACCCGCTCCAAGACGTCTGGAATTTCAGACGGAAGAACTCTAACCGGCCTTACGCGCTTCCCGCGCAGCCGTGTGCCATGGGGGTATGCAAAAGGTGCAGGTGACCGGCGAGCTGACCCGGCAACAGGTCGTCGACGTCGCGCGCGGGCGGGCCGCGGTCGAACTCAGTGCCGGAGCCGAACGTGAGATCGCGGCCGCGCGCGAGCACATCGACGCGCTCGCCGCGGCGGAACGGCCCACCTACGGAGTGTCCACCGGTTTCGGTGCGCTGGCGGTGCGGCACATCCCGGAGGATCGGCGCGCGGCGCTTCAGCAGTCGTTCGTGCGCTCGCACGCTGCCGGTGCCGGTGAACCGGTCGAGGCCGAGGTCGTGCGGGGGCTGATGCTGCTGCGGCTGCGCACCATCGCGACCGGGCACACGGGCACGCGCCCGGAGACGGCGCGGGCGCTCCTGGAGATGCTGAACGCGGGCATCGTTCCGGTGGTGCACGAGTACGGCTCGCTCGGCTGCTCGGGTGATCTCGCCCCGTTGGCCGCGGTGGCGCTGGCCGCTACCGGGGAAGGCGAGGTCTTCGGAGCCGACGGCGAGCGGCGACCGGCGGCGGAGGCGTTGGCCGCCGCAGGCATCGAACCGGTAGTGCTGGCCGAGAAGGAAGGTCTCGCGCTGACCAACGGCACCGACGGGATGCTCGCCATGCTGGTGCTGGCGCTGCACGACCTCGCAGCGCTGCTCGAGGTCGCCGACGTGACCGCGGCGATGAGCGTGGAGGCATTGCTGGGCACCGATCGCGTCTTCGCCGCCGACCTGCAGGCGTTGCGGCCGCACCCCGGCCAAGCCCGGTCCGCGGCCCGGATGGCGGCGCTGCTCGAAGGTTCGGAAATCGTGGCCAGCCACCGCGGTCCGGACTGCAATCGCGTGCAGGACGCCTACTCGCTGCGCTGCGCACCGCAGGTGCACGGGTCGGCGGCGGACGGCGCGGAGTTCGCCGCGGCGGTGGCCGAGCGCGAACTGGTCTCGGCGATCGACAACCCGGTGGTGCTCGCGGACGGCCGGGTGGAATCCAACGGCAATTTCCACGGCGCTCCGCTGGCGCACGCGCTGGACTACCTGGCGATCCCGGTCGCCGACGTGGCGAGCATGGCCGAGCGGCGCACCGACCGGATGCTCGACGTGGCGCGTTCGCAGGGGTTGCCCGCGTTCCTCGCCGACGATCCGGGCGTGGACTCCGGGCACATGATCGCGCATTACACGCAGGCGGGGCTGGTCACCGAGGTCAAGCGGTTGGCCGCGCCCGCATCGGTGGACTCCATCCCGACCAGCGCGATGCAGGAGGACCACGTGTCGATGGGCTGGTCGGCGGCGCGCAAGTTGCGGCGCGCGCTGGACGGGCTCGGCACGGTGTTGGCGGTTGAGCTGCTGACGGCGGCCCGTGCGCTGGACCTGCGGGCGCCCCTGGCTCCCGCCGCGGCCACCGGCGCCGTGCGCGACCTGCTGCGCACGCGTGTTCCGGGGCCGGGACCGGATCGGCACGTGGCACCGGAGATCGCCGAGGCAGCGGCGCTCGTGCGCTCCGGCGCCGTCAATTCCACAGTGGACGAACAGTTGGGAGGCCGATCATGAGTGCCGGACCCAGGACCGTGCGCGCCCCGCGCGGAACGACGTTGACCGCGCGGAGCTGGAGCACCGAGGCGCCGCTGCGAATGCTGCAGAACAACCTCGACCCGGAAGTCGCCGAACGCCCCGAAGACCTGGTCGTCTACGGCGGCACCGGCCGCGCCGCGCGGAACTGGGCGAGTTTCGACGCGATCGTGGCCGAGCTGACCGAGCTGGCCGCCGACGAAACGCTGCTGGTGCAGTCCGGGAAACCGGTCGGCGTGCTGCGCACGCACGAGTGGGCGCCGCGGGTGCTGATCGCGAACTCGAACCTGGTCGGGGACTGGGCGAACTGGCCGGAGTTCCGCCGCCTCGACGCGCTCGGGCTCATGATGTACGGGCAGATGACGGCGGGATCGTGGATCTACATCGGCACCCAAGGGATCCTGCAGGGCACCTACGAGACGTTCGCGGCGGTGGCGGCCAAGCGCTTCGGCGGGAGCCTGGCCGGGACGCTCACCGTGACCGCCGGGCTCGGCGGTATGGGAGGGGCGCAGCCGCTGGCGGTGACCATGAACGAGGGTGCGGCGCTGGTCGTCGAGTGCGATCCGCAGCGCGCCCACCGCCGGGTCCGGCACGGTTACCTCGACGTGGTCGCCGATGACCTGGACGACGCGGTTTCCCGTGCTGTGGCGGCGAAACGGCAGCGGCGCCCGGAGTCGATCGGGCTCGTCGGCAATGCCTGCGAAGTGCTGCCCGAGCTGCTGCGCCGCGGCGTCCCGGTGGACATCGTCACCGACCAGACCTCCGCGCACGATCCGCTGTCCTACCTGCCTCGTGGCGTCGAGCTGGACGATTGGGCCGACTACGCGGCGAAGAAACCGGACGAGTTCACCGATCGGGCGCGGGACGCGATGGCCGAGCACGTCGAAGCGATGGTCGGGTTCCTCGACGCGGGTGCGGAGGTGTTCGACTACGGCAATTCGCTGCGCGGTGAGGCGCGCACGGCCGGATGTTCGCGGGCCTTCGACTACCCCGGCTTCGTGCCCGCCTACTTGCGGCCGTTGTTCTGCGAGGGCAAAGGACCGTTCCGGTGGGCGGCGCTGTCGGGAGATCCGGCCGACATCGCCGCCACGGACCGGGCGGTGCTGCGGGAGTTCGGTGCTGACGAGCACCTGGCGCGGTGGATCCGGCTGGCCGGGGAGAAGGTCGGTTTCCAGGGGCTGCCGGCGCGGATCTGCTGGCTCGGGCAGGGCGAGCGGGAGCGGGCCGGGTTGCTGTTCAACGATCTGGTGGCTTCCGGGGAGGTCTCTGCACCGCTGGTGCTGGGCCGCGATCACCTCGACAGCGGGTCGGTCGCCTCGCCGTACCGGGAGACCGAGGGCATGGCCGACGGCTCGGACGCGGTGGCGGACTGGCCGCTGCTGAACGCGCTGGTGAACACCGCATCCGGGGCTTCATGGGTGTCGGTGCACCAGGGCGGCGGGGTTGGCATGGGCCGGTCGTTGCACGCCGGGCAGGTCACGGTGGCGGACGGGACGGAGCTCGCGGCGCAGAAGCTGGCGCGGGTGCTCGGCAACGACCCGGGCACGGGCGTTCTGCGGCACGCGGACGCGGGTTATCAGCGAGCGCGGACTGTCGCTGCCGAGCGCGGTTTGCACGTGCCCATGCCGCACGACGGCTGAAGGAGCCGCCCGATCTGCCCGGCCCGGCTGTCGGTGCAGCGCAGCGCGGGTGTGCCGCCCGCTACCGGGCGATCGCGGGAAAGCGGCCGACACGCCGACGGATCGCCAGTGCGGGTGATCATCCGTGCGCCTCGGATCGAACGCGTGTTTCATGGGCTCGTGGGCGCCGGAAAGCCCGGTGCGGCAAGGGAGATCGCTGGAAGGGGACGAGTGCGATGGGTGCCAATGCGTTGCTGGAGCAGATCGAGGACGTCGGGCGCGATCGGTTGCGCGGCGGATACTCGCGGCACGTGTTCGACTCGGCGGAACGCGAACTGCGGGAATGGTTCGTGGAGCAGGCGCAGGCTCGCGATTTACGGGTGGAGACCGACCGCAACGCCAACATCTGGGCGTGGCTCGGTGAACCTGGCGACGACGCCGTGGTGACCGGCAGCCATCTTGACTCGGTTCCCGGTGGCGGCGCGTTCGACGGACCGTTGGGCGTCGTGTCGGCGCTGAGCGCGATGGATTCGTTGCGGGCCAAGGACTTCGTGCCGCGGAGACCACTGGCCGTCGTGGTGTTCGCCGAAGAGGAAGGCGGCCGGTTCGGCGTGCCCTGCCTCGGTTCGCGGCTGCTCAGCGGGAGCATCGCGCCGGAGCGGGCGCGGGCGCTGCGCGATGTGGACGGCGTGACGTTCGGGGAGGCGATGGGGTCCGCTGCCGAGCGCATCGGCCGCGACGACGCCGCGCTGCGCCGGATCGGGCGGTTCGTGGAACTGCACGTGGAGCAGGGCCGGGGGCTGGTCGGATGGGACCGCCCGGTGGCCGTGGCCTCGTCGATTCTCGCGCACGGCCGTTGGCGATTCCGGTTCCACGGCCAGGGCAACCACGCTGGGGCCACACCGATGCCGGATCGCCGGGACCCGATGCTGCCCGCGTCCAGAACCGTGGTCGCCGTGCGCAAGGAAGCCGCGAAGCTGGGTGCGCGGGCGACGGTGGGCCGCGTGGCGGCCAGTCCGGGCGGCACCAACGTCATTCCCTCCACAGTGGACATGTGGTTGGATGCGCGCGCTCCGCACACCGCGGGGGCGCGCGGGCTGGTGGAGCATCTGTCGGTGCTGGCGCACCGGTTCGCCGCCGATGAGGGCTGCCGGGCCGAAGTGACCGAGGAGTCCTTCGGCGACGAAGTGCACTTCCGGCCCGAGCTGCGCGACGAATTGCGGGCGCTGCTGGACTCCGCGCCTGCGTTGCCCACCGGGGCGGGGCACGACGCGGGAGTGCTGTCCGCGCAGGTCCCGACCGGAATGCTGTTCGTACGCAACCCGACCGGCATCAGCCACGCGCCGCAGGAGCACGCCGAACCGGCCGACTGCGAAGCCGGAGTGGCGGCGCTGGCGCGCGTTCTGGAAGCGTGGGCCGGCTGATGTTCTGGTGCGAATGGGCCTGGCTGGACGGTGCGCCGCGAGCCGGGGTGCTCGTCGACGTCGACGGCCCGCTGATCCGCGATGTGACCACTGTGGACACTCCGCCCGCCGGTGCGCGGCGATTGCCGGGGCTGAGCCTGCCGGGGCTCGCGAACGGGCATTCGCACGCCTTCCACCGGGCATTGCGCGGGCGGACCGGCGGGCGCGGCACGTTCTGGACCTGGCGGGAAACGATGTACGCGGTCGCGGATCGGCTGGATCCGGAGTCGTACCGGCGGCTTGCGGCGGCCGTGTACGCCGAGATGGTGCTGGCCGGGATCACCTCCGTCGGTGAGTTCCACTACCTGCACCACCCCAGCGGTGGCCGCTACGACGATCCGAACGCGATGGGGGCCGCGCTCGTGGCGGCGGCCGAAGACGCCGGGATCCGGCTGACGCTGCTGGACACGTGCTACTTGTCCGCCGGGTTCGGTGCTCCCGCGGAGGGTGTGCAGCGGCGGTTCGCCGATGCCGATGCCGACTCCTGGGCGCATCGCCTCGAGGAGTTCACAGTGGACAGTCAGCGGGTGCGGCTCGGCGCGGCCGTGCATTCGGTGCGCGCGGTGCCCGCCGAACAGGTTCCCGTCGTCGCGGAGTGGTCGCGGCGGGCCGGCGCACCGCTGCACGTCCACCTATCCGAGCAGCGCAAGGAGAACGAGGCGTGCCTCGCCGCGCACGGGTGCACCCCGGCTCAACTGCTCGAATCGCTCGGAGCGCTGGGGCCCGGGACCACCGCGGTGCATGCAACGCACCTCGACGAACGGGACATCGCGGTGCTCGGCGGCAGCGGCACCGGGGTTTGCCTGTGCCCGACGACCGAGGCTGACCTCGGTGACGGCATCGGCCCGGCCTCGGCGTTGGCCGCCGCGGGAAGTCCGCTCTCGGTCGGCAGCGACGGGCACTCCGTGCTCGACGTGCTCGGCGAGGCGCAAGCCGTGGAGGCCGGACAGCGACTACGTGCGGAGAACCGGGGTCACTTCACCACGAACGCGCAACTCGCGATGGCCACGGCGCACCGCGGCCTGGGCTGGAATGCCGGACGCATCGCACCCGGCTGCCGCGCGGATCTGGTCTCGGTCGCGCTCGACGGGCCGCGATTGGCCGGGGTGCCGATGGCGGCGGTGCCCGTGCACGCGCGGGCGGACGACGTTCGGCACGTCGTGGCCGACGGCGAGCACGTCGTCCGGAACGGCGCGCACGAACGGTTTCCCGATGCCGCGCAGCGACTCGGCGCGGTCATCGAGGAGCTGCACGGGACATGACCGGACGGGACGACCGGAACAGCACGACCGGGATCAGCGCTGATCGTTGATCAAGCACTGGAGATGGGCAGCGATGGCATCCACTGTTATCACCGGAATCGGTGAGCTGGTCACGAACGACGACGAACTGGGCGAACTCCGCGACGCCGCGCTGGTGTGCGAAGGCGACCGCATCGCGTGGGCGGGTCCCGCGGCGCGCGCTCCGGCCGCCGACCACGCCATCGACGTCGAAGGCCGGGCCGTGCTGCCCGGCTGGGTGGACAGCCACACGCACCTCGTGTTCGCCGGGGAGCGGACAGCCGAGTTCGCCGCCCGGATGAACGGCGAGCCCTACTCGGCCGGAGGCATCGCGACCACGGTGGAAGCCACTCGTGCCGCGTCCGGCGACGCGCTCGCCAGCACGCTGCGCGGACACGTGGCCGAGGCCGTTTCGCAAGGCACGACCTGCTTGGAGACCAAGACCGGGTACGGACTCACCGTCGAGGACGAAGTGCGCGCCGCGCGGCTGGCCGCGGGTGAGGCCGACGAGGTCACCTTCCTCGGCGCACATCTCGTGCCGTCCGGATGGGATCCCGGCGAGTACCTCGACCTGGTCTGCGGCGAGATGCTGGACGCGGTTTCCGATCACGTGGGCTGGTGCGACGTGTTCTGCGAGCGCGGCGCGTTCGACGCCGAACAATCCAGACGCGTGCTGACCGCGGCCGCCGAACGCGGGCTGGGGCTGCGGGTGCACGGAAATCAGCTCGGGCCGGGACCGGGCGTGCAGCTGGCCGCCGAGCTGGGCGCGGCCAGCGTGGACCACTGCACGTACCTGGACGGGGACGACGTCGCCGCGCTCGCGGGCTCCGAGACGGTGGCGACCTTGCTGCCCGCGTGCGATCTGTCCACCCGCCAGCCGTTGCCACCTGCCCGGGAACTGCTGGACGCGGGCGCGACGGTGGCCCTCGCGTCGAACTGCAACCCCGGGTCGTCCTACACGACT
Organism: Saccharopolyspora sp. SCSIO 74807; assembly: GCF_037023755.1. Classification (NCBI taxonomy): domain Bacteria; kingdom Bacillati; phylum Actinomycetota; class Actinomycetes; order Pseudonocardiales; family Pseudonocardiaceae; genus Saccharopolyspora; species Saccharopolyspora sp. SCSIO 74807. Next base: position 581,404 of record NZ_CP146100.1, on the reverse strand, counting down.
TCGATGGCGTTCTGCGTCACCACCGCCGTGCTGCAAATGCGGATGACCGTGCCCGAAGCCGTCCGCGCGGCGACCTGGGGCGGGGCGCGAGCGCTGCGCCGGGAGAGGGGAGACGGCGCGGTAGGCGTGCTGCGGCCAGGAGCTCGCGCCGATGTGCACGTGCTCGACGCACCCAGTGCCGCGTGGCTCGCCTACCGGCCCGGCGTCCCGCTCACCTACGCGGTGTGGCGCGGTGGTCACCGGCTCCGCTGACCACACCGCTCGACGTCCGCGGTTCGGACGTGCCCAGCTCAGACCCCTCAGCCCATACGCCTCCGGCTCAGAGTCCGAAGACCTTGCGGGCCGTCTCGCCCAGGACGTTTCGCTTGCCCTGCTCGGAAAGGAACGGGATGCCCATGATGCGACCCGGCACGTCGAAATCCCAGTGCGGCCAGTCCGACGAGTACATCAGCGTGTTCTCGGCGTCCATCGCCCGGAACGTGCTCTCCAGCAGGCCCATGTCGGTGATCTCGAGGGGCTGCGAGGTGTAGTACATCTCCCGCATGTAGTCGCTGGGCAGCTTGGTCAGCAACGGAGCGTCCGACTGCCGCATCAGGTACTCGTGGTCCAGCCGCTGCATCATGAACGGCACCCACGCCAGCCCGCTCTCGATCCAGATCGTCTTCAGGCCGGGGAACCGCTCCGGGATGCCGTTGATCACCCAATTCGTCAGGTGCGTCATGTTGCAGGTGACGAACGAGATGGCGTGCGCGGACAGGAACTTGTTCATCGTGGAGGTCATCGAGTCGGCCTGGTTCGGCCCCGCGTGGAAACCGATCGGCAGTCCCAGCCGTTCGAGCTCCGCGTAGATCGGCATGTACTCGTTGCGGTGCACACCGATCGAGTGCTGGCTGGTGATCAAGAATCCGATCACCCCTGGATGGTCGGCGTACTCGCGGATGGTGCGCAACGCCGCATCCGGGTCCTCGATCGGCAGCCCGAGCATCGTCTTGATCCGCGGCTCGGCGGAAAGGATCGTGGAGGTGAACCACCGGTTGTAGGCCATCATCAGCTGCACCGCGGCGCTCGGGCTCGGGTGCAGGCCGATCTCCAGCATCGGCTGCGGGAACACCACCTGCAGATCGATGCCCATCGAGTCCATCGCGCGCCGGACCAGTGTCACGTCGCGGTGCACCTCGCGGTCGGAGACCGGTTCGGCCAGCGACGCCTGGTGCAGGATCCGGCCGCTGACGTCCTGCTGGGTCAGCCCGGGCGGGTGGTTGGACAACGCGAGATTGTGCGCGTTCGGCCAGTTCTGCATCATCTGCCTGCCGCTGTCGCGCAGCACCGGATCCTCGATGTGCTCGATGATCTCCGGCCACGAGTCCAGCTCCACGTGGTGCGAATCCACGTCGACGATGTAGTACTCGTCGAGCCCGTAGCGCTCGATGTCCCGCCGCGCGTTCGCCAGGATTTCGCGGCTGTCGGTGTGGATGGTGATCTCTTGGGTGGCCCGGGGAGTCGCTTCGGTCATGTCCGCCTCCAAGTCAGCCCGCGACGCGGCTGCGCGAGAACCACAGCGCCAGATCGAACGGGTTGAGGTCTCGTGCCTTCAGCAACGCGCAGGTGAGCACCACCGCGTCCGTGGTCGATGCGCTGTCCCGCAACGGTTCCGACGCGTGCGCGGCGCCTTCGTTCGCCGCGGCGTAGAGCCGGGTCGCGGCGGTGACGAGGGCTTGCAGCTGCTCGGCGGGGACCTCGTGCGCACGGCCTTCGGCGATGAGCTGATCGATGTGCTCGGCCAGTGCCGGGATGTCAGACGTGGACATAGATCGTTCCCTCCGCTTCCTCCACATCGAAAGCGCGCAGTTTGATCTGCGGGCGGCCCGGGTGCGAACCGGTGGCCAGGCTGTACTCGAAGCCGTGCCACGGGCAGACGATGTGCAGGTCTTCGGTGTCGAAGTCGAGGCCGCGGCTGCGCTTGTCCGCGTCGAGCTTCTCGGTCACCCGGGACACCAGCCGTCCCTGGCAAACCGGCCCGCCCTGGTGCGGGCACACGTTCTCGTAGGCGTGCAGCACGCCCTGGAAGCGGAAGAGACCGATCGTCGTGCCCGCGATGTCGACGACGTGCCTGCCGCCTTCCGGAACTTCGTCGCTGCGCGCGGCGGCTTGCCGCGCAACCGGGGTAGCGGTCATGGAACCTCCTGTTTCCGCTGTTCAGCGCATTGGTTCCAGGGTGGGTGCGGCAGGCCGGGGCGCGAATCCGTCAGATGACTGGCCGGAAGTGCCGGGTAGCATCCGTGCGGGATGAGCACCGGACTCGACGTCGAGCTGGAGCGCATCGCGGACTCGGTCGCCGCGGGCACCGGAGCGGTGCGCGTGCTGACCGCTCCGCGCGCACGGGGACGCACCACCGCGCTGCGGCGACTCGCCGAGATGACGCGCGCACGGGTTCTGTCCGCGACCTGCACACCGGACGAGAGCGAGACCCCGTTCGCGCTGTTGCACCAGCTCAGCGGGCACACCGGTATCGAAGAGTTCGACGACGTCGCCACGACGCGGCATCGGTTCTGGCGCTTCCTCGTGGCCGCCGAACCGGTGTTGCTACTGGTCGACGACGTGCATTGGGCGGACGACGAGTCGGCGCGGGTGCTCGCCTACGCGGGCCGCCGAGTCGGCGGGCGTTCGCTCGGGCTGGTGTGCACGGCCGCCGCGGAATGGCCGTTGCGCGCGGAATTGGCAACGCTGCCCTCGACGACCGTGCCGGGCAGTTCGGACGGCGATGCCCGCGAACTGCTGGGCGACGTGCCTGCACACGTGGTCCACGGGCTGCTGGAACTGTGCGAGCGCAACCCCCTGGTGCTGCGCGAGACCGCCGCCGAGCTCAGCCCCGAGCAGCTCAGCGGCCGGGTGCCGTTGCCTGCCGAGCCGGTGATCGGGCCGCGGGGTGCCCGAGCCTTCGCACCGGCCGTCCCGGACCGCACCCGCGACTGGCTGTTGCTGCTGGCGCTGGGACCGGCCCTGCCGGTGTGCTTGCGTGCCGCACGGGCGCTCGAGCTGCAACCGGACGATCTGGCGCCGGCTGAGCGGGCGGGCATCGTCCGCACCGCACCCGAGCTCACCTGGCGCTCCGGCCTGGAACGCGCCGCGGTGCGGCAGCGCGCCACGCTCGCCGAAACGGCACGCACCTGCGCGGCCCTGGCCGCGGCGACCGATCCGCAGCAGTGGCCCGCCGAACACGCCGAACACCTCGCCGGTTCGCTGACCGAACCGGAACGTGCCGCGGCAGCGCTCGCCCGCGCTACCGTCCCGATGGCCCAGCAGGGACGGGTGCTGGACGCCTACACCGCTGCCAACCGCGCGGTCGCCGGCGCCACCGACCCCGCGGAGCGGGAGCGGTTCCGCATCATCGCCGCCGAATTGGCCTGGCTGGCCGGGTACGTCGAGCACGCGCTCGACCTGCTCGCGGTGCCGATCCGGCACAGCAGCGATGCGGAGCTGAGCGCGGCGATCATGCGCGCGGTCATCCACGGCTTCACCGAGTCCTGGACCACCGGGTGGCGCCTGCTGCCGATCGGCGGTGGAACGGAACCCGGCAGCTCCGAGCACACCCTGCGGCTCGTCGTCACCGCGCTCACCGCCGGTTGGGAGGTGGCATCCCCCGACTCGTTGCGCCGGGCCGTGGGCTCGCTGCGCGAACGGCTCGGCGCGGCCACCGAATCCGTGCCGGGCGCGGTGCCCGCGCTGGAGACCGTCGTGTCCGGGCACAGCGATCCCGGCGTTGGCGATCGGCAGGCGCTGCGGACGCTGGCGTGGTGGTCGCGTTCCTCGGACGCGGTGCATCCGAAGGCGTGGCCGCCGCCGTTGCTGCCGGTGTTCATCGGCGAGGAGGAGCACTACGCGGAACTGTTCACGCACCTGATGCGTGGTGATCACGTGCGGTCCGCCCCCAGCACGCGAGCCTTGTTGCTGCTCAAGCTGGCGGTGACGAAAACCGCGCTCGGGCAGTGGGATTCCGCCGCACAACGGGCCGCCGACAGCGCCCGCCTGGCCGAAGACCTCGGCCACCACGCCTTGCGCTGCGAGGCGCTGCTGGCCGTTGCGTGGATCAACGCCGGGCAAGGCGATGAGCGCACGTGCCGGTCATGGCTGGAGGAAGCCACCAGCGGGCCGGCGTCACCGGGCGCGGCGCTGACCGAGCAGTGGATCCGCGGCTTGCTCGCGCTGTCCTGCGGGCGCGGTGAAGAAGCCTGGGAGCGCCTGCGCGCGTTGCGGCGTCCCGCGGAGAATCCGCACCACCTGCTCGTGCAACGCATGTCCACAGTGGACGCGACGGAGGCGGCGATGCTGGCCGGGAGGACCGACGAGGCCGCGGAGGTCGTGCGGGGATTCGCGGCTTGGGTCGCCGCAGGTGCGGCCGACTGGGCGCGGCTCGACCTCGCGCGGTGCTGGGCACTGCTCGGCGGCGATGCGGCCGACGGAGCCGAAACCGGCTCGGGCGAAGACCTGCTCGCGATCGCTGCCCGCGCAGGCAGGCCGTTCGCCACCGCGCGCACCGAACTGCAGATCGGCTCCGCGCTGCGCCGCCGCAAACGCCACCAGGACGCCCGCGCGCACCTGCGCTCCGCCGAGGAGCGGTTCGACCGGCTCGGCGCCACCGCTTGGAGCCGCCGCGCGCACGCCGAACTCCGCGCGACCGGGGACGCGCACTCCCGGCCCGAACTGCCCGATCCGCTCACCCCGCAGGAGCGGCAGATCGCCGATCTCGCAGCGCAGGGGCTCACCAACCGGCAGATAGCAAGCACGCTGGCGCTGAGCCCGCGCACCGTCGGCTACCACCTGTACAAGATCTTCCCGAAGCTGGACATCACTTCCCGCGCCCAGCTAGGCGCAGCGCTGCGTCGTCTACCCGGCTGACCGGCGGGTCAGTCCTCGTCGGTGTCGTCGCGGGCGAGGAATGTGGCGAGGCGTTCGGTCGCGTCCTCGAATTCCGGGTTCAGGTCCACGAACGCGCGCATCCGGTCCGCGAGCCACGCCAACGTCACCTCTTCATCGCCGCGACGCTGCTCCAACTCCTCGATGCCACGGTCGGTGAAGTACACCGGCTCCTCCTCACACCCGACGGCCACCGGACCGCCAACCTGCACGGCAACCGAGAACCTTACGGCCACCCGCCGTCGGACTACGCGGGCCACCTGCGAAAAGCAAGAAAGCGGGCCGCCGGAGTGTCGGCGGCCCGCTTCGAGGGAGTGCGGATCAGGCGAAGGTGTTCTGCACGACCTCGGCCTGCTCCACGTCGTGCACCGCCTTGAGCCCGGTGGCCGGGGCGGCCATCGGCCGGCGGGACACCCGCTGCAGCTCGCGCAGCCGCTCCGGGAAGTGCTCGCGCAGCTTCAGGCCCAGGAACGGCCAGGCGCCCTGGTTCGCCGGTTCCTCCTGCACCCACCGGACGTCGGTGGCGTTCGAGTAGTGGTCCAGCAGCGCACCGAGCTTGCGGTGGGGCAGCGGGTAGAGCTGCTCCAGCCGCACGACCGCGGTGTCGGTGTGGCCCTGCTTCTCCTTCTCCGCGGCCAGCTCGTAGTAGAGCTTGCCGGAGCACAGCACCACGCGGCGCACCGCGGACGGGTCCGGCTGCGTCGGATCGTCGATGACCGAGGTGAACTTGCCCTCGGTGAAGTCGCCGACCGAGCTGGTCGCGGCCTTCATCCGCAGCATCGACTTCGGCGTGAACACCACCAGCGGCCGGTGGATGCCGTCCAGCGAATGCCTGCGCAGCAGGTGGAAGTAGTTCGCCGGAGTGGACGGCAGCGCGACCGTCATCGAGCCCTCCGCGCACAGCTGCAACCAGCGCTCGATGCGCGCCGAGCTGTGGTCCGGGCCCTGGCCCTCGTGGCCGTGCGGCAGCAGCAGCACCACGTCGGAGCGCTGGCCCCACTTGGCCTCACCGGAGGAGATGAACTCGTCGATGATCGACTGCGCGCCGTTGAAGAAGTCGCCGAACTGGGCTTCCCACGCCACCAGCGCATCCGGGTTGGCCACCGAGTAGCCGTACTCGAAGCCCATCGCCGCGAACTCGGACAGCGCCGAGTCGTAGGGCAGGAACTTCGCCTGGTCCTCGGAGAGGTTCTGCAGCGGGGTGTACTCGGCGCCGGTCTTGCGGTCGATCAGCACCGAGTGCCGCTGGCCGAACGTGCCGCGGCGGCTGTCCTGCCCGGTCAGCCGCACCGGGCGGCCCTCCATCGCCAGCGAGCCGAACGCGAGCAGCTCGCCGAAGCCCCAGTCGATCTCGCCCTCGACGGCCATTTTGGCGCGCCGCTCCAGCACCGGCTTGACCCGCGAGTGCGGGGTGAAGCCCTCCGGCAGGTCCACGTGCGACCGGGCGATGCGGTCCAGCGTGTCCTGCGAGATCGCGGTGATCAGCTTCGTCGGCACCTGCTGCTCCGACTCCACCGACGGGCTCGGCTCCGGCGGGTACTTCTCCAGCTCGCGGACCTCGTTGAACACGTGCTCCAGCTGGCTGGCGTAGTCCTTGAGCGCCTTCTCGGCCTCGTCGACGGTGATGTCGCCGCGGCCGATCAGCGCCTCGGTGTAGGTCTTGCGCACGCTGCGCATCTTGTCGATCGCGTCGTACATCGACGGCTGCGTCATCGACGGGTCGTCGCCCTCGTTGTGCCCGCGGCGGCGGTAGCACACCATGTCGATCACGACGTCCTTGCCGAACTTCTGGCGGTACTCCACGGCCAGCTTCGCCACCCAGACGCACGCCTCGGGATCGTCGCCGTTGACGTGGAACACCGGCGAACCGGTCATCTTCGCCACGTCGGTGGAGTACTTGCTGGAGCGGGAGTGCTCCGGCGCGGTCGTGTAGCCGACCTGGTTGTTCACCACCACGTGCACCGTGCCGCCGGTGCGGTAGCCGCGCAGCAGCGAGAGGTTCAGCGTCTCGGCGACCACGCCCTGCCCGGCGAACGCGGCGTCGCCGTGCATCAGCACCGGCAGCACCGTGAAGCCCTCCTGGCCCTTGTCCAGGATGTCCTGCTTGGCGCGGACGATGCCTTCCAGCACCGGGTCCACGGCTTCCAGGTGCGAGGGGTTCGAGGTCAGCGACACCTTCGTCTCGCCGTCGCCGAACATGCGGAAGTACTTGCCCTCCGCGCCCAGGTGGTACTTCACGTCGCCGGAACCGTGCGCCTGGCCGGGGTCCAGGTTGCCCTCGAACTCGCGGAAGATCTGCGAGATCGGCTTGCCGACGATGTTGGCCAGCACGTTGAGCCTGCCGCGGTGCGGCATCCCGACGACGACCTCGTCCAGGTCGGATTCGGCCGAGGAGTCCAGCACCGCGTCCAGCAGCGGCACCACCGTCTCGGCGCCCTCCAGCGAGAACCGCTTCTGCCCGACGTACTTGGTCTGCAGGAACGTCTCGAACGCCTCGGCGGCGTTGAGCTTGGACAGGATGTACTTCTGCTCGGACTGCTCCGGCTTCTCGTGCGGCTTCTCGACCCGGTTCTGCAGCCATTCCCGCTCGTCCGGTTCGAGGATGTGCATGTACTCCACGCCGACCGTGCGGCAGTAGGAGTCCCGCAGCACGCCCAGCACGTCGCGCAGCGACATGTACTGCTGACCCGCGAAGCCGCCCACGGCGAACTCCCGGTCCAGGTCCCAGAGGGTGAGGCCGTGCGAGAGCACGTCCAGGTCCTCGTGCCTGCGCTGCCGGTAGTTCAGCGGGTCGATGTCGGCCATCAGGTGCCCGCGCGTGCGGTAGGCGTCGATCAGCTCCAGCACCCGCGCGGTCTTGTCCACCGCGCCCTCGGGGATGTCCTGGGTCCAGCGGATCGGCTCGTACGGGATGCGCAGCGACGAGAAGATGTCGTCGAAGAACCCGTCCTCGCCCAGCAGCAGCTCGTGCACCTTGCGCAGGAAGTCGCCGGACTCGGCGCCCTGGATGACCCGGTGGTCGTAGGTCGAGGTCAGCGTGACGATCTTGCTGATGCCCATCTCGACCAGGGCCTTCTCCGAGGCGCCCTGGAACTCCGCCGGGTAGTCCATCGCCCCGACGCCGATGATCGCGGACTGGCCCTTGGTCAGCCGCGGCACCGAGTGGTTCGTGCCGGACGGGCCGGGGTTGGTCAGCGAGATCGTGGTGCCCGCGAAGTCCTCCGCGGTCAGCGCGCCGTTGCGGGCCTTGCGGATGATGTCCTCGTAGGCCTGCCAGAACTGCTGGAAGCTCATCTGTTCGCAGCCCTTGATGGAGGCCACCACGAGGTTGCGCGAACCGTCCTTGCCGGGCATGTCGATCGCCAGGCCGAGGTTGACGTGCTCCGGCGTGATCGCGGCGGGCTTGCCCTTGGCGTCCTCGCCGAAGTGCCGGTTCATGTTCGGGAAGTCCCGCAGCGCCCGCACCATGGCGTAGCCGATCAGGTGCGTGAACGAGACCTTGCCGCCCTTGTTCCGCTTCAGGTGATTGTTGATCACGATGCGGTTGTCGAACAGCAGCTTGGCCGGGACCGCGCGCACGCTCGTCGCGGTCGGCACGGTCAGCGACTGCTCCATGTTCTTGGCGATCGCCGCGGCCGCGCCGCGCAGCGGCTTGGTCTCCTCGCCCGCGCCGTCGTCCTTGACCGGAGCGGCCTTCGCGGCCTGCTGCGGGGACGGCTTCGGCTCGGCGGGCTTGGCCGACTTCGACTCCGCCGCGTTCTGCTCCGCGGGCTTGCCGGCCTTCGGCTCGGCGGGCTTGGCCGGCTTCGACTCCGCCGCCTTCGGCGGTGCGGAGTTGCCGGCCTTCGGCTCGGCAACCTTGGCGGGCTGGGACTGCTGCGCGTTCTGGGTTCCGGCGGATCCGATCTGCCCGTTGCCGGTACCGCGCGACGCGGTCGCCGTGGTCGTGCCGGAAACGGTCGTCGTGCTGCTCGCAGAACCGGCCGCGCTCGCGGAGTTGTCGGCGGCTACCGAACCCGAGGCCGCCTGCCCCGGCTTGTAGTCGGCGAAGAACTCGTGCCACGCGGGGTCAACCGACGCGGGATCTTGGAGGTACTGCTCGTACATCTCCTCGATCAACCACTCGTTGGGGCCGAACTGTGACGCAGGGCTGCTGCTGGACACGGCTGGCGCTCGCCTCGATCCATCTTCTCGTGATGTACACACACTCACGTACCAGGCTAGCGGTCCGATTCGTGCGGTTGGCACACAGTCGGACGTCCGCCGGAAGAGTTCGGTCACAGGATCGATACGGAAACCCCGATACCGGGCCGAGTTGGCCCGTCCGGGTCTCGCCGCCGGATGCGGCTCGCTCGTATCATGCGCCGTTCTCGTCGCCGGTCTCGCCGGTACGCCTCGCACCGTTGTCGCGAGCATCCGGCGCAACGTTTCGGCAGCGGCCGCGGATTCCCGCGACGTGAGCGGTTGGTTCCCACATCGCGGTCGATTACGCGCAACGCATCGCGCGCGGACACGCCGGGTAGCAGCAGCTCAGTGCCGTGTCCGCACCGTTCCGACGCCTGGTGCGGAGTGCGAGTGCGCGTCGGTGGCGTGCCACAGCCGCGCGTACTGGCCGCCGAGCTCCATCAACTCCGAGTGGCTGCCGTCCTCCACGACCTGCCCGCCGTCGATCACCACGATGCGGTCCGCCCGGGCTGCGGTGCCCAGCCGGTGCGCCACCACGAACGTCGTGCGGCGCGCGGCCAGCTTGTCGCTCGCCGAGATGACCAGCGATTCCGTCGCCGGGTCCAGCGCCGCGGTCGCCTCGTCCAGCAGCAGCAGGTCGGGGCGGACCAGTTCCGCGCGGGCCAGCGCCACGAGCTGGCGCTGACCGGCCGAGAGCTCCCGGCCGCGTTCGCCGACCTGCTGGCGGAACCCGTTCGGCAGCATCGCGATGCCGGGCAGCGCGCCCACGTCGCGGGCGGCGGCCTCGATCTCCGCATCGGTCGCGTCCGGGCGGCCGTAGGCGATGTTCGCGGCGACGTCGCCTGCGAACAGGTAGCCCTCCTGCGGGACGACCGCGAGCCGGTGGTGGTAGCCGGCAGGTTCGAAGCGGCGCACGTCGATCCCGTCGATCAGCACCGCTCCCGCGGTCACGTCGTAGAACCGGGCGAGCAGCTTCACCAGCGTCGACTTGCCCGCCCCGGTCGGCCCGACCAGGGCGACCGTGGTACCCGGGTCGATCTTCAGCGAGATGTCCCGCAGCGCGGGCTCGTCGGTGCCCGGGTACCGGAACGACACGTCGCGCACCTCGACCTCACCGGCGAACCGGGGCGGCACCTCGACCGGCTCGGCCGCCGCGGGCACCGAGGTCGGCGTGCGCAGCAGCTCACCGATGCGGCGCAGCCCGACCCGCGCCTGCTGGTACTGGTCGAACACGCCCGACAGCTGCTGCACCGGCGAGAAGAACATGCCCAGGTAGAGCAGGAACGCCACCAGGACTCCGGCGGTCAGGTCGCCGGTGGCGACCCGGGTGGCGCCGACGCCCAGCACCGCCGCTTGCGCCAGCTCGGACAGCAGCGTGGTGAACGGGAAGAACGTGGCGATGTAGCGCTGCGCCCGCAGCCTCGACCGCCGGTAGGCGTCGCTGCGCTGCGCGAAAACCTTCGCGGAATGGCGTTCGCGGCGGTGCGCCTGGGCGACCCGCAGGCCGGAGACGTTCTCCTGCAGGTCCGCGTTCACCGTGCTCACCCGTTCCCGGGCCTCCGCGTAGGCGGTCGCCGCGACCCTGCGGAACAGCACCGTCGCGACGATCAGCGGCGGCAGCACCGCCAGCGCCACCAGTGCCAGCGACAGGTCGGTGATCAGCAGCGCGACCGCGATGCCGACGATGGTGAACACGCTGACCACGGCGGTGGCCATGCCGGTCTGCAGGAACGTCGACAACGCGTCGACGTCGGTGGTCATCCGGGTCATGATCCGCCCGGCGAGTTCGCGCTCGTAGTAGTCCAGCCCGAGCCGCTGCAGGTGCGCGAAGCTGCGCACCCGCAGCAGGTACAGCAGCGTCTCGCCGGTGCGGGCGGTGATCACGGTCTGCGCCTTGATCACCAGCCAGGCCGCGAGCACCACCGCAGCGCCGACCGCGGTGACCGTCCACAGCGTCGCCGGATCGCCCGCGCCGACTCCGCGGTCGACGCCCTCGCGCACCAGCGACGGCAGTGCGATCGAAGTCAGCGCGTCTCCGGCGACCAGCGCGACGGTGAGCACCAGGCCCCAGCGGATCGGCCGCAGCAGCCGCGTCAGCCGGAACTGCGGGTCGGGGGCGGTGGCGTCGACGCCGGGCAGCCGCGGAGCCTCGGTGGCCGCGGGCAGTCGTCGGATCCCTGCTTTCAATTCCGGGGTCAGGGGAGTGGCGTCCTTGCTGCTCGTCGAGGTTCCGCGCGCACCAGGGCCTTGCGGCGCCGTGATCGTGTGCGCTGCCTCCGGCTCGTCCGCGACCTCCGGCCACAGTTGCGCCGAGGTCGTCTCCGGAGCCGCGTGCGGCGTCTCGATCGACTCGCCCGGCCCGGCCAGCAACGAGCGGAACAGCGTGCAGCGCCGCTCCAGCTCGTGCTGCGTCCCCACATCGACGACGCGGCCCTCCTCCAGCACCGCCACCCGGTCGGCCAACGCGAGCGTGGAGCGGCGGTGCGCGATCAGCAGCGTCGTGCGCTGCGCGGTGACCGAGCGCAGCGTGTCGTGGATGGCGGCCTCGGTGGCCGGGTCGACCGCCGAGGTGGCGTCGTCGAGCACCAGGATCCGCGGGTCGGACAGCAGTGCGCGGGCCAGCGCCACCCGCTGCCGCTGACCGCCGGAGAGCGTCAGGCCGCGCTCGCCGACCATCGTGTCGTAGCCGTCGGGCAGCTCGGTGATGAACTCGTGCGCTTCCGCGGCGCGGGCCGCGGCGACGATCTCCGCTTCGGACGCGTCCGGCCGCCCGTAGGCGATGTTGCCGCGGATGGTGTCGGAGAACAGGAACGCCTCTTCGAACACCACGCCCACGGCCTTGCGCAGCGACTCCAGCCGCACGTCGCGCACGTCGTGCTCGGTCGTCCCGTCCGCGGTCCCGATCCGCACCGCGCCTTGCTGGACGTCGTAGAAGCGGGGCAGCAGCAGTGACACCGTCGACTTGCCGGAGCCGGCCGAGCCGACCAGCGCCACCGTCTCGCCGGGCCGCACGGTCAGCGACATGCCGTCCAGCACTCGCTGATCGCGGGTGTACCCGAACCCGGCGTCGTCCAGCCGCACCCGCAGCGGCACCTCGGGCAGGTCCACGGCGCCGGGCCGGTTGCGCACGTCCGGCCGCGAGTCGATCAGGTCGGTGATCCGCTCCATGCCCGCGCGGGTCACCTGCCCCTGCACCAGCACGCTGGCCAGCATCCGGGCCGGGCCGCCGAGCATCGTGACGTAGGCGGCGAACGCCACGAACGTGCCGATGCCGACCTGGCCCTGCAACGCCATCCAGCCGCCGAGCCCGAGCACGCCGACCTGCCCTGCCGAGGGCAGCGCGGTCAGGGTCGCCTGCGGCAGCGAGGTCATCCGTGCCGCGCGGAGCCGTTCGGCGAACAGCCGCCGCGCGCGGGCCTCCAGGCCGGAGACCTCCCGCGCCTCCTGCCCGAAGCCCTTCACCACGCGGACCCCGGCGACCGACTCCTCGACCTGCTGCGCGATGTCCGCGGCGCATTGCTGCGCCGACCACGTGGCGGGGAACAGCCGCTTGCGGCTGTGCGCGGACACGATCGCGATCAGCGGCATCACGACCAGCACGACCAGCGTCAGCAGCGGGGACAGCCACAGCATCGCGGTCAGTGCGAACACCGCGAGCACCACGGTGCCCGCCGCCAGCGGCAACATCGCCAGCAGCGCGTTCACCAGCTGCAGATCGGTGATCGCCCGGGACACCACCTGCCCGGTGCGCAGCGCGTCCTGCTTGCCGCCGTCCAGCCGCTGCACCGAGCCGAACACCGCTCGCCGGAGGTCGTGCTGGACGTCCAGCGCCAGCCTGCCCGCGGAGTAGCGGCGCACGAACGCCGCGCCGAAGCGGAACACGCCCAGCCCGGCCAGTGCCGCGGCCAGCCACCACAGGCGGCCGGTGCTACCCGCGACCGCGTCGTCGACGGCCGTCTTCGTCAGCAGCGGGACGAGCGCCTCGAGTCCGACCGCGGCCACCGAAGCGCCCATCGCCAGCAGCACGGCGATCGGATGCCGCCAGCAGGCGGCGAACAGCCGGCGGATCCACCCGGGGCGGGTGCGCTCGGCGCCGCCGTCGGCGGCCGTGTCGGAGTCGCTCACCAGGCCAGGTTATGTCCCGAGCCCGACATCACGGCCCGTTCGACGACGTGGTGTTCGTTGCCCCTTCGGGTCGTTGTGCTGGGCGGAATGCCACGTACCGAAACAAAACGGACCCCCCGTTGCCGGGAGGTCCGTTCGTCGCGGCGTCGGGTCAGGTGATGTCCCGGCGCCTGCTGAAGTACCAGCCGCCGAGCACGAACACCGCGGTGTAGCCGGCGAACGTCAGCAGGCTCAGCCACCACGGGTGGTGGTACGAGCCGCCGAAGAAGAAGTGCAGCACGTCGAACACGTCCTGCGGCACCATCTGCTCGTTGCTGCCCGCCGCGGCGCGGATGAAGATCGGCACCGCGAGGTTGCCGACGATGCCGCTGCCCGCGGTTCCCGGCAGGTACGCGCTCACGCCCTGCGGGTCGGAGGTCATCAGGAAGCTGGTGACGATGAACTCGAACACGAACTTGTAGATCAGCAGCACCATGATCGCCACGACCGGGCTGGAGACCACCGCGCCGAACCCGACGCCGAGCAGCGTCCACAGCACCATCGCGAGCAGTCCGGCACCGCCGACCGCGAACCAGTCGGCCAGGTTGCCGAGCCCGTTCGTCCCGGCGCCCACCAGACCCCCCGCGGTGGCGGCCAGCACGTTCACCAGGCCGTAGAGCAGGCCCAATCCGGTGTAGCTGATCAGCTTCGCGCTCAGCACCGCTCCGCGCGAGCTGGCGGTCAGGTACGTCGTGGTGATGCTCTTGCTGCGGTGCTCGCCGGTGATCGCCAGCGCACCCAGCAGCCCAGCGAAGATCACGCTGAAGTTCGTCGACATCGACATGGTCAGCAGGCCCAGCGGCAACGGCCTGCCGATCTCCTGCTCGATCGAGTTGATGGTGCCGAATCCGGTGCCCATCCAGCCGGAGCCGAAGCTGATCACGGCGACCGGGATGAGCAGCGCCCACCACAGGTTGGTGGTGAAGACCTTCCGGAACTCGGACTTGATCAGGCCGCCCATCAGGCGCCACCTCCGAGGCCGTCGCGTTGCTGGGAGTCCGACTGCTGCGCTTGCTGGTACGGATCGGGCCCGTTGCCGGGTGGTCCCCAACCGCCCGCCGGGCCGTGCTCCGGCTGGTAGGCGCCCGCCACGTACTGGCCGCTGGTGAGCCGGAAGAACAGCTGCTCCAGGTCGACCTGCTCGTCCTCCAGCCCGTAGATCGCCACCCCGGCTTCCAGCGCGAGGTCCGCGACCGCCTTGGAGTCCGAGCCGGTGACGCCCAGCCGCCCGTCGGCGAGGTACTCCACCTCGTTGCCGGCTTCCTGCAGCTCGGTGACCAGTGTGTTCGGGTCGCTGGCCTGGACCAGCACGCGCGAGCTCTGCTGCGCGCGCAGTTCGTCGAGGTGGCCGTTGTAGACGCACTCACCGCGACTGACGATCACGACGTGATCGACGGTGTGCTCCATCTCCCGCAGCAGGTGGCTGGAGACCAGCACCGTGCGCCCGGACGCGGCGAACGATCGCAGGAAGCTGCGCAACCACGCGATGCCCTCCGGGTCGAGGCCGTTGGCCGGTTCGTCCAGGATCAGCACCTGCGGATCGCCCAGCAGCGCGGTGGCCAGCGCCAGCCGCTGCCGCATGCCCATCGAGAACCCGCCCGCGGCGCGGCCCGCGGCGCCGGTGAGCCCGACGAGTTCCAGCGCGTGGTCGACCTGCTGGTCCGGCACGTTCATCGCCGCGGCGTAGCAGCGGAGGTGGTTGCGCGCGGTGCGCGACGGGTGGAAGCTCTGCGCCTCCAGCACCGCGCCCACCACGGTGGCGGGGTTGCGCAGCTGCGCGAACGGCACCCCGTTGATCGTGCTCGAGCCCTCGGTGGGGTTCACCAGCCCGAGCACCATGCGCAGCGTGGTCGTCTTGCCGGAACCGTTCGGTCCGAGGAACCCCGTCACCACCCCGGGCTCGACCGCGAAGCTGAGGTCGCGGACCGCGCCGACCTGGCCGAAGTTCTTGCTCAGGTGCTGCACCAGGATCCGGCCGCTGCCGTCGTGCACACGCTCCTCCATCGTCGCCGTTGGCGCGCCGGTGCTCGGCGCGGCCACCATCCTGCCTGACGGTGCAGCGGTGATCGTCCAGGCGTGGGCGGGTCAGCCGCCGCGGTGCGGTGGCCAGGAGATTTGCCGCTCCGCGCCGGACGCGGCGGTGCGGCTGCGAGGCACCCGGTCGAACTCCAGGTGACCGCCGACCGGCGGGAAGCGGTGGGGGCGCGGGTCGTGCGCGAGCGCGGTGAACTCCGGCCCCGGCGATGCGGTGCCGGGTTCGCCGGTTTCGTCGTCGTGCCACTGCGGCCAAATCGGGATCTCGCCGGTCTCGCCGGAGTCCGCGGCATCCCCGGCGTCCTGCTCGGGGTCGTGCTCGGGCGGCGGGAACTGCGGGGCGGGTTCGGCCGTCGCCTGCCCGAACCGGTCGCCGATGAGCTGGCGGTGCACCACCAGCCACACCTCGCACGGCCACCGCCGGCTGCGCAACGTTCCCGAACAGGCAGGGCAGTGACCGTCGAGATCGGGCTGGTGCCGGGCCAACAGCGCGCGGAGACCTTCGGTGAGGCGGCGCAGCTCGGAACGCGTCACCGGCAGCAGGGCCTCGGCGCCGCCGTCGGCGGCCACTCGGTCCAGTCGCGCCAGCCGGTCCAGGACGGCCTCGCGCATCTTCGCCTCGTCCACGGTGGGCTCCCCCGTATTCTCGGGCCCGATCGTCGGCCCTTCGCGTCCGGCCGGGTCGCGGCCGGTGCGCCGAGCGCGGGCGCCCGCGGCCGATCTTCGCGCCCTCCCATCGGCAGGTGTCCGGCCGAGCTGCACCCGGACGCGTCGAACTCACTCCTTCGGGTGGTTATCGATTCGGCTGCCGATTCGAGTCGCCGACGCGCTCCGCGTCGTCGGAAATCAGGCGTTCGTGGCCTACACTGGTGTTGGCGGCCCGCTCCCGGTGACCCCCAGGCCGGTTGAGCGGGCCGCCCCATACGTTCCGTGCAGCGCTCCGGGGCTCTCGCCCCCGTCAGTCCAGTACCCCCGTCAGTCCAGTACCGCGGACGGATCCGTCAGCGGCAGGTCGTGCGCCTCCGCGACCGCTGCGTTCACCAGCTTCCCGCCGTGCGTGTTCAGCCCGCCCGCCAGCGCCGGGTCCGCCGCGCACGCCGCGCGCCACCCGTGATCGGCGATGCGCAGCGCGTACGGCAGCGTCACGTTGGTGAGCGCGTGCGTCGAGGTGTTCGGCACCGCGCCCGGCATGTTGGCCACGCAGTAGAACAACGAGTCGTGCACCCGGTAGGTCGGGGCGTCGTGCGTGGTGGGCTCCGAATCGGCGAAGCAGCCGCCCTGGTCGACCGCCACGTCCACCAGCACGCTGCCCGGCTTCATCCGCGACACCAGCTCGTTCGAGACGAGCTTCGGGGCTTTCGCGCCGGGGATCAGCACCGCGCCGATCACCAGGTCGGCCGCCTGCACCGCGGATTCCACGGTGTACCGGTTCGAGGCCACGGTGCGGATGCCGCCGCGGTAGTCGCGGTCGATGTCGCGCAGCTTGTCGACGTTGGTGTCCAGCAGTTCCACGTCCGCGCCCATGCCGAGCGCGACGGTCGCGGCATTCAGCCCCGCGACCCCGCCGCCGATCACCACGACCCGCGCGGGCGCCACTCCGGGAACACCGCCGGGCAGGACACCCCGCCCGCCGCTGGGACGCAGCAGCGCGTAGGAGCCGACCTGCGGGGCCAGCCTGCCTGCGACCTCGCTCATCGGCGCCAGCAGCGGCAGGTTCCCGCCGGGTGCCTGCACGGTCTCGTAGGCGATGCCGGTGACCCCGGCGCGCATCAGCGCCCCGGTCAGCTCGGCCGATGCGGCCAGGTGCAGGTAGGTGAACAGCAGTTGCCCCTCGCGCAGCCGCGGGTACTCCTCCGGTACCGGCTCCTTCACCTTGAGCACCAGTTCGCCCGCTGCCCACGCCTCGTCCGCCGAACCGACCAGCTCCGCCCCCGCCGCGAGGTAGTCCTCGTCCGGGATCGACGAGCCGGACCCCGCGCCGGCCTGCACGAACACCTCGTGGCCGTGTGCGCGCAGCTCGTGCACGCCTGCCGGGGTGCACGCCACTCGGTACTCGTGGTTCTTGATCTCTTGCGGCACCGCGATCTTCACCCGTGCTCCCTTCCGCGTGGCTGCCACCATCCTCCGCCGGTACGCCGCGCCCGTGCTCGTCGCCGCGGTGCCATCGGCGCGGTGGACGCGCCGCGCGAAGGGCTCAGCCCGGCCAGCTGAAGGTCGCCAGCCCGCCCGCGGGCAACGTGTAGTCGAAGGCGCGGTTCTGCGCGGACACGGTGAAGGTCTGCTCGCCACCGGTCGGGTTGTGCGCGATCAGCGCGATGGAGCCGTCGGGGTTGCGGAACGCGGCGTTGCGGACTTCGCCGAGGTCGTTCGAGCCGACCCGGACGGCCCCCGGCCGCACGAACTTGCTGGCGTGCCCGAGCGCGTAGTACTCCGCGTTGTAGCGCACGTCCCCGCCATCGACGGTCGTCACGCCGGTGCAGTCGGTGCAGGCGCCGTCCAGGACCGGCCCGTGCGCGGGATCCAGCGCCAGGTTCCACAGCAGCACGCTGCTCGCGTGGTTCCGGGTGCCGCCGATGATCAGGTTGTCGGCCTGCCAGGCCAATGTGTCGCGGAAGGTGTTCGCGGGGTCGGCTGATTCGGTGCCGGAGCACTCCGTCAGGTGGATCTCGGCGTCCGGATGCGCTTCGTGCACCGCGGACTGCGCCGACGGGTCGCCGCCGTAGCAGTGGAACGCCGCGCCGTCGGTGTACTGCGCGGCGGCATCGAGGACCTGGTTCGGGTAGTCGACGTCGTCCCAGTTGTGGTCGTAGGCGAACACCTCGGTCCCCAGCCCGGCCTGCTCGAGCTTCGGCCCGAGGTCGTTGCGGACGAACGCGGCCTGCGCGTCCGGTGCCATCGGGCTGCCCGGGTACGACTCCTGCGTGTTCAGCGGCTCGTTCTGCGGGGTCAGCGCATCGATCGGCACACCAGCCCGCTGGTACGCCTGCACGAACTTCACCAGGTAGTCGGCGAACACCTGGTAGTTCTGCGCGGGCAGTTCGCCGCCGATCATCGAGCCGCCGGATTTCATCCAGCCCGGCGCGCTCCACGGCGTGGCGACCGCGTTCAGCTCCGGCGAGAGTTCCTTCGCGCGCCGCAGCAGCGGCAGGATGTCGGCCTCGTCGTGCGCGATGGAGAACTCGGACAGGTCGTAGTCGTCCTGGCCCGGAGGCACCTCGTCGTAGCTGTAGACCTCGCGCGCGAAGTCCGAGGCGCCGATCACCTGCCGCACCGCGGTCAGCCCGATGCCCTCGCGCTGGTCGAACAGCTCGGTCAGCAGTTCGTCGCGCCGCGGCGAGGCGTTCATCAACGCCGCCGACGAGTCGGTCAGCGCCGCACCGAACCCGGTCATGGTCTGGTGGGTCTCGCCCGGATCGACGGTGATCGTGCGATGCCCGCCGCCCGAGCCGAACTCGACGTCCGGCTGGCGCGCGAGCAGCTGCCCGCCGTCCTGAGTGGTCAGCCACACGCCGACCGACGGCTCGGCGTGCGCCGCAGGCGCGAGCACGAGACCCGGCGCGAACGCCGACAACACCAGCGCAGCCAGCTTTGACCTGCGAGTTCCGCGCACCGGAACCTCCCGTCGATCGGTTCCCGACCAGGGTGGTTGAACCAATCTCGCGGTGGCTAGCGCCGTTCGGCGGCACCTGCGCACCGACCATCGGGCGTGCCCGGTCCGGTGGGAGGGGCTTTGCCAGCCGCAGCGGTGCGTTTATCGTTGCCGCACACGCGACAACCGCATACCGCCGCAGAACCCGGGCGGGAGAGACCCTGCGCAGCAGGGCGCCGAAGGAGCAAACTCTCCCCGCAAACTCTCAGGCACCATGACCGCTCGGGCGAGGCGACTCTGGAAAGCGCGCGCTCCGGCGCCGCACCCACGGTGCAAGCCGCCTGCGGCGGTGAAGCTCTCAGGTTCCGCAACAGAGGGGGAGGCCCAGGACCCGGGCACGACCGTGCCCACGACGCCCTTCAGGAGCCTCCATGTCCCTGCCCGAGCAGCTGCGCTACACCGAAGAGCACGAGTGGATCGAGGACCGCGGTGACGTGGTCCGCATCGGTGTCACGCCGTACGCGGCTGAAGCGCTCGGCGACATCGTCTACGTGCAGCTCCCGGAGACCGGGGAACGCATCGAATCCGGCCAGTCCTGCGGCGAGCTGGAATCCACCAAGTCCGTCAGCGACCTGTACGCCCCGGTGACCGGTGAGGTCGTAGCGGTCAACGAGGCCGTCGTGGACGACCCGGCGGCGGTCAACGCCGACCCGTTCGGCAACGGCTGGCTGCTCGAAGTGCGCGCGGAGAGCACCGGTGCTGTGCTCACCGCCGAGCAATACGCCGCGTTCACCAGCGGCGAGTAGCCGAGCCAGGCCGGAAGGGGCAGGCCATGGCGATCAGTGTCTTCGACCTCTTCTCGGTGGGCATCGGGCCGTCGAGCTCGCACACCGTCGGCCCGATGCGGGCGGCGGGCCGGTTCGTCGCGGGGTTGCACCGCGACGGGCTGCTCGACCAGGTGGTGCGGGTGAAGGCCGAGCTGTTCGGCTCGCTGGGCGCGACCGGGCACGGCCACGGCAGCCCGAAGGCGGTGCTGCTCGGGCTGGAAGGCCACGACCCGGAGACCGTCGAGCCGTCCTCGGTCGAGCACCGGATGGACGAGGTGCGTTCCGGCGGCGGCTTGTTGCTCAACGGTGCGCGCGAGGTCCGGTTCGACCCCGACAAGGATCTGGTGATGCACCGGCGCAAATCCTTGCCGTTGCATCCGAACGGGATGCGCTTCAGCGCGCACGGGCCGCTCGGCGAGTCCGGCCCGCTGCGCGAAGCGGTGTTCTATTCGGTCGGCGGCGGTTTCGTCGTGGACGAGGACGCCACGGGCGCGGACCGGATCAAACCGGACGAGACTCCGTTGCGGCACCCGTTCAGCACCGGTGCGCAACTGCTCGAGCAGTGCTCGGAATCCGGCGCGCGGATCAGCGACGTGATGCTGGCCAACGAGCTGTCCTGGCGATCCGAGGAACAGGTGCGCGCGGGACTGCTGCACATCTGGTCGGTCATGCAGGAGTGCGTGGAAAACGGCTCCCGCAACGACGGGGTGCTGCCCGGTGGGCTCAAGGTGCGCAGACGCGCGGCGACGCTGCGGGCGAGCCTGACCGAGCGGGACGACCCGATGGAATGGCTCACGCTGTTCGCGCTGGCGGTGAACGAGGAGAACGCCGCGGGCGGGCGGGTCGTGACCGCGCCCACCAACGGTGCAGCGGGGATCGTGCCCGCGGTGCTGCACTACTACGCGCGGTTCGTGCCGGGCGCCGACGAGGACGGCATCGTGCGCTTCCTGCTCGCGGCCGGGGCGATCGGGGTGTTGTTCAAGGAGAACGCTTCGATCTCCGGTGCCGAGGTCGGTTGCCAAGGCGAAGTCGGTTCGGCGTGCTCGATGGCCGCCGCCGGGCTCGCCGAAGTGCTCGGCGCGACGCCGGGGCAGGTGGAGAACGCCGCGGAGATCGGGGTGGAGCACAACCTCGGTCTCACCTGCGATCCGGTGGGCGGTCTGGTTCAGGTTCCGTGCATCGAGCGCAACGCGGTCGCCTCGGTCAAGGCGGTCACGGCCGCGCGGATGGCCTTGCGCGGCAACGGCAGCCACGTCGTCTCGCTGGACAAGGCGATCCGCACGATGCGCGACACCGGCCGGGACATGAAGGTCAAGTACAAGGAGACGGCCCGCGGCGGTCTCGCGGTGAACGTGATCGAGTGCTGAGCCTGCGGGGAACGGGTCGTTCACCGCAGGCCAGCGGTTCCGCTGGATGGTCCGCGGAAAAACCGCGGCGGTCCGCTACAGGATCAGCGCGTAGGCCAGTGCGGTGGCTGCGGCCACCAGGGACAGAGCGGTCACGCCGGCGTGCAGCACTCCGTCGGGGAGCGGCTCGTCCGCTCGGAGGTTGCGTTCGGCCCGCCGGTGGCGGCGCCACGCCAGGAACGCGATCACTGCTGCCACCGGCAGGAACACCGCAGCGGACACCGCGGCGGCCACTGCGCTGCGGTGCGCGATCAGCCGCAGCAGCACCGCCATCCCGGCGACGAAGGCCATGATCGTGCGCAACCACGCGAGCGTGGTGCGCTCGACCTGCAAACCGGGATCCCAGGGCTCCTCGTGCGGCACGCTCAGAACCCGGTGATCAGCAGCAGGACGAACGAAGCCACGCCGATCGCGCCGAGGCCGTAGCCGATGAACGGCGCGAGCTTCGGCGACGGCAGCGGTGCGCCGGTGCGCAACGCGCGCTCCAGCCGCACCCAGCGCCCGAACGCGGCCACGCTGCACACGACCCCCGCCAGCAGCAGCAACACCGCAAGGGCGGTGCGCAGCGGGCTGTGCGTCGCGGCCGCGGCGTTCAACGCCTCCACGCCGACCCCGGCCGCCATCAGCGCCAGCGCCGTCCGGATCCACGCCAGGAACGTCCGCTCGTTGGCGAGGGTGAAGCGGGGATCGGGTTCGGTGCCCGTGCCGTAGAGCCGCTGCGGCCACCGAGAAGCGGACGATTCCCGTTGCCCGTCCGGTCTCCCGGCGGATTCGTGCTGCTCTGCGGCCATGCCGTCACGGTAATACGTCCAGTGTGGCCAGTCGGTCGAGTAGTGGTGCCGCACACGCGAACGACCCCGCGCGAAAGCCTTGCGCGGGGTCGTCGTGCGGCGGGATCAGAAGTCGTACACCGCGCCCAGCTTCGCCGCGGCCACGCACTCGTTGCCGAACTCCTGCCGGAAGTGCACCGGCTTGCCCTGCCAGTTGCCGTGCGCGGTCGCCACGACGGGCTTGAGCACCATCGGACACGGCGTGGCCGCGTGGTTCTGGCTGAGCCGGTGGAAGTCCCCGCCCGCGTCCCGCAGGCTCGCGCAGGCGGCGTCCGCCCGCGGGTGCGTGCCGCCCGCCGGGTCGCAGCTCAGCAGCGTCGTGCGCGGGGTTTCGACGCCGTTCTCGGGTCCGACCGAGAGCGTGAAAGCGCTGCGCTCGGCCGCGTCCGGGGCCGCGTTGGCCACTCCCGCGGGCACGGACGCGGCGGTGAGCAGTGCGGTCAGCAGCAGGGTGCGGGTCAGTTTGGTGGCAGCCATGTCAGGTGCGCCTCCGGGGATTCGGGGAAGTGTCCGCTCAGATGTATCGGCACATTCCCGGTCCGAACCGCACCAATACTCAAAGATCACCGAATCGAGGTTCCCCCGGTGGCGCTTCGGTGACCATCAGTGATCAACGGCGGCGATGCCGATCGGCTGCCACCACTCGGTGGTGAGCAAGTCAGGAGTACAGCGACTCCAGCACTTCGGCGTACTTGTCGTGGATGGCGTGGCGGCGCAACCGCATCGACGGGCCGAGCTCGCCGCCCTCGGCGCCCCACGTGCGGTCCAGCAGCCGGTGCCCGCGGACCTGGCCGGACGCGTCGAGCCACGAGTTCGCCGCCCCGACCGCGCGGTCCACCTCGGCGAGCACCTCCGGGTGCCGGGCCAGTTCGGCAGGCGAGGTGCCGTCGATGCCGTGCTGCCGCGCCCATTCCGGAGCCGCTTCCTCGTCCAGCACCAGCAGCGCGACCAGGTGCGGCCGTCCGTTGCCGAAGACCAATGCGTGCCCGATCAACGGATGCGCTCGCAGCGCGTTCTCCACGACGTCGGGAGAGACGTGCTGCCCGTCGGCGTCGACGATGAGCTCGTCCTTGCGACCGGTGATCGAGAGGAAGCCGTCCGCGTCGACGCTTCCCGCGTCGCCGGTGCGCAACCAGCCGCCGGAGTCGGTGATCGAGCGGATCACCCCGTCGTCCTCGAGCCTGCCCGCGCACACCATCGGCCCGCGCACCAGCAGTTCGCCGTCCTCGGCGCGCACCTGGACACCGGGCAGCGGGCGTCCCGCGGTGCCCGGCCGGGTGCTGCCCGGGGAACCGGACGCGGTCCAGCCGGCGGTCTCGGTCAGGCCCCAGCACTCGAAGATCTCCAGGCCGCTGGCGGCGAACAGCTCCGGCACCTCCCGGTTCAGCGGCGCGGAACCGCTGGCCGCCCAAGTGGTGGCGTCGAGTCCGATCTTGGCGAGCGGATCGTGCCCGTCGGCCGAGGCGCGCAGTTTCGCCGCGAGCCGTTCCCACAACCGCGGCACGCCGACGAGCGTGTGCGGTCGGATGTCCGGCAGCGCATCGACGACCTCACTGATCCCGTTGCAGAAGTGCACGTGCGCGATGTCGTGGATGGCGCTGTACAGGCTGGTCGCGCGCTCGGCCATGTGCGCCATGGGCAGCGAGCAGACGGTGCGCGAGTGCGGCTGCGCGCCGGTGAGCCGATGCCGTGCATCGGCTGCGGCGAGCACGTTGCGGTGGGTCAGCACGACACCGGTCTGCTGTCCGAGCGGGTCCTGCGAGTACGACACGGTCACCGGATCGTCCGGTCCGACGTCGTCGGCGTGCCGCCGCACCAGCCCCGGGTCTTCGGCGAGCAGCCGTTCGCCTCCGGCGCGCAGCGCGTCCCAGGACCGGAAGCGGCGGTCCTCGTCCGGGATGGCCTGCTCGTCGAGCACGACCACGTGCTCCAGCCCTTCCGCGTCCCGCAGCGCCGCCGCGGACCTGCGCACGTGCTGGGCGTTCTCCAGCAGGAGCAGCCGAGCGCGGCTGTGCCGGGCCACGTGGCCGACGTCGCCGGTGCTGAGCGCGGGGGCGACCGCCACCGGGACGGCGCCGAGGTGCGCGAGCGCGGCATCGGCCAGCCACTGCTCGGGCCGGTTGGACATCATCAGCACCGCGGTCTGCCCCGGCCGCAGGCCGAGCGCGGCGAACCCGGCGGCCAGCGAACGCACCTCGCGCTCGGCTTCGCCCCAGGTCCAGGTGCGGTCGCCTGCGGTAAGCGCGGGCCGGTCGGGATGTTCGGCGGCGTTGCGCCCGAACAGCCGCGGAACGGTCAGCGGCGCCGCGGACTCCGCGAATGCGTCCATGCGGTGGCTCCTCCCCACTTGCGAGGTGGCCACGGTCGCGACGCGCGTGACCCAGCCGATCGAACCGCGCCGGTGGCCGTTTTGACCAGGAGCCGGACGAGTGCCGCCCGGTGCGCGGATCAGCGGTTCTCGTGCTCGTGCGTGTCGGCGTTCCGTGGGTTCTTCCGCTGCCAGGACGAAACGTTCCCGCATTCAGGTTGAATCGGCGAGCGCCTGATCCGCCGCGCCGTGGTCGCGGCGGATGCGGTGGAAGGTCTCGTCGACGGGGAGCGGTTTTCCCACAGCCCGCGGAAAACGGGCGGTAAGTCCGTTTTATTCGGGTTCCCGAACGTGCTCGCGGATCACGTTGTTGACCGCGTTCTGGAAACCGTTGACCAGGACTTGGATGGTCAGCGGCCGCAACTGGTCGGTGGCCTCCCGCACCCGCTCGCGCTCCTGCTCCGGCCTGCCCCGCTCGACGTACGGGCGCAGCACGTTCGCGGCGAACAGCTCGCGCAGTTCGACGGCGATCTGCGTGGTGTGCCGGTCCACGATGTCCTTGGCCCGCAGCAGCATCTCCAGCGGCAGGCCGAGGTCGAGGATCTGCAGCCCGACCCCGAGCATCGCGGTGTTCGGCAGCCGCACGTGGTCGAGCCCGTCGCCGGTCCGCTCCAGCACGCCCAGCGAGATCAGCTGCTCGACGAGATCGTCGTCGAGGTGCCGCCCGGCGCGCTGGTTCAGCTCGTTGCGGGAGAGGTCCTCGGTCTGATCACTGGTCCACGGCGCCAGCAGCGCCCGCTGCAGCGCGAGGTCCTCCGGCGTGGCGTCGTCGGGGATGCCTTCCAGGTGCCGTTCGATCGCGGAGAGGGTGAACCCGAGCGTCTGCAGCTCGCGGATCAGGTCCAGCCGGGCGAGGTGATCGGCGCCGTAGAGTCCGAGACGCCCGCGCAGGCGCGGTGGTGGGATCAGTCCGCGCGACGAGTAGAAGCGGACGGTGCGCACGGTGACTCCGGCGCGGGCGGCCAGTTCGTCGATGGTCAGCTCTTCGTCCGCTGTTCGGAGCATAGTGGGACACCTTACTCCTTGACCTCTGTGACACCAACGATGTAACACTAACTGCGTCGTAAATGTTCTGTCGTCGGACTCGGCGGGTGCCCGGCCAGCGGAACCGCAGGCGCCCCAGCGGGTTCCCGGACAGGTACCGGCAACCGTCGATCCGCGCGGCCGGACAGCGGCGAGGTCGGACAACGGTGTCGAAGACGGGCTTGCGCGGCGACGTCGCCGCGGGCGGAGGTGCAGGCGTGACGGCAGAGGGACACGGCGGACCGCCGGCGGGACAGAACGGCCCCTTGGCGGGCGTGCGCGTGGTCGAGCTGGCGGGCATCGGCCCGGCACCGTTCTGCGCGATGCTGCTGGCGGACCTGGGCGCGGACGTGGTGCGCGTCGGGCGTCCCGGCGGCGGACCCGGCGAGCACGACCTGCTCGACCGCGGCAAACGCGCGATCTCGGTGGACCTCAAGCACGAGCGCGGTCCGGCATCGGTGCTCGCGCTGGCGGAGCAGGCCGACGTGCTGATCGAAGGCTTCCGCCCCGGCGTGGCCGAACGCCTCGGCGTCGGTCCGGAGCAGTGCTGGGAGGTCAATCCGCGGCTGGTCTACGGCCGGATGACCGGCTGGGGCCAGGACGGGCCGCTGGCCTCGAACGCCGGGCACGACGTCGGCTACATCGCGCTGACCGGCATGTTGCACGCGATCGGCCGCAAGGGCGGGCCGCCGCAGGTGCCCGCGAACCTGCTCGGCGACTTCGGCGGCGGTTCGCTCTACCTCGCGGTCGGTGTGCTGGCGGGGGTGTTGCAGGCGCGTGCAGGCGGGCGGGGCCAAGTGGTCGACGCGGCGATCGTGGACGGCGCGGCGCATCTCGGCTCGATGCTGTTCGGGATGGCCAACGCGGGTGCCTGGAACACCGAGCGCGGCACGAACCTGCTCGACACCGGTGCCCCGTACTACGACGTCTACGAAACTTCCGACGGCGAGCACATGGCCGTCGGTGCGCTGGAACCGCAGTTCTACGCGGAACTGCTGGAACGCCTCGGGCTCACCGGGCAGGTCCCGGACCGGGACGATCCGGCGAACTGGCCGGAACTGCGCAACAAGCTCGCCGAGGTCTTCGCGCAGCGCACCCGCGCCGCGTGGACCGAGGTTTTCGACGGTTCGGATGCCTGCGTCTCTCCGGTGCTTTCGATGACCGAAGCGGCCGACCACCCGCACCTCAACGCCCGCGGAACGCTGGTGCGCCCGGACGGCGTGCTGCAACCGGCCCCGGCGCCGCGGTTCTCCAGCACCCCGACCCCGCCGCCGCGCCCGGTGCCGTCGCCGGACGCCGCGGTGCTGGCGGACTGGCAGGTCCCCGGGGCGGACGATCTGCTGTCCTCCGGCGCGATCCACGGAAAGGAAGCGTGACATGCGCAGGGAACTGTTCGAGGCCGAGCACGAGGCGTTCCGCGAGACCGCCAGGGCCTTCATCGCCAAGGAGCTGCTGCCGCACCAGGAGGAGTGGGAGGCGGCGGGCGTGGTCAGCCGCGACGCCTGGCTGGCCGCGGGCAAGCAGGGCCTGCTCGGCATGGCCGTGGACGAGGAGCACGGCGGCGGCGGAGTCGACGACTTCCGGTTCAACGTCGTGTTCGACGAGGAACTGGTCAACGCGGGCATCAGCGGCTTCGGCGTGCCGGTGCACAACGACATCAACATCCCGTACCTCACCCGGTTGGCCACCGAGGAGCAGAAGCGGCGCTGGCTGCCCGGCTTCTGCAGCGGCGAGATCATCACCGCGATCGCGATGACCGAACCCGGAACCGGCAGCGACCTGCAGAACATCCGCACCACCGCGATCCGCGACGGCGACGAGTACGTGCTCAACGGCTCGAAGACGTTCATCTCCAACGGCATCAACGCCGACCTGGTGATCGTGGCCGCCAAGACCGACCCGGACGCCGGCGCGCAGGGCGTGAGCCTGCTCGTGGTCGAGCGCGGCATGGCGGGCTTCGAGCGCGGCCGCAACCTGGAGAAGATCGGGCAGAAGTCGCAGGACACCGCCGAGCTGTTCTTCAACGACGTGCGGGTGCCCGCGGCGAACCTGCTCGGCGAGCAGGGGCAGGGCTTCATCTACCTGATGCAGAACCTGCCGCAGGAGCGGCTGTCCATCGCGGTGGCCGCGGTCGCCGCCGCGGAGCGGACCCTCGAGGACACCAAGCAGTACTGCCGCGAGCGCACCGCGTTCGGCCGTCCCATCGGCAAGTTCCAGAACACCCGGTTCGAGCTCGCGGAGATGGCGACCGAGGTGCAGATCGGGCGGGTGTTCGCGGACCGCTGCGTGCAGCTGCACCTGACCGGTGAGCTCAGCGTCGAGCACGCCGCGATGGCCAAGTGGTGGCTGACCGAGCTGAACAAGCGGGTCGTGGACCGCTGCCTGCAGCTCTACGGCGGCTACGGCTACATGATGGAGTACCCGATCGCGAAGGCGTTCCTGGACTCGCGGGTGCAGACGATCTACGGCGGCACCACCGAGATCATGAAGGAGATCGTCGGCCGCTCCCTGGACATCTGAGAAACTTCTTGAACTTGTTTTGCGTAGGTGCCCGGGTAGCGGAACCTCACCGGCCTTCTCGCTGTGGGATCGATTTCTGACGTATGCCCATACGCGGCGAAATCGCTGTCCCCGCGAGAAGACCGCTGAGAACCCGCCGGTGGTCCGGTTGCTCAGGTGGTTACTGCTCAGCGGCTCCGCCGCTGACAAGACAACGACAAGAGAACGGCACCACACGGACCTGCGATCGAAGTACGGCGATCCTTCGTCCCGGCAAGATCGGATGCCGGGGTACCGCACTCGGAAGATTCCGCTCGCGACCCTTGCGCGGCGGGTCATGCTTGTCGTCGAAGACGGCGGCTCGGGCCCGGTGGGCACGGAAGGTGCGGCATGGATTGGATGGTCACCCCCGGCAAGGACGGCGCGCTCTCCGAGGTGCTGCCGTCGGTGCTGGCCGCGCTGGGCACCGCGGGTTTCACCGACTCGCTGGGGATTCCGCGGTGCCGCGCCGCGGCGGTGCTGCTGGTCGACGGCCTCGGCTGGGAGCTGCTGCGGGAACACGCCGCGGACGCGCCGTTCCTCGCTTCGCTGGCGGTGCGCGAGCCGATCAAGGCCGGTTTCCCGACGACCACCGCCACCAGCATCACTTCGCTCGGAACCGGGCTGCGGTCCGGTGCGCACGGCGTCGTCGGCTACACCTTCGCCGAACCGTCCGGCGGCCTGCTGCACCCGCTGGCGTGGGCGACGCACGGCACCGTCCGCGATGCGCAGGGCCACCGGCGCAGCCTGCTGGAGACCTGGCCGCCGGAGACCGCGCAGCCGCAGCCGACGATGCTGGAACGCGCCGCCGACGCCGGGGTGCGCGTCCGCGCGATCGCGCCCGCGGAGTTCCGGGGCACCGGGTTGACCCGGGCGGCGCTGCGCGGCGGCGAGTTCCGGGGCGTGCGCGCGCTCGGCGACCTCGGCGCCGAGGTCCTCACCGCGCTGCAGGAACCGGCCCCGGTGCTGAGCTACGCCTACCACGGGCACCTCGACCTGGTCGGGCACGGCCACGGGCCGGGCTCGCTGCCGTGGCGGTTGCAGCTCGCGCAGGTGGACCGGCTGGTCGAATCGCTGGCCGAACGTCTTCCGGAATCGGCCTCGCTGCTGGTGGTGGCCGATCACGGCATGGTCACCGTCGACCCGTCCGAAGCGCTGGACGCGGACACCTCGCCCGCGCTGTCCGAGGGCGTGCGGCTGCTGGGCGGCGAGCCGCGCGCCCGGCACGTCTACACCGAACCGGGCGCCCGCGCGGACGTGCTCGAGACCTGGCGCGCGGCGGTGGGGGAACGCGGCGCCGTCGTCACCGGTGAGCAGGCCATCGACGAAGGCTGGTTCGGCTCCGAGGTGGCCGACGAGGTGCGCCCGCGCATCGGCGACGTGCTGGCGGTGCTGCGGGAGTCCGCGGTGATCCGGTCGGTGGCCGAGCCCGGTGAGTCCTCGCTGCGCGGGCATCACGGTTCGCTCACCGCCGCGGAGCAGTTCGTCCCGCTGCTGGTGGCGCAGGGCTGATCGCCGAACGTGCGCTGCTCCGGTGAGCGCGCCGGGTCCAAGAGCGGACGTCCTCCGTCGGACCGGGCGGTTTCGTCCGTCCCGGCCGTGCGGCGCAAGATGCGTGCAGGCCGGCGTCCGGTCGGCAGGCCTTCCCGGCAGTACCTGAGCGATTTCGCGGCGGCCCGAGGTCAATGGTCCGGGGCACAATGAAGGTCCAGCGGGAGGCAGCTTGTCGGCCTCTTGTATCTATGCGGTCGACAACCTAGAGTTCCCGATGCCCGGAACGGTGTTTCCGCAGAGCGGAAGTCCTCATTGCTGAGGAGGCTGACCATGTCGACCAGCGCTGCAACCCCGAGCCCGGGGCCGACCGCGGCTGCCGCCCCGGCGGCCGACCTGGACCGGTTGGTCCGCCGGTTCCGCGCGGTGCTGCCCGCGGAATCGGTGATCACCGACCCGCAGCGGCTGCGCACCTACGAATGCGACGGCCTGGCCAGCTACCGGGTGGTGCCCGCGGTGGTCGTGCTGCCCGCCGACACCGAGCAGGTGCGCGAGGTCGTCGCGGCCTGCGCCGAGCAGCAGGTGCCGTTCGTGGCCCGCGGCTCCGGTACCGGGCTTTCCGGCGGCGCCCTGCCGGACGCCGAAGGCGTGCTGATCGTGACCTCGAAGATGCGCCGGATCCTGGAGATCGACGTCGCCAACGAGCGCGCCGTGGTGGAGCCGGGCGTGATCAACCTCGACGTGACCACCGCCGCCGCGCCGCAGGGCTACTACTTCGCCCCCGACCCCTCCAGCCAGCAGGTCTGCTCCGTCGGCGGCAACGTCGCGGAGAACTCCGGCGGCGCGCACTGCTTGAAGTACGGGTTCACCACGCACCACATCCTGTCCCTGGAGGTCGTCACCCCGGACGGCGATGTCGTCGAACTCGGCGGCGCCGCGCGCGAAGCGCCCGGATACGACCTGCTCGGCACGTTCATCGGCAGCGAGGGCACGCTCGGGGTGGTCACCAAGATCACCGTCCGGCTGCTGCGGAAACCCGAGACGGTGCAGACGCTGCTGGCCGGTTTCCGCACCACCGACGACGCGGGCGGCGCGGTCTCGGCGATCATCGGCGCCGGCGTCACCCCGGCCGCGGTGGAGATGATGGACGCGCTGTCCATCGAAGCCGCCGAACAGGCCGTGGCCTGCGGCTACCCGGAAGGCGCTGGCGCGGTGCTGGTGGTCGAGCTGGACGGCCCGGTCGCCGACGTCGAGCACACCTTCGACGAGGTGCAGCGGTACTGCCGCGAGCACGGCGCCTTCGAGATCCGCGTCGCCGCCGACGACCACGAGCGGGCGATGATCTGGAAGGGCCGCAAGTCCGCCTTTGCCGCGGTCGGCCGGATCAGCCCGGACTACATCGTGCAGGACGGGGTGATCCCGCGGACCGCGCTGCCGGAGGTGCTGGGCCGCATCGCTTCGCTGTCGGCCGAGTCCGGGGTGCGGGTGGCCAACGTCTTCCACGCCGGGGACGGCAACCTGCACCCGCTGGTGCTGTTCGACGAAGCCGAGCCGGGCGCGGCCGACCGCGCCGAAGAGGTCTCCGGCGCGATCCTCGACCTGTGCATCGAGCACGGCGGCTCGATCACCGGCGAGCACGGCGTCGGCGCCGACAAGGTCAAGTACATGGGCCGGATGTTCACCGCCGACGACCTGGACACCATGCAGCGGGTCCGCTGCGCCTACGACCCGGCCGGGATCTGCAACCCCGGCAAGGTCTTCCCGACTCCGCGGCTGTGCGGCGAGGTGCCCGGCCCGCGCCGCGGTGTGCACCCGTTGACCGAGGCAGGATTGGCGGACCAGTTCTGATGACCGAGACCAGCGCTTCCGCGCCCACCGCGCTCACCTCCGCCGTCGGCTACGACCGGATCCGCCGGGCCGCAGCGGGCGACGAGATCGCGGGCGTGCTGCCGTCCTGGGTCGCGTCCGCGTCGAGCACCGAAGAGGTCTCCGCGATCCTGCGGGCCGCCGACGAGCACGGGCTTTCGGTGGTGCCGAAGGGATCCGGCAGCAAGCTCGACTGGGGCGCCGCGCCGCGCTCCGCGGACGTGCTGCTGGACGTCTCGCAGCTGCGCGGGGTGGTCGAGCACGCGGCCGGTGACCTCGTGGTCACCGCCAAGGCGGGCACCCCGCTGGCCGAGGTGCAGGCGGCGGTTTCCGAGGCGGGGCAACAACTTCCGATCGACCAGCCGCTGCCGTCGGCGACCCTCGGCGGGGTGGTGGCCACCGCGACCTCCGGGCCGGGGCGGCACTTCTTCGGCGGGGTGCGCGACCTGCTGATCGGCATCACCGTGGTGCGCGCCGACGGCACTGTGACCACCGCGGGCGGCAAGGTCGTCAAGAACGTCGCCGGCTACGACCTCGGCAAGCTCTACACCGGTTCCTACGGCACCCTCGGCGTGATCACCGAGGTGGTGTTCCGGCTGCATCCGCTGGCCGACGAGCACCGGTGGATCCGCAGCGTCCTGGACGGTCCGCAGGAGGCCGCCGAGACCGTCGCAGCGCTGCGGCGCTGCCAGGAGATGCCCACCGCCATCGAGCTCGACAGGTCCGAAGTGGACGGACCGATCACGGTGTGCGCGCAGCTGGAGGGGCGACCCGCGGCCACCCACGAGCGCGCCGTCCGGCTGGCCGGTGAGATCGGCGGGGAAGTGCTCGAGCGCGCGCCCGAATGGTGGGGGCGGTTCCCGGCCGAGCCGGACGGCAACGCGCTTCGGCTCGGCGTGGAGCCCGCAGCGCTGGCCGAGCTGCTGACCTTCGCCGAGCACGCCGCGCAGGACTCCGGCGTGCCGCTGACGCTGCGCGGTGCCGCCGGGCTGGGCGTGCTGCACGCGGGGATTCCGTCGAGCTGCGAGCCGAAGCTGCTCGGCTCGCTCGTGGAGGGATTGCGCCAGCAAGCCGAATACGCCGTGCTGCTGCGCGGAAATCCCGCCGCGCGCGAAGCCATCGACCCGTGGGGGCCGCAGCCGATCGGCGTGCAGACGCTGCTGCGCCGCGTGAAGGACCAATTCGATCCCGGGCACCGGCTCGCACCCGGTCGTTTCGTGGGAGGAATCTGATGACCGAGACCCCGGCGCACTCCGGAGTGCCGAACGATCCGAGCGCGCCTGCCGAAACCGGCGCCGCGGCCGATCCGGGCCGTCCGGTGCGCCCCGACCACACCGACGTGCTCGGTGCGTTCGACGAGCACCACCCGCCGCAGCAGAACCTCATCGACGATTGCGTCCACTGTGGATTCTGCTTGCCCGCGTGCCCCACCTACGACCTGTGGGGCGAGGAGATGGACTCGCCGCGCGGGCGCATCTACCTGATGAAGGAAGGCCTCGAAGGCGAGCCGATGACCGACGCCATGGTCGGTCACATGGACAACTGCCTGGGCTGCATGGCCTGCGTGACCGCGTGCCCGTCCGGGGTGCAGTACGGCACGCTGATCAACGAGACCCGCGCGCAGATCGAGCGCAGGCACGAGCGCGGCCGCTGGGAGAAGCTGCTGCGCACGGCGATCTTCACGGTGTTCCCGTACCCGCGGCGGCTCAAGGCGATGCGCGGACCGCTGGCGCTGTACCAGAAACTGCGCGTCAGTTCGCTGCTGCGGCGCACGGGACTCACCGACAAGCTGCCGCCGCACCTGCGCACCATGGAGTCGCTGGCGCCGCCGATCAGCCGCGCCCCGAAGCTCGGGCGGCGGATCCCCGCGCGCGGGCAGCGGCGCGCCACTGTCGGCATGATCACCGGGTGCGTGCAGAGCGCGTTCTTCCCGGACGTCAACGCCGCCACCGCCCGGATCCTGTCCGCGGAAGGTTGCGATGTCGTGATCCCGCCATCGCAGGGGTGCTGCGGCGCGCTGAGCGAGCACTCCGGCCGCGAGGAAGAGGCGCTGAAGTTCGCGCGGAAGCTGCTGGACACCTTCGAGGAGTCCGATGTGCAGCACATCGTGATCAACTCGGCGGGGTGCGGTTCCACGCTCAAGGAATACCCCCGGCTGCTGCGCGACGACCCGGAGTACGCCGCGAAGGCCGAGCGGTTCGCCGCGAAGGTGCGCGACATCGCGGAACTGCTCACCGAACTCGGCCCGGTCGCCGAACGGCACCCGCTGCCGGTGAAGATCGCTTACCACGACGCCTGCCACCTCAGCCACGGCCAGGGAATCCGCGCCCAGCCGCGAGATCTGCTGCGCGGCATCCCCGGTGTCGAGCTGCGCGAGATCAACCGCGGTGAGCTGTGCTGCGGCTCGGCCGGGATCTACAACCTGCTGCAGCCGCAGGCGGCGGAGGAACTCGGCAACCGCAAGGCCGCCAACGTGCTCGACACCGAGGCGAGCCTGCTGGTGACCGCCAATCCGGGCTGCTCCATGCAGATCCGCACCGCGCTGGAACGCCGCGGCGCTGAGCTGCCGATGGCGCACACGGTGCAGGTGCTCGATGCCGCGATCCGCGGTGTGCCCGCGGAAAAGCTGCTGGCCGCGAGCGGCTGAGGCCGCTTCGCGAACAGAATTCAGCGGTTTCGGCCCCGGTCGCGGCGAAGGCGCCCGGGACCGGCTCCGAAGCCCGGCACGGCGGTGACCCGCCGACCGTCCACGGTGCACCGCAAGGCGGTCCGGTGCACTCGCCCGAACTTCTCGAAACGCCCCTACCACCGGTGAGTCCGCGCGGATATCGTCGCGGCCTCGACACGCTGGCCCGCGCCACAAGGGAGTGGTTGTGTACCAACAGATCCTGGACCCGCTGTTCGGCTCCCTGGGCCTGAGCGCGCTGGCCGCGGCATTGCCGCTGCTGGTGCTGTTCGCGCTGCTGGGCTTCGTGCGGATGACCGCGTGGAAGGCGTCGCTGATCGCGCTCGCCGTTTCGCTGGCGGTCGCGGTGTTCGTCTACCCGATGCCGGTCGACCAGGCGCTGCTGTCGGCCACGCTCGGCGCCGCGTTCGGCTTCTTCCCGATCCTGTGGATCGTGATCAACGCGATCTGGATCTACCAGATGACCGTGACCACCGGGCACTTCGACGTGCTGCAACGCAGCTTCTCCCGGGTCAGCGGGGACCGGCGGATCCAGGCGGTGATCATCGCGTTCTGCTTCGGCGCGCTGCTGGAGGCGCTGGCCGGGTTCGGCACCCCGGTCGCGATCACCACCGTGATGCTGCTGGCTCTCGGGTTCGGCCCGATCACCTCGGCCGTGGTCGCGCTGGTGGCCAACACCGCGCCGGTCGCCTACGGCGCGCTGGCCTCACCGCTGGTGACGCTGGCCAGCGTCACCGACATGCCGGTGGAGCAGCTCGGCGCGATGACGGGGCGGCAGACGCCGGTGCTCGCGGTGATCGTGCCGCTGGTGCTGGTCGGCATCATCGACGGGTTCCGCGGCATCCGGGAAACCCTCCCGGCCACGCTGACCTGCGGGATCACCTTCGGCGTCGTGCAGTTCGCCGCGGCCAACTACGTGTCGGTGCCGCTGACCGACATCATCGCCGCGCTGGTCGCGGCCGGGGCCACCGTGCTGCTGATGCGGGTCTGGACACCGCGCGGCGCCGAGGAGGTCGCGGCGGGCACCGACAACCGCGCCGAAATCCTGCGGGCCTACGCGCCTTACCTGATCGTGATCGCGGTGTTCGTGATCGCCCAGCTCGGACCGGTCGCCGACCTGCTCGACGCGGTCACCGTCAAGTTCGGCTGGCCGGGGCTGGACATCCGCGAACCCAACGGCGAAGCGCTGTCGCTGACCGACTTCAAGTTCGACTGGCTCTCCAGCGCCGGGACGCTGCTGCTGATCGCCGGGATGCTGACCGTGCCCGCCATCGGGATCAGCGCGCGCGGCGCGCTCGGCCGCTACGGCGCGACCTACAAGCAGCTGGCGTGGCCGATCGTCACCGTGATGACGGTGCTGGCGATCGCGTACGTGATGAACACCTCCGGGCAGACCGCGACGCTGGGCACCTGGATGGCCGCGGCGGGCGGGCTGTTCGCGTTCCTCTCGCCGATCCTCGGCTGGCTGGGCACCGCGGTGACCGGCTCGGACACCTCCTCGAACTCGCTGTTCGGGGCGTTGCAGGTCACCGCGGCCGAGAAGGCCGGGATCGAGCCGATGCTGGCGGCCGCGGCGAACGGTTCCGGCGGGGTGCTGGGCAAGATGATCTCGCCGCAGAACCTCGCGATCGCCGCTGGCGCGGTCGGCATGAGTGGGCGCGAGGGCGACATCTTCCGCCGCGTGCTGCCGTTCAGCATCGGGTTCCTGCTGCTGCTGTGCGTGCTGGTCGCGCTGCAGGCGACCCCGGTCCTCGGGTGGATGACCTGGGGCCTCTGAACATCTGTTGAGCTCGTTTTGCAGAACAGACAACACCGGAGCCGAACGCAGGTTCCGAGACGGCCTCTGAGAAACGGATCCGGGCTGTCGCTCGTTCGACCGGGGCAGGGGTTTTCCGGCGCAAGCTGCGGGGAGACCCCGCCCACTCCGGGTCACCATTGACTATGACAGTAATGGTGTAACACTCTGAGTGGAGTACCGGCCGCAACGAGGAGGCACGTCGCCCATGTCCGAGGCGTTCGTCTACGACGCGATCCGCACCCCGCGCGGTCGCGGCAAGCAAACCGGATCGCTGCACGGGACCAAACCGGTCAGCCTGGTCACCGGCCTGATCGATGAGCTGCGCCGCAGGCATCCCGGCCTGGACCCCGAGCTGATCGACGACGTCGTGCTCGGCGTGGTCTCGCCGCTCGGCGATCAGGGCGGGGACATCGCCAAGACCGCCGCGATCGCCTCCGGCCTGCCGGACACCGTCAGCGGTGTGCAGCTCAACCGGTTCTGCGCCTCCGGGCTGGAGGCGGTGAACTCCGCCGCCCAGAAGGTCCGCTCCGGCTGGGAGGACGCGGTGCTGGCAGGCGGCGTGGAATCGATGTCGCGGGTGTCGATGGGCTCCGACGGCGGCGCATGGGCGATGGACCCGGAGACCAACCTGGCGACCTCGTTCGTGCCGCAGGGAATCGGCGCCGACCTGATCGCCACCCTGGAGGGCTTCGACCGCGGCACCGTCGACGCCTACGCGGCCGAGTCCCAGACGCGGGCGGCGAAAGCCTGGGCGGACGGCCGGTTCGCCCGCTCCGTTGTCCCGGTCAAGGACCGCAACGGCCGGACCGTGCTGGACCGCGACGAGCACATCCGCGCGAACACCACCGCGGACAGCCTCGGCGGGCTCAAGTCCTCGTTCGCCGACATCGGTGAGATGGGCGGCTTCGACGCGGTCGCGCTGCAGAAGTACCACTGGGTCGAGCAGATCGACCACGTGCACACCCCCGGCAACTCCTCCGGCATCGTCGACGGTGCCGCGCTTGCGCTGATCGGCAGCGAGGGCCTGGGCGAGCGCACCGGCCTGCGCCCGCGGGCGCGGGTGCTCTCGGCAGCGCTCAGCGGCGCCGATCCGACGATCATGCTCACCGGCCCGGGGCCCGCGGTGCGCAAGGCGCTCGGCAAGGCCGAGATGAGCATCGACCAGATGGACCTCATCGAGATCAACGAGGCGTTCGCCGCGGTGCCGCTGCGGTTCATGCGCGAGTTCGGCGTCCCGCACGAGAAGGTCAACGTCAACGGCGGCGCGATCGCGATGGGCCACCCGCTCGGCGCCACCGGCGCGATGATCCTCGGCACCCTGCTCGACGAGCTGGAACGCCGCGAGCAGCGCTACGGCCTGGCAACTCTGTGCGTCGGCGGTGGCATGGGCATCGCCACCGTCATCGAACGCCTCAGCTGAACCCGGACGCTGCGGCCGCGCGCCGCGCCCGAACCCGCAAAGGACTTCCTCGCATGAGTGATCAGAGCACCATCCGCTGGGAGCAGGACAACGACGGCGTCGTCGTGCTCACCCTGGACGACCCCCAGCAGCAGGCGAACACGATGAACGAGCGCTACGTGCGCTCGATGGACCAGACGCTGGACCGGCTCGAAGCCGAGCGGGACGGCATCACCGGCGTCGTGCTCACCTCCGCGAAGAGCACCTTCTTCGCCGGCGGCGACCTGCACGACCTGATCCGCGTCCGCCCGGACAACCTCGAGCAGTTCGCCGAGACCAGCAACACCACCAAGCGGCAGCTGCGCCGCCTGGAGACCCTCGGCAAGCCGGTGGTCGCCGCGCTCAACGGCACCGCGCTCGGCGGCGGGCTGGAGATCGCCCTGGCCTGCCACCACCGCGTCGCGCTGGACGGGCCGAAGATCCGCTTCGGCTTCCCCGAGGTCACCCTCGGCCTGCTGCCCGGAGCGGGCGGTGTGGTGCGCACCGTGCGCATGATCGGCATCGCGGATGCGCTGCTGGGCGTGCTCACCCAGGGCCAGCGGCTGCGTCCGGGCAAGGCCAAGGACATGGGCCTGATCGACGAGGTCGTCGCTACCGACGCCGAGCTGCTCACCCGCGCCAAGGAGTGGATCAAGGCCAACCCGGAGGCGGCCCAGCCCTGGGACACCAAGGGGCACAAGATCCCCGGCGGCACCCCGACGAACCCGAAGTTCGCCGCGAACCTGCCCGCGTTCCCGGCGAACCTGGCCAAGCAGCTCAAGGGCGCCCCGCTGCCCGCGCCGAAGAACATCATGGCCGCGGCGGTCGAAGGCTCCCAGGTGGACTTCGACACCGCGCTGGAGATCGAAGGCCGCTACTTCGCCGAGCTGGCCGCCGGGCAGACCGCGAAGAACATGACCAAGGCGTTCTTCTTCGACCTGCAGCACATCAACTCCGGCGGCAGCAGGCCCGACGGGTACGAGACCTGGAAGGCGAGCAAGGTCGCCGTGCTCGGCGGCGGCATGATGGGCGCGGGCATCGCCCACGTCTGCGCCCAGTCCGGGATGCAGGTGCTGCTCAAGGACGTCTCGCTGGAAGCGGCCGAGAAGGGCAAGGCGTACTCCGCGAAGATCCTCGGCAAGGCCGTGGACAAGGGCCGCAAATCCGCCGCGGAGCGCGACGAGGTGCTCGCCCGGATCACCCCGACCGACCGCAACGACCAGCTCGAAGGCTGCGACCTGGTGATCGAGGCCGTGTTCGAGAGCACCGAGCTCAAGCACCGGGTCTACAGCGAGGTCGAGGACGTGATCGACGGTGACGCGCTGATCGCCTCGAACACCTCCACGCTGCCGATCACCGGGCTGGCCGAGGGGGTGCGCCGCCGGGAGGACTTCATCGGCCTGCACTTCTTCTCCCCGGTGGACAAGATGCCGCTGGTCGAGATCATCTGCGGCGAGCAGACCAGCGACCGCGCGCTGGCCAGGGCGTTCGACGTGGTCCAGCAGATCAACAAGACCCCGATCGTGGTCAACGACAGCCGCGGGTTCTTCACCAGCCGGGTCATCGGCACGTTCCTGAACGAGGGCGTCGCGATGCTCGCCGAAGGCGTGCACCCGGCGTCCATCGAGCAGGCCTCCAGCCAGGCCGGTTTCCCCGCCCCGGTGCTGCAGCTGTTCGACGAGCTCACGCTGACCCTGCCGCGCAAGATCCGGGAGGAGACCAAGCGGGCCGTGGAGGCCGAGGGCGGCACGTGGGTTCCGCACCCGGCCGAGGGCATCCTGGACCGGATGGTGGACGAGTTCGAGCGCACCGGCCGGGCAGGCGGCGCCGGGTTCTACGAGTACACCGACGGCGTCCGCGGCGGGCTGTGGCCCGGGCTGGTCGAGCACTTCGGCGCCGGCTCCGGCGATCCGGCCGCGGTCGAGTTCGACGACCTCAAGGAGCGGCTGCTGTTCATCCAGGCCGTCGAAACCGTGCGGTGCCTGGACGAGGGCGTGCTCAAGTCGGTGCCGGACGCCAACATCGGCTCGATCTTCGGCATCGGGTTCCCGGCGTGGGCCGGGGGAGTGGTGCAGTACGTCAACGGCTACCCGGGCGGGCTCGCCGGCTTCGTGGCCCGGGCGAACGAGCTGGCCGAGCGCTACGGCGAGCGGTTCGTGCCGCCGGAGTCGCTGGTGCGCAAGGCCAAGGCCGGGGAGCGCATCGACCTCGGCGAGCCGGATGCCGAGGTCGTCGGCAACACCTCGGCCGCCTGATCAGCGCTTGAATACTTGTCGTTGAGCTCGTTTTGCGTGGGTGGTCGCTTAGCGGAACCTCAGGCGCCGTCTCGCTGCGGGATCTCCTCCTTAAGTAGCGCCCTACTCGGCGTCGGAGCTGTCCTCGCGAGACGACGCCTGAGAACCCGCCGATGGTCGGTTTGCGCAGGTGGCGGAAGCGGCTGACGCCGCTTGAAAGTAGCCAACACCCAGAGCCGAACCTAGGTTCAAAGGCAGGCGCTGAAAAAGGCGCCGGACCGACTCGCGGTCCGGCGCCCTTTCGCGTTGGTCGCCTCAGCGCTGCGGCAGCTCCGGCAGCGCGTCGGTGGCGTGGCCCGCCGCCGAGCCGAGTTCGCCCGCGAGCGGCAGTTCGCCGGAGGCACCGCGCACGGTCCGCTGCGCGGTCGAGGCCGCGTCGCCGATCGGGGTCTGCTCGGCGACGTCCTGCGCGCCGGAGACCACCTCGGGCGCCTTCGGCAACCCGCCCGCGACGCCGTTGACGACCTGCTCGGGAGCCGAGGTCAGCTCGTCGGCGTGCGTCATGCCGGTGGCCGCCTTCGCGCCGGGCAGCACTTCGGAAGCCTTCGGCAGCCCCACCGCGGGCTCGTCCGAGACGAGCGGGTTGTTCCGCACCACCGGTTGCAGGGCCTTCTCCGGGCGGGCCATCGGCCCGACCGTGTAGCCGTGCACGACGTCGGCCGAGACGGCGGTGTCCGCTGTGGACACACCCTCGTGGGTCTTGCCGCGCGGGCCGATCTCGCCGCGCAGGAAGCTGCCTTCGGGATCGTGCTGCTCGACCAGGCCGGTGTGCTCGGGCTGCACGTCCAAGCCGACGTTCGGCCGGGTCTTGGTCATCCCCAGCAGGCGGTCCTTCTCCAGCCCGACGTGCTGGGCGACTCCGGCGAGCTTGGCGTTCGGCGGCTGCCCGTCGCGGAGTTCACCGGCCGCGCCGTGCGTCGTGCGCACGATGTCGGTGCCGACCTGCTTGACCACGTTCGGCGCGCTCGCGTGCAGGTCCGCGTCCACGCACGGGGCCTTGGTGCTGTTGAACTCGGGCGCCTCCTGGGCGCGGCAGGCGTCGACCGGCGCGCGGAAGCCGATCTCGTCCGGGACCGAGGACAGGTCCGGCTCGGTCAGGTCGGGTGCCGTGGCCGCTCCGGCGGTACCGGCCCCGGCCGCGGCGAATCCCGCGGCCACGACGGCGGCTTGCCAGGTGCGCGTGGTCCAGGGGCGCAAGATCAGTTCTCCTCGATGTCGCTAATGGGGAGGTGATCCCCGGCCCGGCATCGGGGTGCGGTGCCGGGACGGGGACCTGGTGTCGTCCGGCGGCGGCCCGGGCGGGCTGCGGCGGCCCGGACGCATCGGCGGACGATCAACGCGCACCACATCGGCGGCCTCGCGGAAGATCTTGACCCCGTGAGCGGGTACGCCCCTCGATCGAGTGAGTTCGGAATTCTGCCCTGGCGGCGATCGCTTCGCGGAGTTACGAGATCACGCGGGTGGCACCAGGCTGGGGCTGATCAGGGCCATGAGGTGCTGGGTCGCCCGCTCGGCGGTGATCTCGGTGCTGCGCTCCCGCCACAGCGCGAGCCGCTCGCAGGCGCCGATGATCGACTCCGCGAACGCTTCGAGGCGCTCCGGGTCCAGATCCGGGCGGGACGCCTCCAGCAGCCGCGCGGTCAGCCCGGTCTGCTGCGCGCGGGTCTCCT
Organism: Saccharopolyspora sp. SCSIO 74807; assembly: GCF_037023755.1. Taxonomy (NCBI): domain Bacteria; kingdom Bacillati; phylum Actinomycetota; class Actinomycetes; order Pseudonocardiales; family Pseudonocardiaceae; genus Saccharopolyspora; species Saccharopolyspora sp. SCSIO 74807. The sequence goes on along the minus strand of NZ_CP146100.1, from coordinate 540,283 downwards.
CCACCGCCGAGTCGACCGAGGCGCTCGGGATCGCGGCCTCGCTGCGCAGCAGTGCCCACGCCTGCGCGTGATCGTCGCTGAACCGGAAGAAGGCCAGCAGGCAGTCGTGCAGCAGCGTCTCGTTGTCCGCGGCGTTGGCGGCGGCGACCGTGGTGGCGTCGAGCAGTTCGCGGCGCGCACGCTCGACGCACGCGATGAGCAGGCCTTCTTTGGAGCCGAAGTATTCGTAGAGCATCGGTTTGGACAGCCCGACGCGCTGCGCGATGTCGTCCATGGACGAGGCTTGGTAGCCGCTGCCCGCGAAGACCTCTTCGGCCACGGCGAGGATCTGCTGCTCGCGTTCGGCACGGGGGAGGCGCTTGCGGGGGCCGTTGGTCGTGGAGGTCGCATGCTGCGCGTTCACGACGCAAACCCTACCGGTCGCCGAGCTGACCCTACCGTTGGTAACTTACTCATAGTAGGCTGCCTTCCGGGCAGGCCGGACGCCGAACAGGGAGGACCGCCAATGGCACCCACGCCAGAGCCACAACGGGCACCGCGGCACGACACGTCGGTGATCATCGTCGGTACCGGCTTCTCCGGGCTCGGCACCGCGATCAAGCTCAAGGAAGCCGGCATCGAGGACTTCGTGGTGCTGGAGAAGGACCACGACCTCGGGGGCACCTGGCGGGACAACACCTACCCGGGCTGCGCCTGCGACGTCCCCTCGCTGATGTACTCCTTCTCGTTCGAGCAGAACCCGGAGTGGTCCCGGCTGTTCGCCGAGCAGCAGGAGATCTCCGAATACCTGCAGCGCTGCGCGGACAAGTACGGCATCCGCGAGCACATCCACTACGGCGTCGAATTCACCGGCAGCGAGTACGACGAATCGACCCGCAGCTGGCACGTGGCCACCGCCGACGGGACCGAATACGTCGGCAAGGCGCTGGTCATGGGCGTCGGCGCGCTGCACATCCCCAGCTACCCCGAACTCGACGGCATCGAGCGCTTCCAGGGCGAGGTGTTCCACTCCGCGCAGTGGAACCACGACTACGACCTGCGGGACAAGCGGGTCGCCGTGGTCGGCACCGGCGCCAGCGCCATCCAGTTCGTGCCGCGCGTCGCCGAGCAAGCGGGCAAGTTGCACCTGTTCCAGCGCACGCCGCCGTGGATCCAGCCGAAGCCGGATCAGGAGATCCCGCACAGCGTGCGCAAGTGGTTCCGCCGCGTCCCGGGGCTGCAGCGGGCAGCCCGCACCGCGGTGTACTGGGTGCTGGAGTTCCGCTCGGTCGCGGTGCTGCGCAGCAAGTGGCTCGGCAAGGTCTCCGAGCACCTGGCCAAGCGCTACATCCGGCGCGCGGTGAAGGACCCGGCGACCCGCGAAGCGGTCACGCCGAAGTACGCCATGGGCTGCAAACGCATCCTGCTCTCCAGCGACTACTACCCGGCGCTGAACCGGTCCAACGTGGACCTGCGCACCGACGGGGTCGCGGAGGTGCGGGAGAACTCCGTGGTCTCCGGGGACGGTCAGGAGCACCCGGTGGACGCGATCATCTTCGGCACCGGGTTCCACGTCACCGACGCGTTCGACCACCTCGACGTGGCCGGGCGCAACGGCTACAAGCTCCGGGACGCCTGGAAGGACGGGATGCAGGCGCACCTGGGCATCACGGTCTCCGGTTTCCCGAACATGTTCTTCCTGCTCGGGCCGAACACCGGGCTGGGGCACAACTCCGTCGTGTTCATGATCGAGTCGCAGATCAACTACGTGCTCAGCTGCCTGCGGCCGATCCTGCGCGGCGACGTCGACCAGGTCGACGTGCGCCAGTCGGTGCAGGACGAGTTCAACGACCGGATCCAGCACCAGCTCTCGGACGCGGTCTGGTCCGCCGGCGGGTGCCAGAGCTGGTACCTGGACGTCAACGGCGTGAACCGCACGGTGTGGCCCGGTTTCACCTGGAACTACTGGCTGCGCACCCGCAAGGCCGACCCGGCGGACTTCGAGATCACCGCGGGTGCGGGGCGGCGTTGAAGCTTCGCACGGCAGTTCGATATACTGTGCGGGTTCGTTGCCGCCACCCCCGGTGAGGACAGCGCGGTCCGGGTCTCAGCTGTTCGGGCCGCAGCTCTCCGACTCGGGGGCACCCTGAGCTGGGGGCTGTCATGTCCAAGGCCCGCGCGTTGTCCACCGACGAGATCCGCGGACTCCGGGAAGAGCTGTCCGGTGGCGGCACGCCGACGGTGTGGTTCACCGCTTCGGCGGTCGGCGTCCCGGAGGGGCGGTCCGGCAAGGTGATCGCGCTCGACGAGCCCGCCGAGGGCGATTTCATCCAGGTCCGCCCGGCCGGGTCGAAGGACGTGCTCTCGTTCTCGGCGGCCGAGGTCACGCTGGTCAAGCCGCCGCGCAAGCGCAAGGAGCCGGAGCAGGCGGGGGCGAAGGCGACGAGCCCGGCCAGCACCGGTTCGGCCGGTGTCGCCGCCGCGTCCGGTGGCGGTCCCGCGTCCGGCGGCGGGGCTGCCGGTTCGGGCAAGGCCGGGGAGAGCGCGACCGGTGCCGGGAGCAAGCCGACGACGCAGCACGATGGCTCCGCCAAGGCGGGCAACGCCCCGAAGACGGCCGCGAAAGCGCCGGCGTCCGCGAACTCGCAGGCCGCGGACCAGAAGGCCGCCGGCAGTGCCGCGCGGCGCAAGCCGAAGTCGCCGGCGGGCGCCACCGTGGTGCTCACCGCGGACGAGGCCGGGCAGTGGAACGTCGAGGTCAGCACCGGCAAGAAGCGGGTGCTGCGGCCCACGCCGGTGACCGCCTCCGCCGTCGCACAGGCGGCCAAGTCGCTGCACTCCGATGTCGCAGCCGCGGTGGAGCCGCTGCTGGAGGCCGCCCGCGATCAGCAGCGGGACCGGGTCGAACAGCTGCAGCGGGAGCTGGCCGAGGCGCAGCGCAAGCTGGACGAACTCGCCGATTGATCCCGGCGGGCGGGCGCGCCTGCGGATCGGGGCCCCGCTGCGCACATCGCTGCCGGGAAGCTCTCTAGAATCGGAATCGTGAAGCGCAAGCTGCTGACCCCGCGTTGGATGGCGCTGCACGCCCTGTTCGTCGTCGCCACGATCGCGACGGGTTTCCTGGCGGTGTGGCAGTGGGACCGCGCGCACGACGCCGGCGGCAGCTTCCAGAACCTGGGCTATGCCTTGCAGTGGCCGCTGTTCGGCGTGTTCACGGTGTGCCTGTGGGTGTGGCTGATCCGGATGGAATCGCGCGCCGGCCCGGACGCCGAAGCCGCGAAGGCGGATCTCCCGGACGAGTCCGGCACGGCGGCCGCTACGCCGGGCACGCGACGCCGCCCGCTGGTGCCGCCGCCCGCGTCCTCGGTCGACGAGGACGAGGACCCGGAACTGGCGGCCTACAACCGCTACCTCGCCGAACTGGACGAAGCCGACCGGCGGGACCGCTGAGCGCCGCGCTCAGTTGAACGTGATGTCCCCGCGGATCTCGTTGGTCTGCACCAGGTTGCGCACGTCGCCGGAGTTCTGGTTCACCACGTGACCCGAGGCGGTCATCTCCTTGTGCACCTCGCCGCCCGCTTCGCGCAGCTGCTCGCGGAAGTCCGGATCGTCCCCGGCGACCCGGTCGAGCCGTTCGGCCAGCGCGGTGATCTGCGGGCGCTGCGCACCGGGCGCCTCGGCGGCCTCCAGCGCGGCCAGCGTCTCGGTGTCCTCGCTGCGCCTGCGCAGCAGTCCGCGCACCTTTTCCAACGCGCTCTTCGCCGCGGCCCCGAGTGCGACGGCGGCCTGACCGCCGAGGGCGGTCGCCAGGGAATCAAAGAACGGGTCCATCGGCTCCTCCGCTTCGGCTCGAAGTGACCAAGTGTAGTCGATCGAGCACGTGGTCCGGCGCATTCCGGCGTATCGGCCTGCGAGTACGTTTTTCCCCGCGGTGCCGGGGAGAACGCCGCCGCGCTGATCGGCCGCGGCGGCCGATGTGATATCAACGAAAGGACCGGCGAGGCACCCGGGAAGAGCCGATCTCGGTCGGGCTGCCGGACCGCCGGGGGCCGCCTGGTCCGAGCATCGGGCCTGCGCTCCCGGTGCAGATCGAGCCTTCGCGACGTGTGGTGATTGGGGCTGGAGTGCGCAGCGGCGTGCTGTTGAAGATGTTCGGGCTGTGCGTCCTGGCCGGTGTGCTGGTGGCGTTCCTGATGATGCCGATGGCCTCCGGCGCGGGCGCCGTGGTCAACCAGACCACCGACGCGATGGCGAGCATGTCCAGTTCGCTGGCCAAGCGCGACATGCCGCAGGTCTCGACGGTGACCGACCGGGACGGCAAGCCGATCGCGCACTTCTTCAAGGACTACCGCGTCGAGACCAAGCCGGAAGAGGTTCCGGAGAACATGAAGTCCGCGATCACTTCGGTCGAGGACAAGCGGTTCTGGAACCACGGCGGCGTGGACTGGCAGGGCACCATGCGCGCGATGGCCAGCAACGCGGGCGGCGGTTCCACCCAGGGCGCCTCCACGATCACCCAGCAGTACGTGAAGAACTACCTGGTGCACGTGGTCGCCAAGAACGAGGTCGACGCCGAGCGGGCCAAGGAGACCACCATCGCCCGCAAGCTGCGCGAGGCGAAGATGGCCGTCGAGCTCGAGCGGACCATGACCAAGGAGGAGATCCTCACCGGTTATCTGAACGTGGTCCCGTTCGGCAACCAGACCTTCGGCATCGGCGCCGCGGCGCGGACCTACTTCAACACCACGCCGGACAAGCTGACCGTGTCGCAGTCCGCGCTGCTGGCCGCCATCGTGAACCAGCCCGGCTCGCTGAACCCGGAGACCAATCCGCAGGACGCGATCCAGCGCCGCAACACGGTGATCGACCTGATGACCGATCCGCACAACCGGTACGTGCTCACCAAGGAGGACGCCGAGAAGGCCAAGGCGGAGCCGCTGGGCGTGGCCTCGCCGCTGGGCCGGCCGCCGAACGGCTGCGTCGGCCTCGGTGACGGCACCACCGACGGGTTCTTCTGCGAATACCTGCGGGACTACCTGGAGAAGTCCGGCATCGACGACGACAAGCTGGAAACCGGCGGCTACACGGTGCGCACCACGCTGGACCGCCGTGCCAGCGACGCTGCCAAGCAGGCCGCCGAGAAGCAGGTGCCGACGCAGACCGAAGGCATCGCCAACGCGATGGCCGCCGTCCAGCCCGGTGACAAGCACCAGGTCCGTGCGCTGGTGGCGAACCGGGACTTCGGCAACAACCCGAGCGCGGGCCAAACCGCCTACGACATCGTCAGCCGGGTGCAGCCCTTCGGCGCGGGCTCGATCTACAAGGTGTTCACCGCCGCTGCGGCGATCAACCAGGGCAGAAGCATCTTCGACACGATCGACGTGCCACCCAGCTACACCTCGCAGGTGTTCAAGAACGGCACCGCGCCGTACACGGTGAGCAACGCCGAGGGGGTGCAGCCGGGGCCGCGGACGTTGCAGATGGCGCTGGCGACCTCGCCGAACACCGCCTTCGTCAAGCTCGAGGAGCAGGTCGGGCTGAACAACGCCGTGGACATGGCCTCGAAGCTCGGGCTGCGGCAGGGCATGAACGGGGTGAACAGCAGCGGCAGCACGCTCGACGAGGACGGTTCCAACGGCCCGTCGCAGGCCGAGGCGGTCAAGCGCAACAACCGCGGCGCGTTCACCCTCGGCTACACGCCGACCAGCGTGCTGGAGCTGTCCAACGTCGCGGCGACGATCATGAGCGGTGGCAAGTGGTGCCCGCCGACGCCGGTCGAAGAGGTCACCGACCGCAACGGCAACCCGGTGCCGCTGAAGGAAGCGCCGTGCGAGCAGGTGATCTCGCCGCAGGTCGCGGGTCAGCTGGCGCAGGGCATGAGCCTGGACGACAAGGTCGGTACCTCGAAGCAGGCCGCGCAGGCCGCGGGCTGGAACCGGCCGCTGATGGGCAAGACCGGGACCACGCAGGAGCACAAGTCGGCCGCGTTCCTGGGTGCCACGCCGCAGATGGCCGGTGCGGTGCTGACCTACGCCGACGGTTCCAGGCCGCGCGGGATCTGCGACAGCGGCGGCGACGCACCGCCGTTCCTGTGCGGTGAGGGCAACATCTACGGCGGCAAGGTCCCGGCGCGGACCTGGTACGACGCGATGATGCAGGTCCACGCGCCGCTACCGGTCGTGCCGCTGCCGGGAGGCTGACCGGCCGGCGATCCGTCACGAAGCACCCCGCTGCGGAGAGTTCCGCGGCGGGGTGCTTTTGCGTGCGTCGGAATCGCTCACCGGCTGCCGCCGACCGAGGCGGAAACGTCGTGCTGCGAACGTTCCCCGCGCGGAGCGGTCCTGCGCGCTCGCCGACCGCCCCGGAAAGCCTTGGCACCGGCCGACATTCAGGGAGATGGTCGGGGTAGGCGCCAGCGCCCGGATCACCTCAGCGGCGGCTGAGGCGCCGGACGCCGCGCGAAATGCCCGCGCTCTGCTGCGGCAGCTCGACCGGCAGTTTCCGCAGCAGCGCCAGCACCAGGATCGCGAGCGCGAGCACTATCCAACCGGACCAGCCGAGCAGTCCGGTCGTGACGCTGTCGACCGGGCTCCCCGCCGCGCTGAACAGCAAGCCGAGCCCGGCCGCGGAGTTGAGGAAGCCGTGCGCGATCGCGGCGGGCCACACGCTGCGCGACGCCAGCCGCAGCCAGCCCAGCAACGCGCTGGTCAGCACGCCGTAGCAGCCCATCATGATGAACGCGACGACGATCGGAGCGCTCGGGTAGTTGTAGCCGAGCACCAGCAGCGGCCCGTGCCACAGCGCCCACAACACGCCGGTGATCAGGAAAGCCGCTGGCTGGCCGAGCGGCAGCAGCGCCCGCGTCAGGTAGCCGCGCCAGCCGAGTTCCGCGCCGAACGCCGGGATCACGTTCAACCACCCCAGCAAGAACACCTGCAGCAGCTGGTCCAGCGCCAGCTGTCCCGGCGTGATCCCCTCGGCAGGCCCGTAGGTCTCGGCGAGCCCGGAGAACCCGAACCAGTCCGCCCGGTACACGCCGAGCATCCAGCCGACCACCAGCGCCAGCAGTGCCAGCACCGCGGGCCCGAACCAGGCGATCAACGCGTATCCCCACCAGCGCCGGAATCCGCCTTCGCTGGTGATTCCCAGCTCCCTGGCGATCGAATCGCGCGGACTGATCCACTTTTGCACGACGATCCCGGCCAGCGCGGGCGCGGACATCATCCCGAGGATGATCACCGGTGCCCAGCCGGAGGTGAGTCCGGTTCCGGTCAGGAACAGCGGGATCGTCAGCGGCCAGGCCACCAGGTAGCTCAGCCCGACGAAGCTCACCGTCCCGCGGACGTCGACGTGATCGTGTTCAGCGCTCACTCCTACATCTTGCCAAGGCGAGGCGGTCGAGCCGCTGTGACGTGCGAGGCGGTCGAGCCGCGGCGACACGCGAGGCGGCCGAGCCGCTGGACATGCGAGGCGGTCGAGCCGCGGCGACATGCAAGCATGGGCGGATGACCAGCTTGCTCCCCTCCACGCAACGCGCCCTGTTCCGGCGATTGGCCGTCGAGCAACGGCAGAACCGCATCCCGTCGCTGGTGGCCGGTCTCGTGCGGGACGGCGAAGTGCTCTGGTTCGGCGGCAGAGGCGCGGTCGAGGGCGCCGAGCCCACAGCGGACACCCAGTACCGCATCGGCTCGATCACCAAGACCTTCGTGGGCGTGCTGGTGCTGCGGCTGCGCGACGAGGGCAAGTTGCGCCTGACCGACACGCTCGACGAGCACCTGCCGGGCACCGCGGTCGGTGATCGCAGCATCGCGCGGCTGCTCACGCACACCACCGGCATGAGCGCGGAACCGCAAGGCCCGTGGTGGGAACGCACTCCCGGCGGTTCGCCGCAGGACCTGCTCGCCTCGATCGACGAGTCCGCGCTGCGTCCGCCGCCGCAGCACGGTTTCCACTACTCCAACACCGGCTTCGGCGTGCTCGGCGAGCTGGTCTCGCGGCTGCGCGGCAGGTCCTGGTTCGCGGCGGCGGAACAGGAGATCCTGCGTCCGCTCGGGATGGACCGGACCTCGTTCGGCCCGCAGGCGCCGCACGCCAAGGGTTTCGCGGTGCACCCGTGGGCGGACGTGCTGCTGCCGGAACCCGCCGAGGACCACGGCGCGATGTCCCCGGCAGGCCAGCTCTGGTCCACTGTGGACGACATGTTGCGCTGGGCGCGGTTCGTGGACGGGGACACCGGCGAGGTGCTGCACCCGGACACGGTGGCCGAGATGCGCGCACCCGGTGCCGTGGACGACGGGGACGTGTGGCGTGCGGGCTACGGGCTCGGTCTGCAGCTCGTGCGGGACAACGGGCGGCGGCTGGCCGGGCACACCGGTTCCATGCCGGGATTCCTCGCCACCGTGATGACCGATCCGGCGCAGTCGACCGGCGCGGTGTTCATGGCCAACAGCACTTCCGGCGTCTCCGGCGGGCTGATCACCGACTTGCTGAACATCCTGGACGAGCACGAACCGCGCATCCCGCAACCGTGGGCACCGAGCGCGGTGAGCCCGGAACTGCTGGAACTCACCGGCCAGTGGTATTGGGGTCCGACGCCGCACGTGCTGCGCGTGCTGCCGGAGGGGCTGCTCGACCTCGTCCCGTGGCAGGGGCGCGGGCGCGCGTCCCGCTTCCGCCCCAACTCGGACGGAACGTGGACCGGGATGGACGGCTACTACTCCGGTGAGCTGCTGCGCATCGGACGCGATGCCGACGGCGTTCCGAGCCACCTGGACCTGAACACGTTCATCTTCACCCGCACTCCTTACGACCCGGCCGCACCCGTTCCCGGCGGCGTGCAGGAGTGGCGTTCCGGCGAATGAGTCCCACCTGCGGCCGATCCGCGCCACCTCCTGATCAGGTTAGCCTGGCCTTCACTCGTGGAGGTGTGCATGGATCAGCCCAGGACCGTGACCGCGCCGGAGGAGCTTCGCGCCGAGTTGCCCGCGGACGCCGCTACGACCGCACGAGTCGGCCGATGGCGCGGGCGGATCGAGGACGTGCTCGCCGGGCGGGACGACCGGGTGCTCGCCGTGGTCGGCCCGTGCTCGGTGCACGACCTCACCGCCACCCGGCGGTACGCGGCTCGGTTGCGGGATCTGGCGGACGAGCTCAGCGGTGAACTGCTCGTGGTGCTGCGCAGCTTCTTCGAGAAACCGCGCAGCACGGTCGGTTGGACCGGCTTGTTCACCGACCCGGCGCTGGACGGCGGTTCGGACGTGGAGCGCGGGATGCGGTCGGCGCGCCGCCTGCTGCTGGACGTCGCCGAGCTGGGACTGCCTGCCGCGACCGAGTGGGTCAGCCCGTTCGCCCCCGCCTACCTGGCCGACCTGGTCGGCTACGGCACGATCGGCGCCCGCACCGTGGAAAGCCAGCCGCACCGGCAGCTCGCCGCGGCGCTGCCGATGCCGGTCGGCATGAAGAACGGCACCACGGGCTCGTTGCGGGCGGCCGTCGACGCGGTGGTCGCCGCTCGGCACCCGCACGGATTTCTCGGCATCGGCCCGCGCGGCAGCGTGGCCTGGACCAGCGCCACCGGGAATCCCGGCGCACACGTGGTGCTGCGCGGCGGCGTGAGCGGGCCGAACTACGACGCGATCTCGGTGCACCGCCTGCTGCGGCGGTTGCGGACGGCCGGATTGCCGGAGGCCGTGGTGATCGATGCGAGCCACGGCAACAGCGGCAAGGACCACGCTCGGCAGCCGGGCGTGGTCGGCGACATCGGTGCTCAGCTCGCGTCCGGGAACCGGGCGATCCGCGGCGTGATGGTGGAGAGCTTCCTGGTTCCGGGCAGGCAGGACGTCCTGCCCGGCCGCGCGCTCACCGAGGGGCAGAGCATCACCGACTCCTGCTTGGGCTGGGACGACACCGCGGAACTCCTGCGGCGGCTGGCCGCGGCCGTGCGGGCGCGGCGGCGGACCGGCGACCTCGTCGACTGGCTCGCGCTCGCCTGAACCGTGGAGGCGCAGCGGGCCGTGCGGCAGGGGAGCCGTTGCTCAGCCGGTGCGGTCTGCCCAGCGGCGCATCGCGTAGCTGACCAACGTGATCAGCATCTTCTTGGCCGACTCCCGGCTGCGCGCGTCGCAGCGGATCACCGGAACGTCCTCGTCGAGAGCGGCCGCCTCGCGCACCGCCGCGACCTCGTGGTGCAGCACGTCGTCGAAGCCGTTCAGCCCGACCACGTACGGCAGGTCGCGCGATTCCAGGAAGTCGATCGCCGGGAACGAATCCGCCAGCCGCCGGGTGTCGGCGAGCACGATCGCGCCGATCGAGCCGCTGACCAGGTCGTCCCACATGAAGTAGAACCGGTTCTGGCCGGGGGTGCCGAACAGGTGCAGCTGCAGGTCGTCGTCCAGGCTCACCCGGCCGAAGTCCATGGCGACCGTGGTGGTTCGCTTCGCCGGGGTGTAGCCGACGTCGTCGATGAGCTTGCCGGACTCGCTCAGCTCGGCTTCGGTGTTGACCGCCCGGATGTCCGACACCGCGCGCACGAAGGTCGTCTTGCCGACGCCGAAGCCCCCGGCGATCAGGATCTTGACCGCGGTGGTGCCGCCGGAGTCCACCGGAACGCGGTGCGCGACCGGCGCGTCCGCGGCGGCCTCGAATCGGGAGTTCCCGAGCTGGGTGCCCTCGAGCTGGGGGCCGTCGACCTGCGTCATGCGCGCGGACCGGGGATCGGCTCGGCGTGTTCGGCGCGCAGCTGCGGGGTGAGCCGTTGCCCTGCGCGTTCGACCAGCATCGTCATCTCGTAGGCGACCAGTCCCATGTCGCAGCGCGGCGAGGCCAGCGCGGTCAGGCATGAGCCGTCGCCGATGCCCATCTGGATCAGCATCCCGTGCTCCATCTCCACGATGGTCTCGGTGACCTCGCCTGCCGCGAAGCACCTGGCGGCGCCCTGGGTGAGGCTCAGCAGCCCGGACGACACGGCGGCGAGCTGGTCGGCGCGGTCGTCCGGCAGCCGTTGCGACGCGGTCAGCAGCAGTCCGTCCGCGGAGACCACGACAGCGTGCGCGACGCCGGGTACGCGCTCGACGAAATCGCTGACCAGCCAATCGAATTGGGCAGAGCCGGATCGGTGATCGTTCATTGGACCGTCCTCATCTTCGCCCGTTTGCACAGACCGCAGCGCCTGCCGACCGCAACGGCCGAGCGGGCTTCGGGGGCGCGGTCGCGTCGGGGCGTTCGCCGCCGGATGGAGGTTTCCGGCTGGTCGGCGCTGCGGTTCGCGGTTCGAGGGTTCGCGGTTCGAGTTCGTTCGGGGTTCGGCAAATACGTGCTGCGGAGATCCTTGGCGCCGGAAACTTTATCGCACCGGTCGAACTCGTCCGGATCTTCGCGCGGACCCGGCTGACCTGCTCGTTCGTCCGGATCTCGGAAGATGTCGGTCGTTCGGCGGGGCATTTCCGGCCGAGGTGGGCACCGATAGTGCTGGGATTCCGGCCGATTTCGCGGCCGCTGCGTCACCCGTTCGTGTAAACGATTATGCAGCGTGATCGACCGCGGTGGTTCCCGGCGTTCTCCGCAGCGATCCGCCGCCTTTCCGGCGGAGCCCGTATTGCACTGCGGATTCCCGTTGCGCGCCGCGGCGCCGGAGGTTCCGGGGAAGACTCCGGCGCCGCGCTCGAGGTCGTCGCGAATTTCATCATTACGTGTGGCTCGGCTCGTCGCGGAACAACCTCACGGGAGTCCGGGACCGGCGCAGCGCACGTCCCGTCCGGGCAGCTCCCCGGTCAGCAGGTACCGCGCGGCGGTCCCGTCTAAGCAGGCGCTGCGCTGGCTGGCGAACGCGCCGTGCGAGTAGCTCTCGTCCAGCACGGCGATCCGCGAACCGGGCAGCTCGTCGCGCATCCGCAGCGCACCGTCCAGCGGCGTCGTCGGATCGTGCTCGGCCTGGGTAAGCAGCACCGGCGGCATCGCCGGATGCCCGTAGCGCGGCGTTTCCCGCGGAGGCGCCCAGAAGGCGCAGGTGGTGGCTTCCAGGCCGGTCAGCACCGGCTGCGGATCGGCGGCGCGCAGCGCCCGCACCGAACCGATCACCTCGGCCGGTGTCGGCCGCCTGCTGTCGGCGCACTTGACCGTTCGCAGCGCGGCCTCGTAGTTGCGGTCGTCCTCCGCCGACAGCTGCGCGCCGTCACCCGTGCGCAGCAGGTGGGCGAGGGCTTCGGCGAACGGCTTCCACCGCTCGGTGCGCGAGAGCGCGCGGTAGACGGCGCGGTCGAACTCGTCGGCGCCCAGCTCGCCCGCGGGCAGCCGATCGCGAGCCGCCAGGTAGTGCGCGCGCACCGCGTCCCGATCGGCGCCGAGGCCGAACTCGGGATGTGCCGCGATCCAGTCGAACAGCACGTCGCGCTGGCGGATCATGGCGAATCCCTGCCGCACGTCGAACCGGTGCCACTGGTCCGGCCCGACCACGCTGTCCAGCACCATGCGCCCGGTGCGCCGCGGGAACTCGGCCGCGTAGGCGGCGCCGAGATAGGTCCCGTAGGAGACGCCGAGGTAGTTCAGCTTCGGTTGGCCCAGCGCGTTCCGGATCCGGTCCATGTCGCGGGCGGTGTTCGCGGTGTTGATGTGCTCCAGCTCGGCTCCGGCACCGCGGGCGCAGTCGTCGGCGAGCCGGCGGAGCCCGTCGAGGTACGCCCGCTCCTCCGCGGGCCCGGCAGGCACCGGATCGGGGCGCGGATGCTCGAACAGGCCACCGGCGGGGCCGCAGTCGACCGGCGCGCTGCGGCCAACTCCGCGCGGATCGAAACCGACGATGTCGTAGGCGCGGCGCACGGAATCGGGCAGTTGGGCGCGTTTGCTCTCCGCGTAGTCCAGGCCGGTGCCGCCTGGACCACCGGGGTTGACCAGCAGTGCGCCGCGGTGCTCGGACTCCGGGCCGGAAGCGCGGATGCGCGAGATCGCGATGGGGATCTGCGGCCCGTCCGGCCGCGCGTAATCCAGCGGAACCCGTACTTGTCCGCATTGGACTTCGGGGGAGTCGGTCACGTCCGGCGGGCAAGGTCCGAAGTGGACGGTCTCCGGTGTCGCCGTCGCTGGCGCGGCGGAGTCAGCTGGCCCGGGTCCTGCGGGTGGGGCCGCAGGTGCGGCCGAGCTGAGCAGCGGGATGAGCAGTGCGCCGGAGAGCGCACGAGCAGCAGTGATCACTACGGGTGACTCCATCGTTACCTGAATGGGGTTTGCGAAGCTCTATTGAACATGATTATCGTTACTGTCCGCTGCTGGCAATCGGGCGGATGGAGTCGAAGTGGGTCACCTGCTGATGGTGGAGAGCTGGGTCGGAGCGATGAGCACGCTGCTGCCCCGCGGCATACGGGAATCCGGGCACCACTTCAGCTTTCTGACCAGGGACGTGCACCACTACTTGCGCGCCTGGCAGCAACCCGGTGCGCACCCGCTGCTCGGTGCCCGCAACGTGCTCGGCAGCGAGACCAACGAACTGCCGGAACTGGTCGAGCACGTCGCGGGCCTGCAACCGGCGCTCGGCTTCGACGGCGTGCTGACCTCGTGCGACTACTACCTGGTCGCCGCCGCGCACATCGCCGAACGACTCGGCCTGCCCGGCTCCCCGCCGCAAGCGGTGGAAGCCGCCTGCAACAAGGACCGCACCCGGCTCGCGCTGCGCGAGGCCGGCGTGCCCGGACCGGCGTTCGCGCTCGCCGACAGCCCCTCCGGGCTGGTCGAAGCCGCGACCGCGCTCGGCTTCCCGCTGGTGGTCAAGCCGGTCGACCTGTGCGCGGGGATGTTCGTGCGCAAGGTCGCCGACGCCGACGAGTTGCGCGCGGCAGCGGGCGATCTGGCCGGTTTCCCGGTCAACGCGCGCGGTCAGCGCCGCAGCAGCACCGTGCTGCTGGAGGAACTGCTCACCGGCCCGGAAGTGAGCGTCGAAGCCGTCACCGCGCGCGGGCGCACCACCGTCGTCGGCGTGACCGACAAGAGCGTCGCCGGTTCGCCCTGGTTCGTCGAGACCGGGCACATGTTCCCCGCCGATCTGGACGCGGCCGTCGAGCGCGAGGTCACCGCGACCGCCGTCGCCGCGATCGAGGCGCTGGGCCTGGACAACACCGTCACGCACACCGAGATCAAGCTGACCCCGGACGGTCCGCGCGTGGTCGAGGTCAACCCGCGTCCGGCGGGCAACCAGATCACCGAGCTGATCCGCCGGGTCGCGGGCATCGACCTCCCGGCCGTGCACGCGCAGCTGGCCCTCGGGGAAGAGCCCGCGCTGCGCGAGGTCCGCACCGGTGCCGCGAGCGCTGCGATCTCCTTCCTGCTGCCGCCGCGGCCCGGGCCGGTGCACGAGATCCGGGGCGCCGAGCAGGTCGCCGATGCGACCGGTGTCGTGGACTTCGCGTGCAAGCAGCAAGGCCACGTCGCGGGCGCGGCGACCAGCAACAACAACTACCTCGGGCACGTCATGGTCACCGACCCGCTGCTCGGTGCCGCGCGCTCGCGCGCGGAAGCCGCCATCGCCGCGCTCGACGTCGTCTACGCCGAAGACCGGGTCGGGGCATGAGCCCGGAGCCGGGGTCGCTGGACGAGTTAGCAGCGGTCGTAGCGGACGGAGCGGCCGGGGACGCGATCGCGCACGCGGAGGTGAGCGTCGGTTTCCTGACCCAGCAAGGGGTTCGGCACGCCGGACGCGAGCGCGGCTACCGCAACCACGTGCTGAGCCTGCGGGTCGAGGACGCCGTCGGATCGTGCGCGGTGGAACCGGGTGCGCTCACCGACGAGCTGGTCGTCGACTGCGCCGGGGCGCCGGTGCGCGAATTGCTGCGGCACGACGAGATCGCGGTGCGGATCGCCGCGCTCGACGCCTACCTCATGTGGCGCCGCCCGCACCACGAGCACGCCGAGCAGGTCGTCGTGCAGCGCGGCACTTCGTTGCAGAAGTCCTTGCAGCGCGCGGAATCCGTCGTGTCGCTGCTGCCGCCGGGCGTGCGCCGGGTGCTGGTGATCGGAGTGGTCAACTCGCTGCTGCAACGGCTGCGCGAGCGCGGCATCGACTACCTCCCGTGCGACCGCAAAGGCGGCGAAACGGAGTGGGGCGAGCCGATCGGCACCGCCGCGATGTCCGAAGTGGACGGATGCGACGCGGTGCTTGCCTCCGGCATGGTCGCAGGCACCGGCACCTTCCCGCCGCTGCTCGAACATTGCCGCCGAACCGGCAAACCGCTCGCACTGTTCGCCCAGACCGGTAGCGCCGCCCTGCCATGGTTCATCGGCTCCGGGGTCACCGCCGTGTCCGCCGAGCCGTACCCGTTCTTCTGGCTCGACGGCGGGCCCACCGCGATCTACCGGTACTCGACCGCACCGCAGGAGGACGTTCGTTGACCGAGCCGACCAACCCGGGTCTGCTGTCGCTGCTGCGGGGAACGCCGCTGGCGCACGTGCACACCCCGCTGCCGGACCAGCACCCGGGCTTCTGGGCGAAGCTGGAATGCCTCAGCGCGGGCGGGATGAAGGCGCGGGCGGCGGTGTCGATGCTGCGCGGAGCCCGGTCGCGCGGCGAACTCCGGCCCGGTGCGCCCGTCGTGGAGTCCACCAGCGGCACCCTCGGCGTCGGGCTGGTCTTCGCCGGGCAGGCGCTGGGGCACCCGATCGTCCTGGTCGTGGACCGCGAACTGGAAAGCAGCATGCGCTCGCTGCTGCGCGCGCACGGCGCCCGCGTGGAGGTGGTCGACCGGCCGCACCCGGTGGGCGGGTGGCAGCAAGCACGGCTGGAGCGGGTCCGCGAGCTGTGCGCGGAGCTGCCCGGTGCCTATTGGCCGGACCAGTACAACAACCCGGACAACCCGGCCGGGTACCACGGACTCGCCGAGGAGATCGTGGCGGAACTGGGCACCGCTGACGTGCTGGTGTGCAGCGTCGGTTCCGGCGGGCACAGCGCGGGCGCGGTTCGCACGCTGCGGCGGCATTGGCCGCGGCTGCGGCTGATCGGAGTGGACACGGTCGGCTCCACCATCTTCGGCCAGCCTGCGCGGCACCGGATCATGCGCGGGCTCGGCAGCAGCATCTTCCCGCGCAACGTGGCTTACGGAGAGTTCGACGAAGTGCACTGGGTCGGTCCCGGTGAGGCCGTCGACTCCTGCCGCAGGCTGGCCGCGCACTCGTTCGTCAGCGGCGGGTGGAGCACCGGGGCGGTCGCGCTGGTCGCGGCGTGGGCGGCCCGGCGCGAAGTGGGAACGCGGGTCGTCACCGTCTTTCCGGACGGGCCGCAGCGCTACCTGGACTCGATCTTCAACGACGACTTCTGCCGCGCGAACGGGCTGCTGGACCGGCCGATCGCGAATCGTCCGGTCGAGATCGCGCACCCGCAGGCGTTGGAAGTGCACGGGTGGGCGCGTTGCCGAGCGGTGCACGACCCGGCGTCGGCGGTGGAGGTACCGGCATGAGAATCCGTTGGCACAGCGAGAAGTTGCTGCTGCGCGAACCGTTCCGGATCTCGCGCTCGGTGATGCATGAACGCGGTGCGGTGTGCGTCGAGCTCTCCGACGGCGAGCACGTCGGGCGCGGCGAAGCCGTCACCAGCGTCTACTACGAGCTGGATGAAGCACGGATCATCGAGCAGCTCGCCGGGTTGCAGCCAGCGGTGCAACGCTGCGACGACCCGGCCGACTTCCTCGGCGAGCTGCCCGCGTGGTCGGCGCGGCTCGCCCCCGGCGTGCTGTCCGCTGTGGACGCTGCGCTGCACGAGCTGCTCGCGCTGCGCAACGGAATCGCGGTGCACGAGCTGCTCGGCGCGCCGCCGCCCGGGGACGTGCCCACCGCCTGCACCATCGGGATCGTGCCGGCCGAGCAGGCGGTGCGGACCGCGGTCGACCTCACCGGCCAGGGCTTCCGCGTCCTCAAGATCAAAATCGGTGCTGCTGCCGGCGAGCGCGGTGGAGACGACCTCAGCAGGCTCGCGGCGATCCGCGCCGCGGCACCGAACGCCCGGCTCCTGCTCGACCCGAACGGCGCGTGGGAACCCGAGAAGGCGTTGCGGTTCCTCGAAACCGCCGAGCAATACGGCGTTTCCGCCGTGGAACAGCCCATCGCGCCCGGCGACAAGGAACGGCTCGGCTGGGTGGCGCAGCGCAGCCCGATCCCGGTGATCGCCGACGAGGACGCGGCGTCGCTGGCGGACGTGCGTGAACTCGGTTCGTCGGTGCACGGCGTGAACATCAAGCTCGCCAAATGCGGTGGCTTGCAGGCGGCGAGTGAACTCATCACGACGGCGCGGGGCGCCGGTGTGGACGTGATGCTCGGCTGCCTGGTCGCGAGTTCGCTCGGCATCGCGCCCGCGGTGCACCTGGCAGGCCTGGCCGGCTGGGTCGATCTCGACGGGCATCTGCTGCTCGCCGAAGACCCGTGGGAGGGCATCGGCGGCACCGACGGCGTGCTGCGGCTCAGCGGCGAACCGGGGTTGGGCGTGCGCCCGAGGCGGGCGTTATGAGCACGTGGCGGCTGATCCGCAGCTTTCCGCTGGCGGTGCAGGTGCTGCTGGTCAACCAGCTCGGCGTGAACACCGGCTTCTACCTGCTCATCCCTTACCTGTCCGGGTACCTCGGGCACGACCTCGGGATGTCCGCGGCGCTGGTCGGGGTGGTGCTGGGGGTGCGCAACCTGAGCCAGCAGGGGCTGTTCCTGCTCGGCGGCACCGCATCGGACCGGCTCGGCGCGCGCGGCGTGATCATCGCTGGTTGCGCGCTGCGCACGGTCGGGTTCGGGCTGTTCGCGCTCGGGACCTCGCTGCCCGTGCTGCTGTTCGCCTCCGTCCTCAGCGGACTTGCCGGGGCGTTGTTCAACCCGGCGGTGCGGGCATACCTCGCCGAAGAGGCGGGGGATCGGCGCGCCGAGGCGTTCTCCCTGTTCAACGTGTTCGCCAATACCGGCGCGCTGCTGGGGCCGTTGCTGGGCAGCGCGCTCGTCGTCGTCGGTTTCGCGACCTCGGCGGTCGTCGCGGCGGTGCTGTTCGCGCTGCTGACCATCGCACAGCTCGCCGTGCTGCCGCCGCGAGCGGTACCGCGGCGGTCCACGACGGTGCTGGCGGATTGGCGGGGAGTGCTCAGCGACCGCCGCTTCCTGGTGTTCACGTTGGCGCTGACCGGGATGTTCGCGTTGCAGAACCAGCTCTACCTGGTGCTGCCGATGGAGGCCGCCCGGCTCACCGGGTCCAGCGGCACCGTGGCCGCGGTGTTCCTCGTGTCCACAGTGGCCAGCCTTGCGCTGCAGGTGCGGATCACCCGGTGGTTCCAGCACAGGTGCAGCCGGGGCAACGCGATCGCCATCGGAATGGTGCTGATGGGCCTGGCCTTCGTGGCCACCGCTCTCGGAGCGGCGCTGGTCGCGCCGGCGGATTCCGCGAGCGGTGCCGCCGAGATGTTGCTGCGGTTGTCTCCGGTGCTGCTGGCGGCGCTGGTGCTCACCGGCGGGCTGATGCTGGCGCAGCCGTTCGTCAACGAACTCATCCCCGCATTCGGGCTCGGATCGTTGTCGGGCACGTATTTCGGGGTTTTCTACCTCGCTTCCGGGGTCACCGCCGCAGCGGGCAACGCGGCGATCGGATGGCTCAGCGATGCGGCTGGCGGTGCGTGGCCGTGGGCGCCGTCCGCGCTGTGCGCGCTGATCGGTCTGGTGTCCGGAATCGCCGTGTTCGCCCTGGAGCGCAACGGACTCGTCGGCCCTGCGACGTCCGGATCAGCCGAACCGACCGGATCAGCCGGACGACCCAAACCATCGGGAGACCCGAGTTGTCGCACGACGCCAACTTCCTGACCGACAACCCCGAGCTCTACGAGGCGCAGTTCCCCGACGCAGACCGGCTCGCGGCGCGTTTCGTGCTGGACATGCTCGGCCGGTTCGGCGGCGGCCGCGAACTGCTCGACGTGGGGTGCGGCACCGGGCGCGACGCGGCCTACTGGACGCAGCACGGCTACGACGTCACCGGGCTGGACAACTCACCGCGCATGGTGGAGCACGCCGCAGCTCGGTGCCGCGAAGCCAGCTTCATCGTCGCGGACATGCGGGAGTTCGACCTCGGCGCGGTCTTCGACGTCGTCACCTGCCTCGACAGCGCTTTCCTGTACTGCCACAGCAATGCCGAATTGGACTCCTTCCTGGACCGCTGCCGCAGGCATCTGCGTCCCGGCGGGCTGCTGGTCGCGGAAATGCGCAACGGAACGTTTTTCCTTGGCAACACCGAACTTCTGGACGGCCCGCGCGAGCGCACCCTCAGCTGGGAAGGCGTGTCCTACCACTCCAGCACCCGGTTGTGGATCGACCACGCGGAACAGCTTCTGCGCCGCGAACGGATCTGGGACTGGCCCGGCAACCCGTGGCCGCTGACCCAGCGGTCGGCTTGGCGGCTGCTGTTCCCGCAGGAACTGCGGCACGTGCTGGAACACGCCGGTTT
The DNA here is from genome assembly GCF_037023755.1 of Saccharopolyspora sp. SCSIO 74807. Lineage (NCBI taxonomy): Bacteria > Bacillati > Actinomycetota > Actinomycetes > Pseudonocardiales > Pseudonocardiaceae > Saccharopolyspora > Saccharopolyspora sp. SCSIO 74807. Next base: position 520,869 of record NZ_CP146100.1, on the reverse strand, counting down.
CGAGGTGCTCGCGCTGTTCGACGAGCCCGGCCCGCGCACCGAACCGGCTTGGCAGCCCGGTGCCGAACTCCGCGACGGCCTCGCCGGGGACCGGCTGCACCTCATCGCCCGCACCGTTCCGTGAAGCCGAGCCCTTCGCGGAGGCGGCGCGCGGCAGCACGGACCGCTCCCGCACCTGAACTCGTCCGACCTGACTGGGAATGGAGAACCGCGCCGATGAACGACCACAAGCCCGCCACGAGACCTGCCACGGCGACGCCGGAAGCCGCCGCGGACTCGGGACCGCTGGGCCGCGGCGGCTTGAGCCGGCGCGGCTTCTTCGGCCTGACAGCGGCCGCAGTGACGCTGGGTGCGGCCTCCGGGTGCACCGCCGGTGGTGCGGCGCAGGAGGCCGGACCACCGCGCCCCGGCGGGCGGTTGCGCGCGGTGTTCCCCGGCGGCGGTGCCGAAGAAGTGCTGGACCCGCACACCACCGACCTGTACGCGGAGGTCGCCCGCGCCAAGGCGCTGTTCGACAAGCTCGCCGAGTACGGGTCGGACATGTCGCCGCAACCCAGGCTTGCCGAGCGGTGGGAGTCGAGCCCCGACCTGACGACCTGGCGGGTTCCGTTGCGGCAAGCGGTGTTCCACGACGGCAGGCCGGTGCGCGCAGCCGACGTGCTCTACAGCTATGCCCGCATCCTGCGGCCGGACAGCACCCGCCGGGCCAAGGCCAGCCTGTCGGTGATCGACCTGCCGAACAGCCGCGCGCTCGACGACCGCACCGTCGAATTCCGGCTGAAACGCCCGTACGCGGAGTTCCCGAACGCGATGGCGACGTTGGGCGCCTACATCGTTCCGGAAGGAGCGGAGGACTTCGCCGCCCCGATCGGCTCGGGACCGTTCCGGTTCACCTCCTTCGAGCCGGGGCGCAGCTTCCGCGCCGCCCGCAACCCGGACTACTGGGACGGCGCCCCGCACTTGGACGAGCTGGAGATCCTGATCAGCAACGACGAGGCGGCGCGGGTCAACGCGCTGCTGGGCGGCCAAGCCGACTACGCCCACGACCTCACCGCCACCACCGCGCGCAGCCATGAAGCGACCGGGCAGGTACGGATCCACCGGCTGCCGCTGAGCAACTTCCACGCCCTGGCGATGAAGGTCGACCGCCCGCCGTTCGACCGGCCCGAGGTCCGGCAGGCGTTGTGCCATCTCGTCGATCGCGAAGAGATGGTGCGCTCGGTGCTGCAAGGCAGCGGCCAGGTCGCCAACGACCTCTACGGCAAGGGTTACAAGTACTACGCGGACACCCTCCCGCAACGCGTCCAGGACCCCGACCGCGCGAAGTCCTTGCTGCGCAAGGCGGGAGCGGAAAACCTCACCCTGCAACTGCTCACCTCCGATGTGGCACCCGGCCTCCGCGAGGCGGCGCTGGCCTTCGCCGACCAGGCCAAGAAGGCCGGGATCACGGTCAACGTCACGTTGGGCAACAAGGACACCTACTGGTCGGACATCGCCGACAACGGCGCGCTGGTCAGCTACCGCTCGGGCGCCATGCCGATCGAGTCGCACATCTCGCAGCGCTTGTTGTCCGGCTCCACCACGAACAACACCAAGTGGCGGCGACCGGAGTTCGACGCGCTGTACCAGCAGGCGCAGTCCACTTCGGACGAGTCGCACCGCGCCGAGCTCTACGGGGCGATGCAGCGGCAGCTCTTCGACGAAGGCGGATTCTGCTGGTGGGGCGTGTCGGACTGGATCGTGGCCACCGCCGGTCGCGTCGGCGGCGTCGATGACGGCGCGCCGGCGAACACGCTGGACTGGGCTCGTTTCGACAGGGTGTGGCTGGGTTGACGGTTCCGCGCTACATCGCCCGCCGGGTCCTCGTCGGGATCGTGCAGGTCCTCCTCGTCATGGTGCTGGTGTTCTTCTTGGCCGAGGCGTTGCCGGGCGACGCGGCGGTCACCCTCGCCGGGGACAATCCGGACCCGGGCATCATCGCGCTGCTCCGTGCGCAACTGGGGCTCGATCGTCCGGCGTCGGTCCGGCTCGGTGACTGGCTTTCCTCGGCGCTGCAAGGAGACTTCGGCCATTCGCTGGCCGGTCCCCGCGCTGTCGTGGACATCATCGGTCCCGCCATCGGGCCGACCCTGCTGTTGGCGGGGAGCACGCTCGCCTTGATCGTGCCGTTGTCGCTCGGCCTGGGCGTGCTGGCCGCCAATCGCGAGGGAGGGGTGGCCGACCGCGCCATCACCACCACGACGCTGGGCTTCTACTCGGTGCCCGAATTCGCCATGGGGATCCTGCTGGTCACCGTGTTTGCGGTGCAGCTCCGTTGGTTGCCGCCCACCGCGGTCGGCAGCACGGACCTGTTGAGCCGTCCCGGCGTGCTCGTCCTACCGGTGCTGGTGTTGCTGCTGCGTCCGATCTGCTCGCTGAGCAGGCTCGTACGGGCCGGCATGGTGGAAGCGGTGCACTCCGGTTACGTCCGGCAGGCGCGCCGCGCCGGGCTCTCCCCGATTCGGGTGCAGCTCGCGCACGCGCTGCCGAACGCCGTGGTTCCCGCGGTGCAGCAGTTGGCAAGGACGACCGACTGGTTGATCGGCGGCGTCGTCGTGGTGGAGGCCATCTTCGTGATCCCGGGGCTCGGCACCACGTTGATCGATGCCGTCTCGGCACGCGATCTGCCGGTGATCCAAGGTCTCGCCGTGCTGTTCGCGACGGTGACGGTGTTTGTGAACCTGCTGGCCGACATCGTCGCCCGCCTCCTCGCCCCGGCTGCGGAGGTGAGCCGATGAGACGTCTGTTGCTCCCCGGCCTGCTCATCGCGATTCCGGTGCTGATGGCCCTGTTCGGGCCGCTGTTCGCCACGGACGCCACGGCCAAGGACGTCGCGTTCAGCAGCGGCCCGGGCCATCCGTTCGGCACGGATTTCGTGGGTCGCGATGTCTGGGACGAGGTCCTGCTCGGCGGCCGGTCGGTGGTACTGGTCGCGGTGGCCGCCACCGCCTGCACGTACCTGGTGGCGGTTCCGTTCGGCGTGCTGGCCGGCATGACCCGGAACCGGCTGGTCGATGAGGTCCTGATGCGTCCTTGGGACGTCGTGCTGGCGATCCCGTCCATGCTGCTGCTCCTTCTGCTGGCGTCAACGGCGCCGAACGTGCTGTGGGTGCTGGTGGTGATCGTCACCGTGATCAACCTTCCGGACGTCATCCGGATCTCACGCGCCTCGGCGCTTTCGCTGTCCGCGCGTCCGGCGGTCGAAGCGATGCGCTTGCAGGGCGAAAGCCGCCTGCGCATCGGACTGGGCTACGTGGCGAGAGCGATGCTGCGTACCCTCGCGGCGGACTTGGGGACCCGGTTCACCGGGGCGATCTACCTGGTCGCCTCGGCCAGCTTCCTCGGGGTGGGAGTCTCGCCGCAGGCCAGCGATTGGGCCGCGATGGTGGACCGCAATCGCACCGGGCTGTTCCTGCAGCCGTGGGCGGTGGTCCTGCCCGCCCTGCTCATCGTGGCATTGTCGGTGGGCGTGAACCTGACCTTCGACCAGTGGCTGCGGAAACGGGAACGCGGGGTGCGCAAGTGAACGTCGTCGAGACCGACGAACTGGACATCTCGCTCGGAGAGCAGCGATTGATCGCGGGGATGTCGTTCGCGTTGCCCGCCGGCGAGGTGACCGCGCTGGTCGGGGAGTCCGGAAGCGGCAAGACCACTGCCGGGCTCGCCTTGCTCGGCGAGCATCCGCCGGGAGCTCGCGTCGCGGGCAGGATCGAAGTGGCCGGCCGAACCGTCGAACCGGGCAAACCGCCGGATCCAGGCGCGGTCGGCTACATCCCGCAGCATCCGTCCGCGGCCCTCAACCCGGTGCGGCGGGTCGGGTCCGTGCTGCGCGAGATCGCGCGTCGGCATCTCGGCGAGGTGCCACGCGCCGAGCGCAAAAGCTTGGTGCGCGACAAGGTCCGTGATGCGTTGCGAAAGGCGCAGCTGCCCGAAGGCGAAACGCTGCTGAATCGCTACCCGCACCAGCTTTCCGGCGGTCAGCAGCAGCGCATCGTGCTCGCCCAGGCGCTGGTCTGCGATCCGCGCGTGGTGGTGGCCGACGAGCCGACCACCGGTCAGGACGCGCTCACCCGCGCGCAGATCGTCGACGAGTTGCGCGGGTTGACCCACCAAGGCATCGCGGTGCTGCTGCTGACCCACGACCTCGACGTCGTACGCGGACTCGCGCATCGCGTCCTGGTCCTGCGCGCCGGCTCCGTCGTGGAATCCGGCCCTGCCCGGGACGTGCTCGCATCTCCGCAGCAGGAGTACACGCGGCTGCTGGTCGAATCCCAGCCCGATTCGCGCGTTCCAGTCCAGGCCGAACCGGCGGACGATGCAGCACCGGTACTCGCGGTGCGCGAGTTGTCCGCCGTGCACCGCGCGCGAGGGAAGACCGTTGAGGCGCTGCACGAGGTTTCGGTCGATGTCCGGCCCGGTGAGCGGGTGGCGGTCGTCGGCCGCTCCGGTAGCGGTAAGACCACGCTGGCCCGCTGCCTCGCCGGCCTGCACCCGCACCGCGGTGGCGAAGTCCGGTTGGACGGCGAATTGCTGGCGGCACGGCTGCGCCGGCGGACCCGTCGGCAGCTGGCCGGTATCCAGTACGTGTTCCAGGACGCGCGAGCCTCGTTCAACGAGTTCGTACCGATCATCGACCAGGTCGCACGCACCGCGGAACGGTTGCAGGGCACCGACCGGGCTCGGGCTGGGACGGAGGCCGCCGGGTGGCTGCGGCGAGTGGGACTGGACGACGCGATCACCACCCGGCATCCCGAGTCGCTGTCCGGCGGTGAGTTGCAGCGCGCCGCGCTGGTGCGCGCCCTGCTGGCCGAGCCCCGGTTGCTGATCTGCGACGAGATCACCTCCGGGCTGGACACGGTGACCCAGGCGGACATCCTCGCCCTGCTGCGCGAGCTGCAGGACGATGCGCGGTGCGCGCTGATGATCATCACGCACGACCTGGGTGTCGTCACGGACCTCGCGGAGCGGGTGCTCATCGTCGAGGACGGGCGGATCGTCGAGCAGGGCAGCACGGCGGAAGTGCTGCGCTCGCCGCAGCACTCGTTGACGGCTGCGCTGGTCGAAGCGGCGGCGAACCAGGTCGCCTCGGCCTAGCGATAGGAGCGCGGCAATCAGCCTGGGCACCCTCGGGCGGTGCGTCATCAAGAGCGTCATGAGCCGGGGTAGCTGCCGTGGGAGGAGCATGTCGTCGAACATGCATTCAATGCTTCCTGCTCGAACGCGCGTTCGTCATCACCGATAGGGGTGGAGGCGGTCCGCTCGATCGGGAAGCGCCACAAGTGAATCTATAACTCTGAGTGACAAACTGTTGCTTTCAGTAATGTCGGCGATGTCGCCCGGCGCACCCCGCGACCCGCCGCCGAAGCGCCGTTTCCGTTGCCTCGCCGGGAAAACCGGTCGATCGAGCCGTGGTCTGAGGACGCATCGCCGCGTCGAATAGTGGGTAGCCGAGGCACGCGAGGCCGAAAGGAGGGATGTCGCCGTGGCTGAGCAGCATCCGCCGATCGCCGGCTATGACGAACTTCCGCTGGGTGCGCTGCAGCACCGGGTCCGCTCGCTGACCGAGGCCGAGCTCCGCGCGCTGCTGGATTACGAACGCGATCACGCCGACCGTGCCCCGGTCGTCGATCTGCTGGTGCGCAGGCTCGGGGAGCTCGAAGCGGGCGCCGAACCGTCACCGGGACCGGAAGCGACACCGGCCGACACGCCGCACCACTCGCGCGCGGGTTCGCCCGTGCCGCCCAGCGGACCGGCCGGAACCGGCCAGCCCACCGGACACGGCACCCGCGGTTCCACCGGCAAAGGCGCCGAGCACAGCGAATGACCCGCGTCGTGCGGTGAAGCGACCAGACGCGGTTCGTCGAGGGCGGCCGACCACAGGACCGGACGAGCCGGCCACCGGTACGGGCCGCCCTCGACCGCTCACAGCAGACCGAGCTGTTGCAGGTCGGTCACGTACTTGCCGATGAGCGAAGCCGACAGGTGCGGGATGTCCTCGTCCGCACCGATACCGGCCGCGCGCACCGCCTCGTGGAACCGTTCGGCGGGAATCCCGGAGCCCGGCACCGGCTCGTCCGGCTGCTGGAAGGCGTGCAGCAAGGGCAGCAACGAATGCTGCCGCTGCGTTTCCGGCATCGCCCGAACAGCGGTCTCGAACCGGCCGATCCAGTCGTCGAAGTCGTCGATCCGCTGGATCGAGTGCCCCGCCTCGTTCAACCAGTCCACGAACACGTCCAGCGAGATGCCGTCATCGTGCGGATTCAGCACGTTGAACGTCTGGTACCCCGCCGTGTTCCGCGCGCCCAGTTCGGTGATCGCTTCGGCGGTGAAGTCCGCGGGCAATCCGTCGTAGTGCGCCCGCGGCCGCGCACCGTCCGCGCCGGTCCGGTAGAAGGAACGCGGTGCGATGCCCGTCGCGACGAGGCTCAGCAGCAGCCGGGTGAACATGTCGGGCACGTTCAACTGCCCCGTGTAGCGGCTGTGCGCGAGGATCATGTCGGAACGGAAGACCGCGGCAGGCAAGCCGAACTGCGCGTGCGCTTCCCGCAGGAGCACCTCACCGGCCCACTTGCTCGTCGCGTAGCCGTTCGCGTAGGTCTCGTCAAGTTCGCGGACGGGGCTGGTGACCCGGATGTCGGCGTCCTCGTCGAGCGCGGACGGGTCCACTCCGGCGGCCACACCGACCGTCGACAGGTAGGTGATCGGCTTGATCCGCGTGGTCAGCGCCATCCGGATCAACTCGGCCGTGCCCACGACGTTGGGACCGAACAGCTGGCCGTACGGCAGCACGTGGTTGACCAGCGCGGCCGGGTGCACGATCAGATCGACGTCGGTTGCCAGCCTGTTCCAGGTGGGCTCGTCGAGACCGAGGTCCGGCTCACCGATGTCCCCGGCGAGCACTTCGAGGTGGTCGGCCGCCAGCGCCCGGTAGTGCCGCAGGAGTTCCGGATCACCGCTGTCGAACGCCTCGTCCAGCCGCTTCCGCGCCGCCGCGGAGTCCGCACCGCGGACGATGCAGATGAGCTTTCCGCCGCGTTCGCCGAGCCGTTCCAGCCAGTCCAGGCACAGGAACCGGCCGAGGTAGCCGTTCGCGCCCGTCAGCAGCACGGTTTGCGGGGCCGTGTCATCCGGCTGGGGGAGGGTTTCGGCGGTGTCCAGCGTCTGCGCCGCGATGAACTTGTCGAGCGCGAGGTCGCCGGCGCGCACCTGCGTGCTTTCCCGGCCGTGCACTGTCGCGAAGGTGGGCCGTTTCGCTCCCGAGGACCGCTCACCCTCGATGTGCCGTGCGATCCCACGCAGGTCGTTGGCCGGGCTGATGACGACACCGACCGGAACTTCGACGTCGAAGATCTCCTGCAAGAGCTTGGAGAACGACAACGCGGACAGCGAGTCACCGCCGAGGTCGGTGAAGTGCGCCTCCGGACCCACGTCGCTGCCTGCGCACCCGAGCAGCGCCTGGGCGGCTCGGCTGACCGTTTCCAGCACCGGTTTGTCCCGTCCGGTGCGGCGCAGCGTGCGCAGCTCGCTGGCCTGCCCTTCGGCGAGTTGCGCGTACAACTGCTCGAGCTGCTCGCCGTACCGATCGGTGAGCTTGGGCCGCAGCAGTTTGCGCGCGTCCGAGAGCAACCCGTTCTCGTTGGTGAACGGCTCGGTTTCGATCAGGAAGTCGCGCGGGATCTCGTAGGAGTTCAGCTCGGCCTCGTTCGCGACCTGCTGCAGCGATTCGCCGATCCGCGCCTTGAGCGCCTCGGTGTTCCCGTTGCGCTCGAGTGCGTCATCGGTGGGCACGATCACCGCGAGCAGGTACGCGCGGACGCTGCTGCCGTAGACGAAGATCTGCTTGACCAGCGGGCTGGTGGCGAACACCGACTCCAGGTGGGAGACCGCGACGAATTCGCCTTGCGAAAGTTTCAGCACGTTCTTCCGGCGGTCGACGTAGGCCAGCCGATCCGGGCCGATTTCGGCCATGATGTCGCCGGTCTTGTAGAAGCCGTCCGCGTCGAATACCTCGGCGGTGACCTCCGGCCTGTTGAAGTAGCCCGGGAACAGCGAATCGGCCTTGAGCAGCAGCTCGCCGCGCGGATGCGGGGAGTCGGTGCGGAAATAGCCGAGTTCGGGGACGTCCACCAGCTTGTACTCGGTCACCGGCGGCCGCTGCACGTGCGTGTTGATCAGCACGCCACCGGCCTCGGTAGAGCCGTAACCGTCGTTCAGCGGCAGGCCCAGGCAGGATTCCACGAACTCGTGCATTCCGGTGGAGATGGGCGCACTGCCGCACATGGCGTGTACGACCCGGCCACCGAGGAAGTTCTCCCGCAGATCCTGCTTCACCGCCGCGTCCAGTTCTTCCTGGTCGCCGAAGTCGGCGGCGCGCCGGTCGAGTTCGCTCTGGTACTGCTGGAACAGCATGTCGCAGATCCGCGGGACCAGCATCAGTTCCGTGGGCCCGCTCAGCGCGATGTCTGCGAAGAAGGTGGACAGATCGCTTTTCGCGGTGAAGTACGTGGTGCCGCCGTGCGCGAGCGAGCTGACCAGGGAAGCGCGACCCGCGAGGTGGCTCATCGGCAGGTAGCTGATGGTGATCGACGGAACGTTGCTCGCCTTGGGCAGGAATCCGGCCCACACCCGGCGGACCAGCCATTCCGGGTACATGGCGCCCTTGGGCGTGCCGGTGCTTCCCGAGGTGTAGATGAGCAGCGACAGCGAGTCTTCCGATTCGGCGACGAACGGTGCCGGAGTCGGGATTTCCGCGCCCCGCTCGAGCACCGTGCCGAGCGCTTCGGCGGCGATGCCGGATTCGGCCAGCCGGCGTGCGCCCGCCTCGAACTTCTCGCGTTCTTCGTCGACTTCGGGGTGGTGGTCGAACACGATCACCCGCGGCTGCAACTCGCTGGAGATCGCCAATTCGACGGCCTTGTCGAGCAGTTCGACGCTCGTGGCGATGACCCGCGGCCCGGTTTCCTGCACGATCGGCTGCAGCTGGCTCACCGGTGCGCTGGACTGCAGCGGGACGGAAACGGCGCCCGAATGCACGCAGGCGAGGTCCAGCGTCGCGTAGTCGGTGCTGGTGAAACCGAGCAGGCAGACGAAGTCGCCGGCACGCAGCGAACCGTGCTGCCATTCGGCGGAAACCGCTTGCACCCGCGACCACAGTTCGCGGTAGGTGATGGTCTCGAACTCCGGGAGCAGCCGGTAGGCGGAACGCCCGGTGTCCGGATCCTTGGTCAGTTCCTTCGCGCGTTCGCCGAGGGCCGGTCGATCCGCATAACCTTCCATGATCGTGGCAACGGTTCGCGCCAAGCCGATTCCTGGTTGTTGCAGCGTGGCGTGCACCGATTCGAGCGGCTTGGCGTCCAAGATGCGCGGATCTTTCGCGGCTACCTCGTCCAGACGCTGTTCCGTTTGCGCTTTGACCGATTTGTCGTCGATATCGTTCTCGGGGCGAGAACCACCCATTGCAACGATCTCCCAATGCTCGCGACTGATTGCGCCGGGTTCTTCGCCGAACCCCTGCACACGCCAAGTGATTAGCTCAGCTAAAGATATCATTGGCACGATGCAACCATCAGTACGCGAACGTTGTGGGTTACCTCTCAGGGGTCGAGCGAACGGCATCCGACGCGTGGTGAGCCGCAGCGCGTAGAACCGCGATACGGGGTTTGCGCACGCGATCCGTCGCCGAGAGCGGCCATCCGGGACGGCGTGCGGGGGCTGAGCGACACACCTCGGTGTGACGTAAGAAATGCTTCGGCGAGCCTCCGCAGGCCGGTGGCCGCGATGTTTACGGTTCGCACCATGTCGATCACCACGCGTCAACGGGTGTTCTTCCACCTGGGATCGCCGAAGACGGGCACCACCTATTTGCAGGAGGTCCTGTGGCGCAACCGGGAACCGTTGCGCCGCGCCGGTCTGCTCTACCCGGGCGACCGTCCGGAAGCGCACTTCCAGGCCGCGATGGACCTGCAGGGCACGCAGTTCCAGGCCGACTGGGAGGACGCGGACGTGCCGTCGGCGTGGCGCAAGCTCGTCGAGCAAGCGCGGCAGTTCTCCGGCGACGTGGTGCTGTCCCACGAGCTGTTCTGCACCGCTGCTCCCGAGGACGTCGAGCGGGCCATGTCGGACCTCGCGTTCGCCGAGGTGCACGTGGTGTGCACCGCCCGCGACCTGGCGCGCCAGCTACCCGCTGTCTGGCAGGAGGACGTCAAGAACCGGCACGTGGTGAGCTTTTCCGATTTCAGCGCCGGTGTCCGCGGCGGCGAGGGGCGATCGCACTGGCTCAGCGAACTGTTCTGGCAGCGCCAGGACCTCCCCGCGATCCTCCGCAAGTGGGCGGTCGGGCTTCCGCCGGAGCGCGTGCACGTTGTGACCGTTCCGCGGCCGGATGAGGGGCCGAGCCGGCTGTGGGAACGTTTCGCCTGTCTGATCGGGGTAGACCCCGGTTCGTTCGACGCGCAAGTGGGTTCGCCGAACAAGTCGCTCGGCGTCGCCGAAACCGCGTTGCTGTCGCGTCTGAACGAGACGCTCGCGGATCGGCTGGACTGGCCGGGCTACGACAGCGTCGTCAAGTACCAGCTCGCGACCGAGATTTTCGGTGCTCGTGCGTCGCGCAGGCGCATCGCGCTGCCTGCCGAAGACCGACCTTGGGTGCAGGACCGAGCGAAGCAGCTGGTGAGCGAGCTCAGCACCGCCACCTACGACGTGGTCGGGGACCTCGACGAGTTGCTGCCGGCGACGTCGAGGCATTCGGGAGCGCACGACCATCCGGACGACGTCGAGGACCGGGAAGTGCTCGAAACCGCCATCGAGGCGCTCGGAGCCGTCCTCGAACGACACGCAGAGCTGGAACGAGCCACCGCCGCACAAGCGTCGTCCACGCGAAAGCAGCGGCTGCGCGGTCTCTGCGCTCGAAATGTGCTGTTGCGCAAGCTCTACCGGTGCGCACGTGCCCGGATTGCGCCCGCGCGATCTTCGCGCTGGGTTCCGCGAGGTGGCTGACGGACACATTCGGTATCGACGCAGCCGGAGCGAGGAGCTTGGCCCGAGACTTCCCGGCCGCACCCGAGCAGCGGGGAAACTAGGCGGACCTTGTCCGCGCATTGTCCGTAGATACTGACTGAGAGCAGCCGGAAGAGGCAGCCAGCGGCAGAACGCCACAACCATCCACTGGGAAGTCATTCCAGCTCAGCCGTCGTGTCTGCTGGCTGACGCGGGCGCCCTCGGCAGGACTCGAACCTGCGACACCTGCCTCCGGAGGGCAGTGCTCTATCCGCTGAGCTACGAGGGCTTGTCGTTGCTGACGTCGTTCACCTTAGCGCATGGGGCCGGACAGTCGATAAGGGGGCCTGCGCGGTCGCGATCTTCGCGGCGAGTCCACTGGGTGGGCGCCGTCTTGCATTCATGCGCATTCGACTATATATCCTGGGGCGAGCGGAGAGGAGGTTCCTGATGGGACACGGCCATGGACATGGCCACGGGCATGGCATGTCGGCGGACGTGCCCGCCAGCGCCTCCTGGCGCTACTCGCGGCGGCTAGCCGTGGCGTTCGTGGTGCTGCTGGCGTTCTTCGTCTTGGAAGCGCTCGTGGGGTATCTCGCGTCATCCCTCGCGCTGCTGTCGGACGCGGGACACATGCTGACGGACGTGCTCGGCGTCGGGATGGCGCTCGCCGCGATCACCGCGGCACGCCGCCCGGCGGCGGGGAAGCGGACCTTCGGCTGGTACCGCATCGAGGTGCTGGCGGCGTTGGCGAACGCCGTGCTGCTGTTCGGCGTCGCCGTCTACATCCTCGTGGAGGCCATCGGCCGGTTCCAGGAGCCGCCGGAAGTGGCCGGTGTGCCCATGATGCTCACCGCCGCCGCGGGACTGCTGGCGAACCTCGTGGTTTTCCTGCTGCTGCGCAAGGGTGCGGGAGAGAGCCTCAACGTGCGCGGTGCCTACCTCGAGGTGGTCGCCGATTCGATCGGCTCCATCGGCGTACTGCTCGGTGGGGGCCTGTCGCTGGCGTTCGGCTGGTACCTGGCCGACCCGATCGTCGCCGTCGCGGTTGGGCTGTGGGTGCTGCCGCGCACCTGGAAGCTCGCCAGGCAGGCGCTGCGCATCCTCGTGCAGCAAGCTCCCGAAGGCGTCGACGTGCAAGCGATGCGCGACGATCTCGGCGCGCTGCCTGCCGTCACCGAAGTGCACGACCTGCACGTGTGGACGCTGACCTCCGGGATGGAAGTCGCCTCCGCGCACTTGGCCACCCCGTCCGACGCCGATCACGGCGAGGTGCTGGTGGCCGCGCAACGGATGCTCGCCGAGCGCTACCGCATCGAGCACGCGACCTTGCAGGTCGAACCGGTCGAGTGCGCTCGCCGCTGCGAGGCGTTGACCTGGTGAAACGAAACCGGCCCGCACCGAGCGGTGCGGGCCGGTCCAGTTCGGCGCCCAGCGTCAGTCTTCGTCCTTGCCCGGAGTCTGCTTGGCGACCTGCATCAGGAATTCGATGTTGGTCCGCGACTTGCGCAACCGGTCCTGCAGCAGCTCCAAGGACTGCTGCGCGTCCAAGGCCGAGAGCACCCGGCGCAGCTGGTGGGTCACCGCCAACTCGTCCGGGGACAGCAGGATCTCGTCCTTGCGGGTGCTGGAGGCGTCCACGTCGACCGCCGGGAACAGCCGCTTGTCCGAGAGCTTGCGGTCCAGCTTGAGCTCCGCGTTGCCGGTGCCCTTGAACTCCTCGAAGATCACCGTGTCCATGGTGGAACCGGTCTCCACCAGCGCGGTGGCGAAGATGGTCAGCGAACCGCCGTTCTCGATGTTGCGGGCCGCGCCGAGGAACCGCTTCGGCGGGTACAGCGCCGTGGAATCCACACCACCGGACAGGATGCGCCCGGATGCCGGGGCGGCCAGGTTGTAGGCCCGGCCGAGGCGGGTGATCGAGTCCAGCAGCACGACCACGTCGTGGCCCATCTCCACCAGCCGCTTGGCGCGCTCGATGGACAGCTCGGCGACCGTGGTGTGGTCTGCCGGCGGCCGGTCGAAGGTCGAAGCGATGACCTCGCCCTTGACCGAGCGCTGCATGTCGGTGACCTCTTCGGGGCGCTCGTCGGCGAGCACCACCATGAGGTGGCATTCCGGGTTGTTCGTGGTGATCGCGTTCGCGATCGCCTGCAGGATCATCGTCTTGCCCGCCTTCGGCGGGGAGACGATCAGCGCGCGCTGGCCCTTGCCGACCGGCATGACGAGGTCGATGATCCGGCCGGTGAGGTTCTGCGGCTCGGTCTCCAGCCGCAGCCGCTCGTTCGGGTACAGCGGGGTCAGCTTGTGGAACTCGGAGCGGCCCTTGGCGGCGTCCGGCTCCAAGCCGTTGATCGCGTCCACCCGCACCAGCGGGTTGAACTTCTGCCGCTGCTGCTCGCCCTCCCGCGGCTGCCGGATGACGCCCTTGATCGCGTCACCGCGGCGCAGCCCGTACTTGCGGACCAGCGACAGCGACACGTACACGTCGTTCGGCCCGGCGAGGTAGCCGGAAGTGCGCACGAACGCGTAGTTCTCCAGCACGTCCAGGATGCCGGCCACCGGCAGCAGCACGTCGTCCTCGCGGACCTCCGGCTCGCCGCCGCCTTCGCCGCGGCCGCGGTTGCGGCGGCGGTCCCGGAACCGGCGTCCGCGCCTGCGGCCGCCGTCATCGTCGTCGTCCTGCTGGCGGTTGTCCTGCTGGCGGTTGCCGCCGTCCTGCTTGTCCTGCTGCCGGGAACCCTGGCGGTCGTTGCGGTCCTGGCCGCCGCGGTTGTTGTCCTGCCGGTCGCCGCGGTCGTCGCCCTGGTCCTGGTTCCCGCCGCCGCGCCCGGAAGAGCGGCGCCGCCGGTTGTTGCCGCCACCGCGGCGGGGCTCTTCCTCGCCGCCCTGGTCGGAGTTCTGCCGCCGCGGACGCCCGCGAGTCGGAGCACCGTTGGTGTTCTGCTCGGCGGTCGTGTCGCGCTGCTTCGGCGAAGAGTCGGTCTCGTCGAGCGCGGGCTGGTGCGCCTTGCCGCCGCCGGAGGCGCCGTCCTGCGCGGCCTTGCCGGACTCCGGCGCGCTCTTGCCGGTGTCCTCCTGCGTCGCGGTGGACTGCTTGTTGCCCGCGCCGCGGGAACGCTGCGGCGCACCGCCGCCCTGCCGCTCCTTGATGGCGGCGATCAGGTCACCCTTGCGCAGTCCGCCGGTGTCGATCCCCAGTTCCCCCGCGAGTTGGCGCAGCTCGGGGAGGAGCATGCCGGACAGCCCTCCGCGACGGCGCGGGGTGCCGTTGCTGTCGGTGCCCGAGGACTGGGCGGAGTCCTGCCCGCCGGCCGCGGGGACGCCGTTGGCCGCGTCGCTGCTCAACAGTTCGGTGTTGCTCACGAATGTCCTTCCTGACCGGACCGCGCCTCCTACGCGGCCCAGCGGATTGCCCGCCCGCTCATGCTCGCGGACGGCCTTTTGCGCTACCGGCCCGATGCCGGTCGAGTTCAACACGCACGCGCGGCTCGATCGGCGTCGGCGATTAGCCGGAACCAGCGGCATTGGGCGGTAAGAGGAGCCCAGCCCTGGCGTTCGTCCGATGTCGTTGCGCGGTTGCGGTCGTCACGCGCCTGCGTGCTGGAACCACGGTCCACGTGCGACGCATCCACTCCGATCCACACTTGCCGGTGCACGCCCTGCTGCCGCCTCACTCAGGTGTTGTCGTTCACGGGGAGCGCTGTGATTTCCGGTCCGGCCCGAAGTGTCGCCGTGCAGGACCGCAGACAGTGGCACCGGGGTACACGCCGATCCGGCGTCGATCGCCGCGGGCGTGCCCGCTGCCCCCGACTCGGCGGTTCGCCGAGTTCCCGGTACGAATCCACCGGAGCGGGGGCCGCCGCCTCGCGCGAACCCCATTGAGTTGACAACTCCTGCCTCTGCCACCGCGGCCGAGTACCCGCCGATCCTGACCTTCACCCGCGCCGGGTGGAGTCAATTCACTAGCGAGAGATGTGCCCCGGGAAACGATGCCCCGGATGCGGCACCGGCGCTCTGCGCGCGGTGACTGATTGACCTTGAGGGTAGACGCCCCGCCATCGAGGTGCAACAACCTCACCGGTCGCGGCCACACCCTCTGTCGATCATGGTGTTCGGCGTCCGCCGTGCTGCAACAGCCACGGAATTCGATCGAATCGGCGCCGCTCCGAGAGTGCCGCACAAGAACCCGATCGGCCTTGCAGCGAGCACTGCGCGGTGCCACCGAGCGAACCGGAGCCGTATCACGCACGTACAGCACCGGAACACCAGCCACCGGACTTCGTCCGGCTGACACTTCCTTTGTACCACCGCGCTCGGAGGAATGGTCCGGCCGGTCGGCTATTCGATCTGCGACCGCCCGGACACCACCCGAACGCCGCAGCGGTCCACCGGCAGGTGCAGTGCGGTGAAACCCGTGCTGTGCGCGGAATTCGGCAGTTCGCCGCGTGGCGGCAAGGCCAGCACGGTCGGCCCTGCGCCGGACACCGCGGCCGCCACCCCGGCGGCCCGCAACCGCCGCACCAGCTCGATCGTGGCGGGCCACGCGGGTTCCCGGTAGTCCTGGTGCAGCCGGTCCTCGGTGGCCACGGGCAGCAGCGACGGGTCGGTGGTCAGCGCGTGCACGGCCAGCGCCGCGCGTCCTGCGTTGAAGGCGGCGTCGGCGTGCGGGACCTGCGCGGGAAGCAGCCCCCGCGTGGTGTGCGTGGCGGATTCACCGGCGGGCACGAATGCTACCGGGTGCAGGTCGGCGTGCGCGGGCAGGCTCGCGGCCCGGAACCGGTCGCCGTCCTGCCAGGCGATCACCACGCCACCGAGCAGGCTCGCCGCGACGTTGTCGGCGTGGCCTTCCTCGGCGGCGGCCAGGTGCAGCGCCTGATCCAGGTTCTTGTTGTCCCGCAACGCGAAACCGGCGAGTTCGTAGGCCGCGGCCACGCCCGCGACGATCGCGGCCGCCGAGGACCCGAGACCGCGGGAATGCGGGATGCTGTTGCGGCACCGCAGCCGCACCGCACGCCGGGGCAGGCCGAGTTCGGCCCAGGTCCGGTGCAGCACTCGGACCACGAGGTGTTCGTGGTCGGTGGGGATCGCCGCCGCGCCTTCGCCCTCGGCCGAGACCTCGGCGGTGCCGTCCGGGCCGTCCACGACTTCGACGTGCACCGCGTCGTACAGCGCCAGGGCGATGCCGAGCGCGTCGAAACCGGGGCCGAGGTTGGCGCTGGAAGCCGGAACCGTGACCCGCACGGCCGCACCGGCGGATGGGGGGCCAGCGGGTGGGGGAGCGGCAGGCCCGCTCACGCCAGCTCCAGCGCGGTGGCCACGGCGCTCGGATCCACCGGCAGCGGCTCGACCTCGACCATGCCCGCCAGCGCGGTGTCGGGGTCCTTGAGCCCGTGACCGGTCACCGTGCACACGACCTTGGAACCCGCGGGCAGCCTGCCGTCCTCGGCGGTGGCCAGCAGCCCGGCCACGCTGGAGGCCGACGCGGGTTCGACGAACACGCCCTCGCGGGAGGCCAGCAGCCGGTACGCGTGCAGGATGTCGTCGTCGCTGACCGCGGCGAACAATCCGTCCGATGCGGTCTTCGCGGTCTGCGCGCCCTCCCAGGACGCGGGGCTGCCGATGCGGATCGCGGTGGCGATCGTCTCCGGTTCGGTCACCGGCTCGCCGCGCACCAGCGGCGCCGAACCGGCCGCCTGGAAGCCGAACATCCGCGGCGTGACCGGGATCAGGCCGTCCGCGGCGTACTCCGCGTAGCCCTTCCAGTAAGCGGTGATGTTGCCCGCGTTGCCCACCGGCAGGCAGTGCACGTCCGGTGCCGCGCCGAGCACGTCGCAGATCTCGAACGCCGCGGTCTTCTGCCCCTCGATGCGCAGCCGGTTCACCGAGTTGACCAGCGTCACCGGGTGCTCGGCCGCGGTCTTGCGGGCCAGTTCCAGGCAGTCGTCGAAATTGCCCTGCACCTGCAGGATCTTCGCGCCGTGCAGCACGGCCTGCGCGAGCTTGCCCATCGCGATCTTGCCCTGCGGCACCAGCACCGCGGAGGTGAGCCCGGCGCGCGCGGCGTAGGCCGCGGCCGATGCCGAGGTGTTGCCGGTGGATGCGCAGATGACTGCCTTGCTCCCGGCGGCGAGCGCGTGCGTCATGGCCACGGTCATCCCGCGGTCCTTGAACGAGCCGGTCGGGTTCGCGCCCTCGACCTTGAGGTGCACTTCGCAGCCGGTGAGCGCGGAGAGGTGCGGTGCGGGAACCAGCGGTGTCCCGCCCTCCTGCAGGGTCACCGCCGGGGCGCCCTCGGGCACGTCGACGCGATCCCGGTACGCCTCGATGAGGCCGGGCCAGCCGGTCGCGCGCGCGGGCGCGCCAGGGATGTTCGGGGTCACGACGATTCACCTTCCACGCGCATCACGCTGACGACCTCGCGCACCGCGGGCAGCTCCGCAATCTTGTCCACAGTGGACTTGAGTGCGGCGTCGGTCGCGGTGTGGGTGACCACGACCAGGCTGGCCTCTTCGCCGCGGCCCGCCTGGCGCACCACCGAAATGCTCACATCGTTGTCGTTGAAGGTGGCCGCGACCTGCGAGAGCACACCCGGTTTGTCCGCCACGTCCAGGCTGATGTGGTAGCGCGTCGGCGTCGAGCCCATCGGCTGCACCGCCAGCTTCGCGTGCGCCGACTCCCGCGGCCCCCGGCCCGAGACCACCAGGTTCCGGGCCACCGCGACCAGGTCGCCGAGCACCGCGCTGGCGGTCGGGCCGCCGCCGGCGCCCTGGCCGTAGAACATCAGGTTCCCGGCGGCCTCGGCCTCCACGAACACCGCGTTGAAGGCGCCGCCCACGCTCGCCAGCGGATGGTTGCGCGGCAGCATCGCCGGGTGCACCCGGGCCGAAACGGCCTCGGTGCCGTCGGCGTCGACGACCCGCTCGCAGATCGACAGCAGCTTGACCGTGCGGTCCAGCTCCTTGGCCGCGGAGATGTCGCCGGGAGTGACCGCGGAGATCCCCTCCCGGTGCACGTCGTTGGCGGTCACGCGGGTGTGGAACGCCAGCGAGGCAAGGATCGCGGCCTTCGCCGCCGCGTCGAAGCCGTCCACGTCCGCGGTCGGATCCGCCTCGGCGTAGCCCAGCCTGCCCGCCTCGTCCAGGGTCTCCGAATAGCCCGCCCCGGTGGAGTCCATCGCGGAGAGGATGTAGTTCGTGGTGCCGTTGACGATGCCCATCACGCGGTGGATGCGGTCCCCGGCCAGCGACTCGCGCAGCGGGCGCAGCAGCGGGATCGCCCCGGCGACGGCGGCCTCGAAGTAGATGTCCACCCCGGCCTCGTCGGCGGCCTCGTACAGCTCCGAGCCGTACTCGGCCAGCAGCGCCTTGTTGCCGGTCACCACGGACTTGCCGGCCCGCAGCGCGCGCAGCAGCAGCGAACGGGCCGGTTCGATCCCGCCGATGAGCTCCACCACCACGTCGACGTCACCGTCGACCAGCGCGGTCGCGTCCGTGGTCAGCAGCTGCTCGGGCACCGCCGGGTGCTTGTGCGGGCGCCGTACCGCGACGCCGGTCACCTGCACCGGAGCTCCGACGCGGGCCGCGAACTCGACCGGCCGGTCCTGCAGCAGCCGCAGCACCTCGGTTCCGACCGTGCCGCAGCCCAGCAGCGCGACGCGGATCGGTGCACGGTCCTCGATCACTCACACCTCCAGCCGGAGCAGGTCGTCCTCGGTCTCCCCGCGCAGCAGCAACCTCGGCCGCCCGTCCCGCACCGCCACCACGGGCGGCTTGGGCAGCCGGTTGTAGTTGCTCGCCATCACGTAGCAATAGGCACCGGTAGCGGCGACCGCGAGCAGGTCGCCCGGAGCAATGTCCTCCGGCAGCCAGCAGTCTCGCACCACTACGTCACCGGACTCACAATGCTTGCCCACGATGCGGGACAGCGTGGGCGGCGCTTCGGCGGCGCGGGAGACCAGCCTGCAGTCGTAGATCGCGTCGTAGAGCGAGGTCCGGATGTTGTCGCTCATCCCGCCGTCCACGCTGACGTAGCGCCGCGAGACCCCGCCGTCGAGCTCGACGTCCTTGACCGTTCCCACTTCGTAGACGGTGACCGTGCCCGGCCCGGCGATCGCCCGGCCCGGCTCGACCGCCACCCGCGGCGGCTCGAACCCGGCGGACTCGCACTCCTTGCGCACGATCTCGTGCAGCCGGGACGCCAGCTCCGGCACCGGCAGCGGATCGTCCTCCGAGGTGTAGGCGATGCCCAGGCCGCCGCCGAGGTCGACGGTGTGCACGCTGTCCATCACCTCGGCGCCGTGCTCGGCGCGCAGGTCCGCCAGCAGCGCCACCACGCGGTGCGCGGACAGGCCGAACCCGTCGTCGTCGAAGATCTGCGAGCCGATGTGGCTGTGCAGGCCCACCAGCTGCAACGAGCGCGACTTGACGGTTCGCCGGGCCGCTTCCGCGGCGTCGCCGGAAGCCAGCGAGAAGCCGAACTTCTGGTCCTCGTGCGCGGTCGCGATGAACTCGTGGGTGTGCGCCTCGACGCCGACCGTCACCCGCACCATCACCGGTTGCAGCACGCCGTGCTCGTGGGCGATGTGCTCCAGCCGCGCGATCTCGTGGAACGAGTCCAGCACGATCGAGCCGACGCCGGCCTGCACCGCCGCGGTCAGCTCCGCGGTGGACTTGTTGTTGCCGTGGAAGGTGATCCGCTCCGGCGGGAAGTCGGCGCGCAGCGCGACGCGCAGCTCGCCGCCGCTGCACACGTCCAGGCTCAGGCCCTCCTGGGCGACCCAGCGCGCGACCTCGGTGCACAGGAACGCCTTCGAGGCGTAGTGCACCGAAGCGGGGTCGCCGAAGGCCGCCGCGTACTCCGCGCAGCGGGACCGGAAGTCGGCCTCGTCCAGCACGAACACCGGAGTGCCGTGCTCGCGGGCCAGCTCGCGGACGTCGGTCCCGGCGAAGCGCACCGCACCGTCGTCGCCGCGCTGCGCGTTGCGCGGCCACACCAGGTGGTGCAGTTCGTCGAGTTCGGCTTCGGCGGCCGGGGGCGGCCCGGCGGTGCTGCCCGGCAGCAGGACTTCGGCGTGCCGAGGCCCGGCGGGATGGGCGCGCATGATCGCGGCTCCTTATGAGAACTCGGGTGGATGCGGGTGCCCGCATCCGGACCGCCCGATCGCGGGCGGTGTCGGCAATTCACATTTGTTCGGGCGCGGTGACCCCGAGCAGCGCGAGGCCGTTGGCGATCACCTGGCGGGCCGCCTCGCACAGCTGCAGGCGGGCCACCGTCAGCGGGCTCGCCTGGTCGTCGCCCGGCTGCAGCACGCGGCAGGCGTCGTAGAACTTGTGGTAGGCGCTGGCCACGTCCTCCAGGTACCGCGCGATGCGGTGCGGCTCGCGCAGCTGCGCCGCGGAGAGCACCACCCGCGGGAACTCGCCCAGCGTGCGGATCAGGTCGCCTTCCCGCTCGTGGGTCAGCAGCGCCAGATCCGCCTGCTCGACCGGACCCCGCTCGATGCCCAGCGACTCGGCGTTGCGCTGCAACGACGAGAGCCGCGCGTGCGCGTACTGCACGTAGTAGACGGGGTTCTCGTTGCTGCGCTTGCTGATCAGGTCCAGGTCGATGTCCACCGCGGAGTCCACCGACGAGCGGATCAGCGAGTACCGGGCCGCGTCCACGCCCACCGCGTCGACCAGGTCCTCCATGGTCACGACGGTGCCCGCGCGCTTGCTCATGCGGACCGGTTCGCCGTCGCGCACCAGGTTCACCAGCTGCCCGATCAGCACCTCGACCGAGTCCGGATCGTCGTCGAACGCGGCGGCCGCGGCCTTGAGCCGGGAGATGTAGCCGTGGTGGTCCGCGCCCAGCATGTAGATGCACAGGTCGAACCCGCGGGAGCGCTTGTCGCGCAGGTAGGCGACGTCGCCCGCGATGTAGGCGGCGGCGCCGTCGCTCTTGATCAGCACCCGGTCCTTGTCGTCGCCGAACTCGGTGGAGCGCAGCCACCAGGCGCCGTCGGCGAAGTACAGGTGCCCGGACTCCTTGAGCTGCTCCACGGAGCGCGCCACCGCGCCGGAGCTGTGCAGCGAGTCCTCGTGGAAGAACACGTCGAAGTCGGTGCCGAACTCGTGCAGGCTGCGCTTGACCTCGTCGAACATCAGGCCCACGCCGATCCGGCGGAACGTCTCGTGGCGCTCGTCCGCGGGCTGTTCCAGCACGTCCGGCTGCTCGGCGCGCACCTGCTTGGCGATCTCGCCGATGTAGTCGCCGCCGTAGCCGTCCTCCGGAACGGGCTCGCCCTGCGCCGCGGCGATCAGCGAGCGCACGAAGCGGTCGATCTGCGCCCCCGCGTCGTTGAAGTAGTACTCGCGGGTCACCTCGGCACCCTGCGCGGACAGGGTGCGCCCGAGCGCGTCACCGACCGCGGCCCAGCGCGCGCCGCCCAGGTGCATCGGGCCGGTCGGGTTCGCCGATACGAACTCCAGGTTCACCCGCAGGTCCCGGTAGCGGTCGCCGCTGCCGAAGTCCGCGGCCGCGGACAGCACCTCGCGGACGATCCCGGCCTGCGCGTCGGCGGCGAGCCGCAGGTTCAGGAAGCCCGGTCCGGCCACGTCGACCTCGGCGATGCCTTCCCGCCCGGTCAGCTCCTCGGCCAGCCAGCCGGCGAGGTCCCGCGGCGGCACGCCGGCCTTCTTGGCCACCTGCATCGCGATGTTCGTCGCGTAGTCGCCGTGCTCGGGGTTGCGCGGGCGTTCCACGGTCACCGCGTCGGGCAGCACGGATATGTCCAGGCCGCGGGCGGTGAGCACGTCGACGGCGGCACTGCGGACCAGGTCAGCGAGAACGGCGGGAGTCACCTGATGCAGTTTAAGTGCCGGTCTTCCGAGTCGTTTTGCCTGGGTGGGCGGTGCCGGGTGAGCGCGTTGCTCCGTTCGCCGCGCCGCGTTCCGCCGGAACCGGCTGGTCACCGCGTTGTGAGACCGTTATTACCCGCCGTGTTCGAAATTCTCCCCTGTTGATCGCGGCGTCCCTAAACTGGCGAGCCGTCCCGGCGACGGCGGGTGGAGGACGAGGACGAGATGACCAGCGGCAAGAAGAACAAGGCGATGCGCAACGCGCGCAGTTCCGTTGCGCAGCAGCGATCCGTCCCGTGGCTCACGATCGCCGGGGTCGGCGTCGTCGTTCTGGTGGCGGCCCTCATCTTCGGATTCGTGTACATGGAGCACCGCGAGAACACGGCCTCGGAGAGCGCGCAGGCCGAAGCGGACGCTGCTGCGGCGCCGTTCAAGCCCTCGCCGCAGAATCCCGACCCGTCGAAAAAGATCCCCGGTGTCGAAACCGCCGACTATCCCGGTATGCAGCACGTGACGGCTCAGCAGCGGGTGGCCTACGACAAGGCCCCGCCGTTCGGCGGCCCGCACGACAACGTCTGGGCCGACTGCACCGGCGTGGTCTACCCGCAGGCGGTACGCACCGAGAACATGGTCCATTCGCTGGAGCACGGTGCCGTGTGGATCGCCTACGACCCGGAGAAGATCGGCGCGGACGGCGTGCAGCAGCTGGCCCGGAGGGTGCAGAACCGCCCCTACACGATGCTTTCGCCGTACCCGGGGTTGGATTCGCCGATCTCGTTGCAGTCGTGGGGACACCAGCTCAAGCTCGACGCTCCGGACGATCCGCGGATCGACCAGTTCATCACCGCGCTGCGGCAGAACCCGAACGGCGTGTACCCGGAGGTCGGCGGCTCCTGCCAGGCGATCCCGGGCGGGTTCGACACGCAGAACCCGCCGCCGTTCGACCCCGCTGCGCCGCCGCCGGACGCCGTGCCGATGAGCGGCGCGGGCGCGCAGAGCGGTGCCGGTGACATGGGCGGGGGCCGTTGACCGGCGCGGCGCGGAACTCGCGGTGGCCGCTGATGGCACGGGTAGTCATCGCGGCCGGGGTGGCGACGGCTCTGCTGCTGCTCGGTGCCGCCGCAGGACTGCTGATCGCCGGGCCGGCACGACCATCGGAGCCCGCGCCCGGCGCGGTCGACGTCGGCTTTGCGCAGGACATGTCGATGCATCACCAGCAGGCGGTCACCATGGCCACGCTCGCGCGGGAACGCGGCGGCGACGCCGAGGTCCGCGGGCTCGCGTTCGACATCGAGACCAACCAGCGCGACCAGATCGGCCGGATGCAGGGGTGGCTGAACTTGTGGGGGCAGCCACCGCAGGCGAGCGGTCCGCCGATGCAGTGGATGCACGGTGCCGAGCACCAGCGCGGGGGCGAGCACCAGCACGGCGGCATGGCGGCCGGGGCGGGGATGCCCGGCATGGCCGACAGCGCGGAGCTCGCGCGGTTGCGGACGCTGCGCGGGCCCGCTTTCGACACCGAGTTCCTGCGGCTGATGCTGCGCCACCACGAGGGCGGCGCGCCGATGGCCCGCTACGGCGCCGAGCACGCCGCGCTGGCTCCGGTGCGCGGGTTGGCGAGCAACATGCTCGGCTCGCAGGCGACCGAAAGCGAACTCATGCGCGCCATGCTCGCCGCGCGCGGCGCGGCCCCGCTGCCGCCGGGTTGAGTCAGTCCTGCCCGCAACGCGTTCCGGGGCGGCGCGCCAGCAGCGCGGCCAGGACGAACAGCGTCGCCGCGCCGACGACCAGCATCGGCAGCAGCGGAACCAGGACCTGATCGGTGCTGACCGCGCACGCCAGCAGCACCACCGGGTAGCCGAACCGCAGCACGCGCCGCTGCCACCGTCGCGACCACCGCACTTGGCCACCGCTGAGAACCGCGAGCCCGGCGGCGCACCCGAACATCAGCGGAACCGACAGCGCCGTGGAAGTGCTCTCGGCCAGCATCCGGTCCAGCGCCGCGGCCACGCCGGCGGTTCCGCACAGGAACAGCGGCGGCAAGGCCAGCCACGACCGGATCCCGAGTTCGCCGAAGAGGGAGCACTGCTGCACGCCGGAAAGTGTGTACACGAACGTCCCGGTTCGCAGGACCTCGCGGGCCGCCGTGCGCCGGACGGTCCGCGAGGCGCGCCGGGCGGTCGGTGCACCGCGCCGGGCGGCTGCCTGCCGGAATACCCCGCGGTGCCCCTGCGTTGCAGGTCAGCGCCCTCGATCTGGCAGAATGCCGGATCGGAAAAGGCACCGGTTCACCTCGCGGCGCACCCGGCGCGGGGACCCGGAGCCACGAACAGGAGGACAAGCGTTGAAGTCGGACATCCACCCCGGATACGTCACCACCGAGGTGACCTGTGGTTGCGGGAACACCTTCACCACTCGCAGCACCCAGGCCAGCGGCAACATCACCGTCGAGGTCTGCTCGAACTGCCACCCGTTCTACACGGGCAAGCAGAAGATCCTGGACACCGGCGGCCGCGTGGCCCGCTTCGAGGCCCGCTACGGCCGCCGCCCGCAGGGCGCTCGCACCAAGAAGTAGCTGAGCCGACGGCGCCCGCTCCCGCGACGCGCGGGGCGGGCGCCGTTGTCGTGCCGCACCTGTACCGGTCGAGAAGAAGGTTGCCGTGGAGACTTCGAAGCTCGAAGAGCTGCTCGCCGAGCATGCGGAGCTGGAACGGCGGCTCGCCGAACCGGACGTGCACGCCGACCAGGCCAACGCGCGCAAACTGGGGCGCCGCTACGCCGAACTCACCCCGGTGGCCAAGGCAGCCGGGGAATGGCACCGGGTGCGTTCCGACCTGGCCACGGCCCGCGAACTCGCCGACGAGGACCCGGCGTTCGCCGCGGAGGCCGAATCGCTCGCCGACTCGCTGCCCGCGCTGGAGGCCAGGCTCACCGAGCTGCTGCTGCCGCGCGACCAGCGCGACTCCTCGGACGTGCTGCTGGAGATCAAATCCGGTGAGGGCGGCGAGGAATCCGCGTTGTTCGCGGGCGATCTGCTGCGGATGTACCTGCGCTTCGCCGAGCGCCAGGGCTGGCGCGCCGAGGTGCTGGGCTCCACCGAATCCGAACTCGGCGGCTACAAGGACGTCACGGTCTCGGTGAAGGAGAAGGCCGATCCGGGCCCGGACGGCGTGTGGTCGAAGCTGAAGTTCGAGGGCGGCGTGCACCGGGTGCAGCGGGTGCCGGTCACGGAGTCCCAGGGCCGGGTGCACACTTCGGCGGCCGGGGTGCTGGTCTATCCCGAGACCGAGGACGTCGAGGTCGAGGTGGACGAGAAGGACCTGCGCATCGACGTCTACCGGTCCTCGGGCCCCGGCGGGCAGAGCGTGAACACGACCGACTCGGCGGTGCGGATCACGCACCTGCCCACCGGGGTCGTCGTCTCCTGCCAGAACGAGAAGTCCCAGCTGCAGAACAAGCTGCGCGCGATCCACGTGCTGCGTGCGCGGCTGCAGGCGATGGCCGACGAGGAGGCCGAGCGCGAAGCGGCCGAGACCCGTCGCAGCCAGGTGCGCACCGTGGACCGCTCCGAGCGGGTGCGCACCTACAACTTCCCGGAGAACCGGATCTCCGATCACCGGGTCAATTACAAGGCGTACAACCTCGAGCACGTGCTCGACGGCGACCTGGACGGCGTGCTGGGCGCGTTGATCACCGCCGACCGGGAGGAACGCCTCGCCTCGACCGGGTGAGCGCAGCCGTTCCGGCGTTTTCGGGCCTCGCCTGAGCGGGTCCGGAGATCACGCGCTCTAAGCTTGCCTCGTGACTCGACAGCCACTGCGCCTGGCCATCCTCGAAGCGGCACGCATGTTGTCCGCGGCAGGCGTGCCGAGCCCGCGCACCGACGCCGAACTGCTGGCCGCCCACCTGCTAGGGGTGGAGCGGACCAAGTTGATGATGGTGCCGCTGGTGGATCCGCCCGTGGTGGAAGCGCTGCACGCGCTGGTGCGGCAGCGGGCCGAGCGGGTGCCGTTGCAGCACCTCGTGGGCACCGCGACCCTCGGCAACGTGACGCTCAGCGTCGGTCCAGGCGTGTTCGTCCCGCGCCCGGAGACCGAGCTGCTGCTCGCCTGGGGACTGGCCACGCTCGAAGGGATCGAGCATCCCACCGTCGTCGACCTGTGCACCGGCACCGGCGCGCTCGCGCTGGCCGTGGCCAACGCGCGCCCCGATGCGACGGTGCACGCGGTCGAGCTGGACACGAACGCGCTGACCTGGGCGAGGCACAACATCGACCAGCAGGCCGCCGCGGGCGACACGCCGACCCGGCTGCACGCGGGCGATGTGCACGACCCGACGTTGCTGATGGACCTGGAAGGCCTGGTCGACCTGGTGCTGTGCAACCCGCCGTACGTGCCGGAGGGCACGCCGGTGCCGCCGGAAGTGCGCGAGCACGATCCGCACGAGGCCGTGTTCGGCGGCCGCGACGGGCTGGACGTGGTCCGGCAGGTGATCGCTTGCGGCGCGCGGCTGCTGCGGCACGGCGGCGGCATGGCGATCGAGCACGACGACACCCACGGCGGATCGGTGCCCGCGTTGTTGAAGGCCAGGAGGGTCCTGTGCGAGGTGGAGGATCACACGGACCTGGCCGGGCGTCCGCGGTTCGCCACCGCGTACCGGGCGGAACCTCAGCTGTGAGGTCGGGCTTCGCAGCCCGGAGATCTTTCGCCTGAGCGAGCGGTCCGGGCGCGCATGTCTGCTCGGAGGGTTCGATCAGGCGCCTCGGGTGGCGGCGCTGCGCGGCCGTTTCCCGAGGTGGCTCAGCGGGACTTGTCGCTGCGGGTCGGCGTGCCGGGCTGCTGGGCCTGGGCGCCGGGCTGCTGGGCCTGGCCCGGGACGGGCAGCTGGATCCGGCGGGTCGGCTGGTCGTGCGGGTTCGGCTTGGCCTCGGCCTGCGCGGACTCCGTCGCCTGCTGGGCCGCCTGCTGACCCGCGGTCGAACCGGCCGGGCTCGCCGCGGTTCCGGACGCCGAGGCGACGGGCATCGCGGTCGCCGACTGCCCGGACCGGACCGGTCCCGCTGCCGCAGTTGCGGCCGCACCGGTCTTCGAGCCGCTCTGGTTCCCCGGGCCGCTCCCGTTCGAGCCGGAGGCGCCCGGCAAGTCCCGCCGCCGGATCTTCTCGGTAGGACCGTCCGCGGACGCCGCAGGACCGTCCACGGACGCCGCGGCGTCCTGCGGCCGATCCGCCGCCACGGCCTCCTCGGCGCCCTTGCGCGCCTGCTCGCGGGCTTCCGCGGCGGCCTCGCGCAGCGCGGCCTCCTCGGAGTCCTCCTGGTCCAGCCGCTCCAGCAGCGGCGTCGTCTGCCCGAGCAGTTCCGCGGCGTCGCGCAGCTTCGCCGCCACCGTGTCCCGCAGCTCGGTCAGCGAGTGCACCTGGTCATCGGCCTTGGTCAGCCGGCGCTGGGCCTCCTCGGTGGTGGCCACCAGCCTGCGCTCGGCGTCCGCGCGGGCTTCCCGGACCAGCCGCTCGCTCTCCCGGGTGCCGTCGTCGACCAGGCGCGTCGCCTCGTCGGTGCACTCCTGGATCATCCGGTTGGCCTTCTCGGTGGCCTCGGCGACCAGGCGCTCGGCTTCCTGGGTGCTTTCCCGCTCGCGGCGCTGCGCGGCCTCGACGCTTTCCTGCTCGCGCTGCTGCGCGGCTTCGACGCTCTCGCGTTCGCGCTTCTCGGCGGCCTCGGTGCTCTCGCGCTCGCGGCGTTCGGCTGCCTCGGTGCTCTCCCGCTCCAGCTTCTCGGCCGCCTGGGTGGATTCGGTGTTGAGCCGGTTGGCTTCGTCGGTGGCCTCGCGGACCCGGCGGTGCGCCTCGTTGGTGCCTTCGCGGAGCCTGCGGTTGGCCTCCTCGGTGGCCTCGCGGACGCGGCGCTGCGCGTCGGCTTTGCTGGTGGCCTCCTGCTCGGCGAGGGTCTTCATCGACTCGGTGCGCCGAGCCGCCATCGCGATCTCGAAGTCCTCCTCGACCTGCGTCCGGCGGGCCTCGGACTCCTCGTCGGCGCGGACGCGGTTCTGCTCGGCCTCGGTGGTGATCCGCTCGGCCTCGGCCTTTGCCTTGTCCAGCACCGAGCGGTGCTCGGTCTCCATCTCGGTGCGCCGCTCGTCGACCTCGGCGATCAGCTTCTCGTAGCGGGTGCGCAGCGCGCCCGCCTCGGACTCGGAGCGGCTGCGGGTCTCGGCGGCGTCCTTCTCGGCGCGGCTGCGGATGTCGCCCGCCTCGTCCTGGGCGAGCTTGAGCATCCGCTGCAACCGCTCGCTGAGCCCTTCCAGCGTCGTCGGCGGCTTGGACAGCCGTTCGACCTGGCCGCGCAGGTTCTCGATCTCCGAGCGCGCGGATTCGAGCTGCTTGGACACATCCCGGGCCTGGGCGACGGCCGCGTCGCGGTCCGAGGTGAGGATGCGCAGATCGGCGTCGACCCGTTCCAGATGCTCGTCGACCTGAGCGCGGTCGTATCCGTTCTTGCGAACGAGGTCGAATCCCGAACCCAGCGGGAGTAGATCACGGTCGTCGGCGAGGCCCATGACGACCACGCTACCTGGAAGGCACCCGCGTTGTGGGAGGTGTGGGCGGGAACGGGGGAGTTTCCGCGGGGTCACTCACCGGACCGGGTAAAGCCGGGCTGGACCGAGCCGAAGGACCCTGGACGCCGCCGGCGGTGTGCCCCGACCTTCGACAGGCGCATCCGGGCGGTGGAGGTGAGCGACGTGGCGACCAAGGCGAACGCGCAGGTCCGGCCGTGGAATCGTTGGCAGGACTGGGTGGCGCTGCTGCTGGGCGTGTACTTGCTGCTGGCCACCTTGTGGACCCGCACCAGCGGCGGCGCGGTCTCGGCGATGCTCGTGCTGGGCGTGCTGCTGGTGCTCAGCGCCGTGTGGTCGTTGGTGATGCCGGGCTCGATGACCAGCGAATACGCGCACATGGTGCTGGGCGTGCTGCTGTTCCTGTCGCCCTGGGTGCTCGGGTTCGCCGGTCTCGCGGGTGCCGCTTGGACCTGCTGGGTGGTCGGGGTGCTGGCCGTGGCGGTCGGCGCCGCCGCCCTGCCGGAGGCCGGTGCCGCGCACGGCAGCGCAGCGGCGGCCCCGCGATAGCGGGCGCGTCCGGAGGTCGCGTTCCGGCCGGTTCCGGCACCGCCGGTACGTTGCACGGAGGTGATCGACCGGCTGATCGACGCTGGAGGACGCGGTGGCATGGGCACTCGGAGCGCCGGAGCAGTCGTCGGCGTGCGGTTGCGGCCCGGCGGCGGAACCGCACGCCGAGGCTGCGGTCGCCGACGGTGCGTGCCGTTGTCCGGCACGTGAGCGGATCCTGTCCGCGGCGGGGGAGTTGTTCGCCGAGTCCGGGTTCGACGCCACCCCGACCTCGCGGATCGCCGAGCGCGCCCAGGTCCCGAAAGGACTGATCCACTACTACTTCCGCCGCAAGCAGGACCTGCTCGTCGCGCTGGTGGAGCGGCTGCCGGACGAGGAGCTGGACCCCGCGCGGATCGTGCTGGCAGGCGACGTCACCGGCAGCCTGTACCGGCTGGTGTCCGAACTGGACCGGCGGTTCGAGTCGTCGGTGCTGCTGAGCCACTTGCTCTGGCGCGAAGCGGACACGCACGCCGCGGTCCGGCGGGCGTTGCAGGAGCGGTTCGACGTCGTGGTGCGCCAGATCCGCGAAGTCATCTCGGCCGCGCTGGCGCCTGCCGCGTCGGACGGGTCTGCGGCGGGTGGCGGTGCCGAGGACGTCGACACCGCCGCGCTGCTGCTGGCCAGGGTGGTCAGCCACCGGCACGCCGTGGCCCGGCACGGGGACGAGGACGAGCTGGACCGCGAGATCTGCTTCATCGCGCGGGCGCTGGAGCGGCCCGCACCATGACGCCGAGGTGAAGCGCCGACCGGGCCTTCCCGACCGCGCCTTCCGACCGGGCCGTGACCGGAGCCGCCGCAGCCGTCAGACCGCCGGTTCCACCAGTTCGACCAGGACGCCGCCCGCGTCCTTCGGGTGCACGAAGTTGATCCGGCTGTCCTCGGTGCCCCGCCGCGGAGCGTCGTAGAGCAACCGCAACCCGCTGGCACGCAGTGCCGCGCAGGCCGCGTCCACATCGGTCACCCGGTAGGCGAGCTGTTGCAGTCCTGGACCGTTGCGGTCCAGGAACTTCCCGATCGCTGAGTCCGCCCGCAACGGCGCCAGCAGCTGGATCCGGGTGGCGCCGGCGGTGTCGCCGGGGGCGGCGAGCATCGCCTCCCGGACCCCTTGGTCCTCGTTCTGCTCGGTGTGGGTCACTTCCAGCCCGAAGGTGCTGCGCTGGAATTCGATCGCCGCGTCGAGGTCGGTGACCGCGATTCCGACGTGGTCGATCGCGGTGAGCAAGTCGTGCAGTTCGCCGTGCATGGCGGGCAGCCTAACGCGCGATGAATCCGCCGGAAGTGTGCGAAAGATGGCAGAAAAAAGTGATGGCACCCGGCTCGGATTGCTCCGGACGGCGGAGTTCGACTGACTGGGCCGACGTGAGCATGTTGCCGCTTCACGTCGAAAGGTGGCTCATGGTCGATTTCAGACTT
Source organism: Saccharopolyspora sp. SCSIO 74807 (assembly GCF_037023755.1). NCBI lineage: Bacteria > Bacillati > Actinomycetota > Actinomycetes > Pseudonocardiales > Pseudonocardiaceae > Saccharopolyspora > Saccharopolyspora sp. SCSIO 74807. The sequence continues at coordinate 490,418 of NZ_CP146100.1, read as the reverse complement.
CTGCAGCGCGAACCCGGTCGTCGCAGACGCTGGCCGCGCGCGTTCGCCGTGCTGGGCGCGGTCGCGGTGCTGTCGGCTCCGGCGAGCGCGTTCGCCGCCGGTGGCGGGCCGGTGGTTTCCGGCGGTGGCGGGCCGAATCCCGATGAGCTGCGGCTCAAGCACGAGCGCGCGTGGCTGCCCGCGGGGCCGTTGCGATTCGGCGCCGAGCCCTACTCCGCGGCCGAGTCGGCCGCCGCGGATGCCGCCGCAGCCGAGGATTGCGGGCTGAGCGCGGCCGATGCCACCAACCTCACGCTGGCCCCGACCTGGCCGGAGGTCGCGGGTTCCGGGGCCGCACCCGCCCCGATGACGTTGTCCCGCTACGACGACCAGACGGCGCTGGCCGATCCGCAGCAGCGCGCCGACGGCTTGTTCTTCAACCCCGGTGTCGGCATCTGGCAGCTCGACTCGGCAGGTCTGGGGGCGCAGGAAACCGCTGCCACCGCAGTGGATTCGCGGTCGGCGGCGAAGACGGCCGCCGCGCACGTCGTGGGTCGGTACTGCGACTCGGCCGCGGATGGTGCTTCCGCTGCGGAATCCCGTGCGGCCGCGTGGTCGGCTTGGCACGCCTGCGACGAAGGCGCGTGCGAGGACATCTACCAACGGCTCGCCACCAACGGCGTCACGAAGGTCGATTCGGTCGGCCGCTACGGCGGCGGTGAACCGCGCAAGTGCACCTTCGAGGGCGCCACCTACGACTGCCTCTACATCGATCCGCATGCTGCGGAAGGCGAAGATGCCTGGCTGTCGCCGGATTTCGGGCCGGCGCCGGTGCCCGCGCCGTTCTACGCGTTCACCTACTCCAGCGGGGGCGGCGAGTACGAGGTCCGGTACTGGCTGCAGGGTGATTCGGGAGCGGACACCGACGTATCGGCCTCCCGGAAACTGGGGACCGACGCGCGCAGCGAGCTGTCCTGGTCCGCGGAGTCCGCGCTTTGCGACACCACGGCAGGCCGCGGCAACTGCTGATCGGCAGGGGAGGGGAGCGCTGCCGCTTCCGTCCCGCATGTGCCCGAGCGCACCCCGCGAACCGGCTGGCACCGCGTGCCACGCCGGGTATGGTCCGGCCAGCCTCGGCAGGGGCATGATGGCGTCGGTGGTCGAATGGACCGGAGTCGAACGAACCGGGAGGCGGCAGTGGGCTCGTCTGTGATCGTTGCTGGAGCACGCACCCCGATGGGGCGGTTGCTCGGCTCGTTGAAGGACTTCAGCGGCGCCCAGCTCGGCGCGGTGGCGATCAGGGCCGCGCTGGAACGCGCGGGCGTGCCGCCGGAGCAGGTGCAGTACACGATCATGGGCCAGGTGCTGACCGCCGGAGCCGGGCAGATCCCGGCCCGGCAGGCCGCGGTCGGCGCCGGCATCCCGATGGACGTTCCCGCGCTGACCGTCAACAAGGTCTGCCTGTCCGGGCTGGACTCGATCGCCCTGGCCGACCAGCTGATCAGGGCGGGCGAGTTCGACGTGGTCGTCGCGGGCGGGCAGGAGTCCATGACGCAGGCCCCGCACCTGCTGACCAGCTCCCGCGAAGGCATCAAGTTCGGCGACGGCCAGCTCGTCGACCACATGTCCTTCGACGGTCTGACCTGCGCGTTCGACCAGATGGCGATGGGTGCCTCGACCGAGAAGTACAACTCCCGGCACGGCCTGACCCGCCGCGCGCAGGACGAGTTCGCCGCCCGCTCGCACCAGCGCGCCGGAGCCGCGGCCGAGCGGGGCGTGTTCGCCGAGGAGATCGCGCCGGTCAGCGTGCCGCAGCGCAAGGGCGACCCGGTCGTGGTCGACAGCGACGAAGGCATCCGGGCCGACACCACCGCGGACGGCCTCGGCAAACTGCGCCCGGCGTTCGCACCGGACGGGACGATCACCGCGGGCTCGGCCTCGCAGATCTCCGACGGCGCCGCCGCGGTCGTGGTGATGAGCAAGGCGAAGGCCGACGAGCTCGGACTGCACTGGCTGGCCGAGATCGGCGCGCACGGCGTCGTCGCCGGGCCGGACGCGAGCCTGCACGAGCAGCCGTCGAACGCGATCAAGGCCGCGCTGGCCAAGGGCGGGCAGCGCACCGCCGAGCTGGACCTCGTCGAGATCAACGAAGCGTTCGCCGCGGTCGGGCTGGTCTCCGCGCAGGCGCTCGGGCTCAGCGAGGACGCGGTGAACGTCAACGGCGGTGCCATCGCGCTCGGCCACCCCATCGGCATGTCCGGCGCCCGGCTGGCGCTGCACCTCGCGCTCGAGCTGCGGCGCCGCGGCGGCGGGCAGGGCGCGGCGGCGCTGTGCGGCGGTGGCGGCCAGGGCGACGCGCTGCTGCTGCGCGCGGCCTGACCTCGACGCACGGGGAAACCCGGAAATCACCCTGATACCACCCGGGTTCCGGGTCACCGAGGCCGATCGCCCGGAGTGCGCGCCGCTACCCTGGCGGGCATGAAATGGCTACCTGGCGGATGGCAGCGCGCGGACCGGGCGGAACGGGAATGGGCGACCGTGCCGGGCAGGACCACCGAGAAGACCACCCTGAACCAAGGCAACGCCCAGGGTGGCCCGGGGACGCGCGTCTACGGCCGGGACGAACGACCGCAGGAGCCGGCCGCGCCGATCGGGCTCGGCCCGGAGGCCCGGGACGTCGACGTTTCCGCGGGCACCTTCCGGATGCTGCTGCTCGGCGGCGGGGTGAGCGGGTTCCTCACCGTGCTGTGCGCGGCGACCCTGGTCAACCGCGGCAACACGGTCGGCATGTGGATCTGGCAGCTGGTGTTCGGGGTCGTGTTCCTGTGGTTCGCGTTCTCCGCGAGCGGGATGCTCAACAGCCGCGGCTTCCTGGTGGACCGCAGCGGCTTCTACGCGCGCACCCGCGGTGAGGTGTTCGGCGTGCCGTGGAAGGAGATCTCCGCCATCGGCATCGGCCGGCTGCCGTGGATCGAGCAGAACCGGCCGGTGCACCCGGAGCGGCGGGTAGCGCTGGAGTTCTACCCGGCCGACGCCGGATTCAGCTCCCGGCACCCGGAGCTCGAGCGCTGGCTCGTCGAGGAACCGCCGTCCGTCGCGGACACCCCGGGCGTGCGCTACCGGTTCCACCTCCCGCCGTTCAGCCGCGTGCCCCGCGCGGTGGAGCAGGCGGTGCAGACCTCGGCACCGCGCAAGTGGATCGGCCATTACCGCAGGCACCTGCCGCCCATGCCGACGAACAACGACTCGGTCCGGCGCTGAGTCCCGGGGCGGTCCCGCGGCGAGCCGCAGCGGTTCACCAGCCGAGGCTGTCGAGCGGGTCGGCCGGTTTCAGCGCCGGGTCTTCGGCACCGAACGTGCGCGCCCGCCCGCGGCCGGTGCGCGCGGTCTCGAACCGGACCGTGACCCGGCCGAGCCCGGCGCCCTGCACCCAGCCGTGCCCGTGCTCCGGGTGGAACACGTCGTCGCCCGCTCGCCACGGGCGCTGGAACAGCGGCTCGGACTCGGCCGGATGCTCGGCGGGCTCGGCGCTCGGGACGTCCGCGGGCTCGTCGGCCGGGGAGTCGAACAGCGCCTCCTGCTCCGAGGTCGCCAGGCCCGAATAGGAGATCCCGACCAGCCGCACCGGCGTGCCCGGCGGTACGGCCACCGCGGTGAGCCGCCGCGCGGCCGCGCTGAACGAGGCCAGGTCCGAGGTCGCGGACGCGAACGTCTCCGCCCGGCTGATCGTGGTGAAGTCCGCGTCGCGCACCTTCAGCGTCACCGTCCGCGCCGCCCGCCCGGACGACACCAGCCTGCGGTGCGCCGATTCGGCCATGCCCGCCACCTCGGCGGCCAGCCGCGCCGGTTCGGTGATGTCCACGTCGAACGTGGTCTCCGCGCTGACCTGCTTGGCCTCGGCGCGTTCGGCCACCGGGTGGTCGTCGATGCCGTGCGCCAGGCGGTGCAGTTCGGCGCCGTGCGCCTGCCCGAGCAGCGAAGTGACGTCGCCGGGCTGCATCGCCGCGAGCTCACCGATGCTGTAAACGCCGATGCGGTGCAGCTTCGACTCGGTGACCGGTCCGACGCCCCACAACTTGCGCACCGGCAGCCCGGTGAGCAGCTCGACCTCCTGCTCGGGTGGGACCACCAGCGCCCCGTCCGGCTTCGCCAGCCCGGACGAGATCTTGGCGAGCTGCTTGCCGGAGCCCGCTCCCACCGAGGCGGCCACTCCGACCTCCCGCAGCACCCGCGCGCGCAGGTCCGCCGCGTACTGCTCGACGTGCTCGACCGAGGCGCCCGCCAGCTCCGCCGGTTCCAGGAACGCCTCGTCGATCGAGACCTGCCCCACCACGTCGGAGAGCTCCCGCACGATCTCGAACACCCGGCGGCTCACCGCCTGGTACACCCGCCCGCGCGGCGGCAGCACCACCGCGACCGGGCAGCGCCGCCGCGCCTCGGCCATCGGCATCGCCGAACGGGCCCCGTACTCGCGGGCCTGGTAGCTGGCGCCCGCGACGGTGCCGCGCGGGCCGAGCCCGCCGACCAGCACCGCGCGGCCGGCGACGGTGGGGCGGGCGAGCTGCTCGACGGACGCGAAGAACGCGTCCATGTCCATGTGCAGCACCCATCTCGGCATGGGGTTCATTGAACGAGAAGGCACCGACAAGCACCACGACCGCACCCGCGGCGGGGCGTGTTCAGCGCAGTCGGGAGTGCGCGTAGGCGGTCATGGCGTCGCGCAGGTACGCGGCCAGCCCGGCCGGTTTCTTGCGCTCGATGCGCTTGCGGAACTTCGGCTGGCTCACGTACATCGCGGCCAACCGCAGGTAGGAGTCGCGGTCCGGAGCCCAGAACCGGCAGATCCAGCGGTAGTGCTCGCCCGCGACCTGCTGCACCCGCGGATCCTCGCCGGGCACGCCCGCGAGGAAGAGCTCGGTGAGCCGCGCGCTGATCCGGTTCCATTCCTCGCCGATCGCCTCGGCGTTGTTGCCGTCGGCGTTGGCGGGCAGGTCGAAGCGGTCGGTGCGTTCCGGGTCGAGGTGGCCGATCAGGGCGGTGCCCACCTCGGCGGCTTCGGCGCGGTCCAGCGCCGGGACCGTGCTCGCGTCGTCCGGCGGAGTCGAGTCGTGCAGGTGGTTCGGCACCGCGTCCCTTCCTGAGTCCGCGCGGCGACCCCCGCCGCGCCTCCGGCTTTCCCGCGTGGGCACGGTAGCTGAGCGCACCGGGCGCGTGGGCGGTTTCGCGCTCGCCGGGGCGGGCCGTCAGTCCTGCCGCTCGGAATCTTCCGGTTCGGACTCGGACGCTGTTTGCTCGGGCGCGGCCTGCTGATTCCGCGGGGAGAGGAAGACGACGCCGCGCTCCAGATCCAGCGGACCGCCGGGATCGTGCTCGCGTCCCGGCGAGCCGCCGTCGCCTTCGTGCTTGAGCTTGCGGCCCGGGAAGAGTTCACCGTAGGAAGCCATGCCCCCAGCGTAGATATCCGCGGACCGGCGTTGTGGCGCGACGAGCCGGGCGGACCGGATCGCCGCGCCGGATCAGAACAGCGCGCCTGCCAGCGCGCGGCGGCCCTTCGCGACCCGCTCGTCGCCATCGGGGAACAGCTCGAACATGCCGACCAGGTACTCCCGCACCCGGTTGCGCTCGTCGCCGGAGGTGCGCTTGACGGTGCGCACCAGCCGGTCGAACGCCTCCTCGACCCGCTGCGCGGCCAGTTCCGCGTCGGCAGCGGCGAGCTGGGCGTCGATGTCGTCCGGCGCGTTGTCGGCGCGTTCGATCGAGGCCGGGTCGGCGTTCTCCGCGCGGGCGCTGAAGCGCACCTGGGCGAGTGCGGCCTTGGCCTGCTCGTTGTCCGGTTCGGCGTCCAGGATCTGCTGGTACGCGGTTTCGGCCGCGGCGAAGTCGCCCGCTTCCAGCGCCTGCTCGGCCGCGGTGAAGCGCGGGTCCTCGGGCTCTTCGGCGGGTTCCTCGTCGTCGCCGCCGCCCTGCTCGGCCGCCGCGATGCCGGGCAACCGCTCCCGCAGCGCGTCGAGCAGCGCGTCGATCCATTGCCGCAGCTGGGGTTCGGGCTGCGCACCTTGGAACGCTTCGACCGGCTGGCCGCCGGCGATCGCGATCACCATGGGGATCGACTGCACCTGGAACAGCTGCGCGATCCGCGGGTTGTTGTCCACATCGACCTTGGCCAGCACCCAGCTGCCGCCGCCTTCGGCGGCGAGCTTCTCCAGCACCGGGGACAGCTGCTTGCAGGGGCCGCACCAGTCCGCCCAGAGGTCGACGACCACGGGCACCTGCATCGAGCGGTCGACGACCTCGGACTGGAAGTTGGCTTCGGTGACGTCGATGACCGTCGTGGCCGCGCCGCCCTGCGCTGCTGCGGAACCGCCGGGAGCCGAGCCGCCTGCAGCCGACGACTGGGCGTTCTCCGCCTTGTTCTTGAGCGAGGACAGGTCGACTGCGCCTGCCATCGCGGCGGACATTCCTGAGTTCTGGCGTGGATCTGGCCTCGTCACATCCCCATCCTGACACGGAGCGCCACGCGCACGGTGCGTGGGCAGGTGTTTCCCGGCGGCGACGGTCCGTGTTGCGGCGGTGTACGCGGCGCGGCGTCCGCGCTCGCGACTTTTGTCCCTCGAACGACTGGATGCAACCACTCGTTCGTATGACGGTATGCGTGTGTCTCTCAGGTTTTCCGGGAGTGATCGCCGAAGGTGCCACCGAGCCGCGCGGGATCTTGTTCCGGCGCGGGCTCGCTGACAGGGGCCGGCAAGCGGCCGGCCCGCTGCCAAGAAGTTCGACTGAGAGGTACAGAAAGTGCGCATTGCAACCCGCGTCGCCGGCGCCGCCGGCCTCGCCGCCTTCGGCATGGTCTCCCTCGGCGCGACCGCGTTCGCCGACAGCACCGGCAACGAAGGCGTCAACCTGGGCAACGGCAACAACGTGAGCGCGGCCCCGATCCAGGCGTGCGGGACCAACGCCGCCGTGCTCGGTGCCGTCGTCCCGGTGCTCTCGCCGCAGCCGAGCCACTGCGTCAACGCTCCGCTGACCGACCACCCCTCGGCCGAGGGCTGAGCTCGATCGGTTGCGTCCGGCCGGGGATTCCACCGGGAGTCCCCGGCCGGGCTCGGTCACCCTTCGCCGAGATGCTCCTCGACCCGCCGGACCTTCTGCTCCAACTGCCCGGTGTGCCCGGGCCGGATGTCGGCCTTGACGACCAGGCTGGTGCGCGGCGAGCGGGACGAAACCGCCTCCGTCGCCCGCTTGACCACGTCCATCACCTCGTCCCACTCGCCTTCGACGGTGGTGAACATCGAGGTCGTCTCGTGCGGCAGGCCGGACTCGCGCACCACGCGCACCGCCGCCGCGACCGCTTCGCTGACGCTGTCGTCGTCGCCTGCACCGGTCGGTGCCACGCTGAACGCCACCAGCATTCGTCCTCCAACCCTCGCGGAAACCTTCCGCCGCGATCATGCGCGGAACCCGGGCCGGTGCGCTCGCCGGTCGCGGCAACCTCGAAGGAGTTCCCGGGCCGCATCCGGCCCGCTGCTAGCGTCGGCGGCATGAGCGCCCGTGGTCCGCTGCCCTTCGACCCCATCGCACGTGCGGCCGAGCTCTGGTCGGAGCGGGTCGGCCCGTCCACGACGATGGCCGCGGTGACCAGCGTGATGCGGGTCCAGCAGATCCTGCAATCCGCGGTCGACAACGCGCTGCGGCCGCACAACCTGACCTTCGCCCGCTACGAAGCGCTGGTCCTGCTGACCTTCTCGCGGCGCGGCAGCCTGCCGATGCGGGTGATGGGGGACCGGCTGCAGCTGCACCCGACCAGCGTCACCAACATCGTCGACCGCCTGGAGCACGACAAGCTGGTGCGCCGGGTGCCGCACCCCACCGACCGCCGCACCACGCTGGTCGAGATCACCGACGACGGCCGGGACTTGATGAAGCGCGCCACCGAGTCGGTCAACGAGGTCGAATTCGGGATGGTCGGGGTGACCGAGCGGCAGACCCAGCAGCTCACCGAGCTCCTCGGCAAGGTCCGGCACGCTGCAGGGGACTTCTGAGGAGCTGGGTTCGATCTTGTTGCGCGGGGGTCACTGCTCAGCGGCTTCGCCGCTGACACGACCACGACAACCGGTCCGGACTGCCAAGTTCAACAGAGGTTCTGGGTCCGTGGTGCCGCGGCGGCCGCGGCTCAGTTGAGGGTTCGCAGCACGTGACCGACGTGGCCCCAGAAGGTCGGCTCCGTCGACTCGCGCGTGGTCAGCAGGCCGCGGCGATGCGTCCAGCGCTCGAACGCGACCGACGCCAGCGGCGGCACGGAAGCGATCAGTCCGAGCACCAGCGTCCGGAACGGCCAGCGCAGCGGGCTGAACACGACCAGGCAAGTCACCACGTAAGCGGTGAACACCAGGCCGTGCACCCAGCCGAGGACCGTCACGCCCTCGGGCAGCCCGAAGCCGTACTTGAACAGCATCGCGATCAGCAGGCCCGCCCAGGAGAACGCCTCGGCGACCGCGACGAAGCGGAACCAGCTTCCGTAGGTGCGCACCTGCCACCGCCTTTCGCGCCCGGAGGCGCCGTCCGATCCGTGCTGGGAGCCGGGTGAGCCGACTCGGCGCCGTCGTCACGGCTGCGAGCAGTTCCCCGAGTTGGTGCCGCCTTCGACGAGCAGTCCGGACCAGGCCCCACTTGCTACGAGTGTGCAGCGTGTGCGCGCTCACACTGCTTCGGGCTCCGGCTCTTCGCCGGTCGTGCGGTCCGGTGCCGAACCGCGGCACCGGCCGTCAGCCGCGCGCGTTCACGAACTCGCGGAGCAGCGCGTTGAACTCGTTCGGCCGCTCGCGGTTCGGCCAGTGCCCCGCCCCTTGGACCACCCGCAGTTGCGCGTCCGCGATGCCTGCGGCCGCCGTCTGCGAGGACGACAACGGCACCGACCGGTCCCGCTCGCCGTGCACCAGCATCACCGGACAGCCGATCTGGTCCAGGTGCGGCAGGTGGTTCACCCGCATGGATCGGCGGGCCACCGAGTCCCGCTGCCAGTCGGAGAACAGCGAGCCCCGCTGGCGCGCTTCGGCGATGACCTCGTCGACGATGCTCTCCATGTCCTGCGGTTGGTCGGCGAACAGCTGCTTGGCCAGCACCCGGCGCACCGTTGCGCGCCTGGTGGCCAGCAGGTTCTTGGTCCCGCGGTCCAGGAACCGCACGCGCGTGGCGAGGTACTTCAGCGCGTGGTTCTGCAGCTTGGGCACCAGCCCGCCGGAGCTGACCAGGACCATCCCGCGCACCCGGCGCGGATGCCGCAGCGTGAAACCGGTGGCGATGCTGCCGCCCATGGACAACCCCACCAGCATCGTGTCCCGCACGTTCCACGCGTCCAGCAGCCAGCGCAGCACCTCTTCGAATGTGCGCTGGTTCGCCCGGCCGTGCCACGGCTGACTGCCGCCCTGGCCGGGCAGGTCGGGAACGTAGACGCGGTGGTCGGCGGCCAGCACCGGGATCGCGTGCCGCCAGCTCAGCATCGCGTTGTCCAGTCCGGCGCCGTGCAGCAGCACGATCGCCGGTCCCGCGGAGCCCGCCCGGTAGTAGCGGATCTTGCCTGCGGGGAACTCCACGTGGTCGACCTCGACACCCTGCGGCGGGGCGGTCATCTCTCACTCCTCGACTGCTGGCTTGCTGCGGCGGGCGGACCCGGATGCGCGAATCGGACGTTCACTCGCCTGAGACGTTCCGCGGCACGGTCGCGTTGCGGTGCGGTTCTCGGCGACGGCGGTGCCGGGCCGCGAGCGGTGCCTGCGGCGCCCCGCGCCGATGGCGAGCGCATCCTTTCGATCTTGCATCGCCGCGCGGGTGTTACTCGGCAGGATATGCCCGCAGCGCATCGGCGTGGCACCGCCCGCAGCCCGGCGCGGCGGGCGTGCCAGGATCGACCGGGTGAGCACCGTGCATGACTGCAACCGCCCGGACGGCCGGGAGGCCGGCCTGACCGCCGCCGCGAACGCGGTGCGAGCAGGCGGACTCGTCGTCCTGCCCACCGACACCGTTTACGGCATCGGCGCCGACGCGTTCGACACCGAAGCCGTCGGCTCGCTGCTGACCGCGAAGGGACGCGGCCGCGACATGCCGGTGCCGGTCCTGGTCGGCTCCTGGAACACCGTGGACGGCCTGGTCATGTCGGTGTCCCGGCAGGCTCGCGCGCTGATCGAGGCGTTCTGGCCCGGCGGGCTGTCCCTGGTGCTGCCGCAGGCCCCGTCGCTGGCCTGGGACCTGGGCAACACGCGGGGAACGGTGAACCTGCGGATGCCGCTGCACCCGGTGGCGCTGGACCTGCTGCGCGAGGTCGGCCCGATGGCGGTGTCCAGCGCGAACCGCAGCGGCCAGCCGCCCGCGGCCACCGCGCAGGAAGCGCGGGACCAGCTGGGCGAGTCGGTGGACGTCTACCTCGACGGCGGCCCGTCCGGCGAGCCGGTCGCCTCCACGATCGTCGACCTCACCCAGTCGCAGCCGCGGGTGCTGCGGGAGGGGGAGATCAGCCGCGACCAGCTCGCCGAGGTGCTGGGCGTGGAGGTCGAACCCGCGCAGTGAGCCCGGTGCGCGGATCCAGTGCCATGCGGGCGAAAGGCCCCCGCGCCGGTTCCTCGCGTCCGAAGTGGATCGATCTTCGCTGATCCGGACCGGTGCTCGCGGCGCGTCCGAGTGCCGATAGCGTTGGTGCTGGATGCGCAACGTGCCACGCGATGAGGAGCACCGAGCTTGAACACGCCGTTCCGGGGGCTGAAGACCGACCGGGCCGCCGGCCCGCGCGGGTAGCACCGCCATGGACAATTCGACGCTCTGGGCTCCCGCCGGCCTGCCCGCGCGGGAGTACCTGTTGGTGCTGCTCACCGCGGCGGCGGTGACCTTCCTGCTGACCGGCTTGGTGCGGCTGCTGGCGATCCGCGTGGGGGCGGTCGCCTACCCGCGCAAGCGGGACGTGCACCTGACGCCGATCCCGCGGATGGGCGGGGTCGCGATGTTCGGCGGAGTGCTGGCCGCGATGTTCCTGGCCAGCAACCTGCCCGCGCTCTCACGCGGTTTCGACTTCTCCAAGGACGCGGTCGCCGCGCTGCTGGCGGGCGGGGTCATCGTGCTGGTCGGCGCGCTGGACGACCGCTTCGAGCTGGACTCGCTGACCAAGCTGGCCGGGCAGGTCACCGCGGCCGGGATCCTGGTGCTGTTCGGCGTGCAGTGGTTCGGCTTCTGGGTGCCGTGGGGCGGCACCGAGGGGCACATCGGGCAGCTGATGGTGCTCAACAGCAACCAGGGGCAGCTGCTCACGGTGCTGCTGGTCGTCACGATGATCAACGCGATGAACTTCGTGGACGGCCTGGACGGCCTGGCCTCCGGGATCGGCCTGATCGCCGCGAGCGCGACCTGCGCGTTCTGCCTGAGCCTGCTGCAGCAGCACGGCGGCGACGTCACCGCCTACCCGCCCGCGCTGATCGCCGCCTCGATCGCCGGGGCGTGCATGGGGTTCCTGCCGTTCAACTTCCAGCCCGCGCGGATCTTCATGGGCGACTCCGGATCGATGCTGATCGGGCTGATGCTGGCGACGGCGAGCACTTCGGCCTCCGGCAAGGCCGATTACGCCGGTTTCGGCGGCAAGGACGCGCTCGCGCTGCTGTCCCCGCTGCTGGTGCTGGCCGCCGTGCTGTTCGTGCCGCTGCTCGACCTGATCATGGCGGTGGTGCGGCGCACCCGCGCGGGCAAGAGCCCGTTCCACGCGGACAAGATGCACCTGCACCACCGGCTGCTGGAGATCGGGCACTCGCAGCGCCGGGCGGTGCTGCTCATCTACCTGTGGGCGGCGGTGCTGGCCTTCGGCGCGGTGTCGTTGACGCTGTTCAGCGCCGCGGTCGTGGCATGGGTGGTCGGATTGGGCGTGTTGTCGGCCGCTATCATTTCCGCAATCCCGAGAATGGCCGAACGGTGGCGATCCGATCGAGGGGCCTGATGAGCGAGACGACCGACCAGCGCGCCGACGGCGCCGATGCGGGCAACCCGCACGCCGCGACGGTGCGCAAGCTGGCCGACGCCATGCTGCGGACCGCGGTGTGGCCGGGCGTGGTGGTCGTGCTGCTCGGGATCCTGGTCTCCGGCTTGCTGGCAGGGCTGCCGGGTGTGTTCGGCGCGCTGGTCGGCGGAGTGGTGGCGTTCGGGTCGTCGCTGCTCACGATCGGCCTGATGCGCTGGACCGGCGGGCTGCACCCGATGTTCGTCATGGTCGCCGCGCTCGGCGGCTACATGGGGAAGATGCTGGTGCTGCTGGTCGTGATGACGTTGCTCGGCGGAGTCGAGGGCCTGCACTCCTACGCGCTGGCGTTCACCATGCTGGCCACGATCATCGTGTGGGCCGCTTCCGAGGTCGTCGCGTTCCGGAAAACCAAGATCCCGGTCGTCGTTCCTGGTCAATGACGGTCTCGGCGGTGCTTCGCGGGTAGTGCCGGAGATGGGGTTACCCGCTGGTATCGTCCGGTTCGACCTGGTCGCCCTGGTGCGGAGGGTGATCACCTGACACCGATCGTGCACATGTCGCGTGTGACGGGGTCGACTTAGGTGTCAGATCGCGTATCAGGTACGTTAAGTGCAAATCATGACGATTCGCCCGACGGTGTGAACCGCGGGAGAACCGGAAGGAGCCCTGTTGGGCGCGCTGGTGCTGGCCCAAGGCGGAAAGTTTCAACCGCCGGGCGCGGAAGCTTTCGACCTCCCGCCGATCTTCGGCGGCGTCACCAAGCCGATGATCCTGATCGTACTCTCCGTACTGATCATCGGCGTCTACTTCCTGGTTGCCACCCGCAACCTGAAGCTGGTGCCGGGCAAAGGCCAGTTCGTCGCCGAGTTCCTCTACGAGTTCAGCCGGAACAACATCGCGCGGGACCAGATCGGCGCCAAGGAGTTCCGCCGGTTCGTACCGCTGATCTTCGCGCTGTTCACGTTCGTGCTGGTGAACAACATCTTCGGGATCATCCCGCTCATCCAGTTCCCCACCATGTCGCGCATCGGCTTCCCGGTGGCGCTGTTCCTGGTGGCGTACGTGGTCATCCACACGGTCGGTTTCGCCAGGCACGGGTTCCTCGGCTACTTCAAGCACGTCATGTTCCCCCCGGGCGTGCCCAAGCCGATCTACGTGCTGCTCGCACCGATCGAGTTCTTCCAGAAGTTCATCGCCCAGCCGGTCGCGCTGGCCATCCGGGTGTTCGCCGCGATGTTCGCCGGGCACCTGATCCTGATGGTGTTCGCCCTGGGCGGGGAGTACCTGCTCGTTGAGGCGGGTGCGGCGTTCAAGCCGGTCTCGATCGTCGCCTTCGCCTTCGCCATTGCCTTGACGTTCGTCGAAGCCCTGATCCAAGTGCTGCAGGCGTACATCTTCGCGTTGCTGACCGCCAACTTCATCGGCAGCGCGCTCGCCCAGGAGCACTGAGAGCAAGACCAAGACCTCCGATCCGCGCATGAGCGCGGACCGAGTTGAAAGGTAGTGAAAGTGAGCAACATCGTTCTTGCGCAGGCCGCCGAAGCCGCGACGAACATGAACCCCGGTCTCGCCGCCATCGGCTACGGCCTGGGCGCCATCGGCCCCGGCGTCGGCGTCGGCCTGATCTGGGCCGCGGTCATCAACGGCACCGCCCGCCAGCCGGAGGCCCAGGGTCAGCTGCAGGGCATCGCGTGGATCTCGTTCGTGCTGGTCGAGGTGCTCGCCCTGATCGGCCTGGTCATCTACTTCATCGCCTCCAACGCGTGACAATCCGGCACTGAAGCGTAGGGAGACGTCATGGTGAAGACGCAGACGTTGCTGGCCGCGGGCGGCCACAACCCGGTCCTCCCTGCTCCGACCGAGATCGTCGTCGGGCTGATCGCCTTCCTGATCCTGCTGTTCGTGCTCTGGAAGTACGCCGTTCCGCGCTTCGAGAAGGTCTACGCGGAACGCAGCGAGCGGATCGAAGGCGGCATCGCCCGCGCCGAGCAGGCGCAGGCGGAGGCTCAGCGGACGTTGGAGCAGTACAAGTCGCAGCTCGCCGAGGCTCGTGCCGAGGCGGCCCGGATCCGGGACGACGCGCGGGCCGAGGGCCAGCAGATCGTCGAGGAGATGCGGGCTCAGGCGCAGACGGAGTCCGAGCGGATCGTCACGCAGGGCCAGAACCAGCTCGCCGCGCAGCGTTCGCAGATCATCGCGGAGCTGCGTTCCGACCTCGGACGGCAGGCGGTCGACCTGGCGGGACGTATCGTCGGGGAGTCCCTGGAGGACGAAACCCGGCAGCGCGGCACCGTGGACCGGTTCCTCGACGAGCTGGAGTCCACCTCCGCACCGTCCGGTTCGGCACCGTCCGGCAGGTAGGCAGGGGTGCGAGGAGCACGCACATGATGTGGTCACCGGAAGTGCCCCGAGAGCGAAAGGCCCTGGAGAGTTGAGCACCCTCGTGAACGCCGCGAGCCGCGACGCGCTGGCAGCCACCGAGCTGCAGCTGTTGCAGGCCACCGACGGGGCCGGGGCCGCGGAGATCACCGGTCTGGCCGACGAGCTGTTCGGCGTGGCCGCGTTGCTGGGTCGCGAGTCGACCCTGCGCCGCGCGCTGGCCGACGCCTCGACCGCGCCCGGGACCAGGGAGGACCTGGTCAAGGACCTGCTGGCGGGCAAGCTCGGCCAGCGGTCGCTGCCGGTGGTGACCGAGGCCGTCCGCGCCCGGTGGTCCAGCGCCAAGGACCTGGTCCGCGGCCTGGAACGGCTGGCGCGGGTGGCGCTGCTGGTGCAGGCCGAGCGGGCCGGTCGGCTGGATGCCGTCGAGGACGAGCTGTTCCGGCTGGGCCGGATCATCGGTGCGGACCTGCCGCTGGAACGGCTGCTGGCCGACCCGGCCGGTTCCCCGGAGGGCAAGGCGGTCGTGGTCGACGACCTGCTCGGCGGCAAGGTCGAGCCGGTCACCCAGACGCTGGTGCGCCAGCTCGTGGAACACCCGCGGGGCGGGCGGATCAGCGAGGGCCTGGAAGAGCTCGCGGAACTCTCGGCCAAGCGCCGGGAGCGGTCGGTGGCGCACGTGCGGTCGGCCGTGGCGCTTTCCGACGAGCAGCAGCAGCGGCTCGCAGCCACCTTGCAGCGGATCTACTCGCGGCCCATCGCGGTCCACCTGGAAGTGGATCCGGACGTGGTCGGCGGCCTGCTGATCCGGATCGGTGACGAGGTCATCGACGGCACCATCGCGGGCCGCTTGCAGTCCCTTCGGCGCGACCTGGCCGACTAGCGGCGAGGCGCAGCCGGCGAAGAACTTCCTCCCAGAGAACGAACCGAGAGCAGGAACGAGACATGGCGGAGCTGACGATCTCGTCGGACGAGATCCGCAGTGCGATCGAGAAGTACGTCTCCAGCTACTCCCCGGAGGTCAGCCGCGAGGAGGTCGGGGTCGTCACCGATACCGGTGACGGCATCGCCCATGTCGAGGGCCTGCCTTCGGTCATGACCGAGGAGCTGCTGGAGTTCCCCGGCGGCATCTACGGCGTCGCGATGAACCTGGAAGCCCAGGAGATCGGCGCGGTGATCCTCGGTGAGTCGGAGAGCATCGAGGAGGGCCAGGAGGTCCGGCGCACCGGCAAGGTGCTGTCCATCCCGGTCGGCGACGGCTTCCTCGGCCGCGTGGTGAACCCGCTGGGCGACCCGATCGACGGGCTCGGCGAGGTCAAGCCGGACGCCCAGCGCCAGCTGGAGCTGCAGGCCGCCTCGGTGGTCCAGCGCCAGGAAGTGCGCGAGCCGATGCAGACCGGCATCAAGGCGATCGACTCGATGACCCCGATCGGCCGCGGCCAGCGGCAGCTGCTGATCGGCGACCGCAAGACCGGCAAGACCACGGTCGCGATCGACACGATCATCAACCAGAAGAGCAACTGGGAAAGCGGCGACCCCGAGAAGCAGGTGCACTGCATCTACGTCGCGATCGGCCAGAAGGGCTCCACGATCGCCGGCGTGAAGCGGCAGCTGGACGAGTCGGGCGCCTCGGCCTACACGACCGTCGTCGCCGCCCCGGCCTCGGACTCGCCGGGTCTGAAGTGGCTGGCGCCCTACGCGGGCTCCGCGCTCGGCCAGCACTGGATGTACCAGGGCAAGCACGTCCTGATCGTGTTCGACGACCTCACCAAGCAGGCCGAGGCCTACCGCGCGATCTCGCTGCTGCTGCGCCGCCCGCCGGGCCGCGAGGCGTACCCGGGCGACGTGTTCTACCTGCACTCCCGGCTGCTGGAGCGCTGCGCGAAGCTCTCCAGCGACATGGGCGGCGGTTCGATGACCGGGCTGCCGATCATCGAGACCAAGGCCAACGACGTGTCGGCCTACATTCCGACCAACGTCATCTCCATCACCGACGGCCAGTGCTTCCTGCAGTCGGACCTGTTCAACTCCGGTCAGCGCCCCGCGATCGACGTCGGCATCTCGGTGTCCCGCGTCGGCGGTTCCGCGCAGATCAAGGCGATGAAGAACGTCACCGGCTCGCTGAAGATCGACCTGGCGCAGTTCCGCGAGCTGGAGGCGTTCTCCGCGTTCGCCTCCGACCTCGACGCGGCGTCCAAGGCGCAGCTCGACCGCGGTGCCCGCCTGATGGAGATCCTCAAGCAGGGCCAGGGCGAGCCGATGCCGGTCGAGGAAGAGGTCGTCTCGCTGTTCCTCGGCACCCAGGGCCACGTGGACACGGTGCCGGCGGCCGACGTGCAGCGCTTCGAGAACGAGTTCCTCGCCTACCTGCGCCGCACCCACGAGTCGGTGCTCAAGGACATCGTGGAGTCCAAGAAGTTCTCCGACGACGGCCAGCAGATCGTCGTGGACGCGGTCGAGGAGTTCAAGAAGCAGTTCACCGCCGCCGACGGTTCCGCGGTCACCGCGGAGGCCGAGGCCGACGCGATGGACGCGAACGCGGTGGGCCAGGAAACCGTCCAGGTCAACAAGCCCGCCCCGAAGAAGTGACCGGGTAGCTCATGGCGCAACTGCGAGAACTGCGAGACCGGATCCGGTCGGTCAAGTCGATCCGGAAGATCACCAAGGCGCAGGAACTGATCGCCACCTCCCGCATCACGCGGGCGCGGGCCCGGGTGGACGCTTCGCGGCCGTACGCGGCCGAGATCACCAAGGCCGTGTCCGAACTGGCCGGGGCGAGCACGCTGGACCACCCGCTGCTGGTCGAGCGCAGCGAACCGAAGCGGGCCGCGGTGCTCGTGGTCACCAGTGACGGCGGTCAGTGCGGCGGCTACAACGCCAACGTGCTGCGCGCGGCCGAGGAGCTGCAGAGCCTCCTGCGGGAGCAGGGCAAGACCCCGGTGCTGTACGTGATCGGCCGCAAGGGCGACGCGTACTACCGGTTCCGGCAGCGGGAGATCGCGGGCAGCTGGGCGGGCTTCGCCGAGAAGCCTGCCTACTCGGACGCGGCCGACGTCGGGGAGACGCTGGTCAGGGCGTTCCTGGCGGGCTCGGGCGACTCCCCGGACGGCGACGGCGGCGCGCCGGGTGTGGACGAGCTGCACCTGGTGCACACCGAGTTCGTGTCCATGCTGACCCAGAAGCCGACGGTCACCCGGATCGCTCCGCTGGAGGTCGAGTACTCCGAGGACCCGAAGAAGCCGCGGTCGGTCTACGACTTCGAGCCGGACGCGGACACGTTGTTCAAGGCGCTGCTGCCGAAGTACATCAACACCCGGCTGTTCGCCGGGCTGCTGGATGCGGCGGCTTCGGTCTACGCGGCCCGGCGCACCGCGATGAAGGCCGCCACGGACAACGCGGACGAACTGATCCGCAACCTCAGCCGGGAGGCCAACCAGGCCCGGCAGGCCCAGATCACCCAGGAAATCAGCGAGATCGTCGGTGGTGTCGAGGCGCTCTCGTCAGCAGGAAGTGAGTGACATGACTGCGACTGCCACTAGCACGGCTACTGGCACCGGCCGCGTCGTCCGGGTCCTCGGCCCGGTCGTGGACGTCGAGTTCCCGCGCGACCAGGTGCCCGACCTGAACAACGCGCTCACCGTGGACATCACCGCGGAGGGCATGGCCAAGACGCTGACGCTGGAGGTCGCCCAGCACCTCGGCGACAGCGTCGTGCGAACCATTTCGATGCAGCCGACCCAGGGCCTGGTGCGGGGCGTGACGGTGGCCGACTCGGGCGCGGGCATCTCGGTGCCGGTGGGCGATGTCGTCAAGGGCCACGTGTTCAACGCCCTCGGCCACTGCCTGGACGAGCCCGGCTACGGCGCGGACGCCGAGCGCTGGACGATCCACCGGAACCCGCCGGCGTTCGACCAGCTCGAAGGCAAGACCGAGGTGCTGGAGACCGGCATCAAGGTGATCGACCTGCTCACCCCGTACGTGCAGGGTGGCAAGATCGGCCTGTTCGGCGGTGCCGGTGTCGGCAAGACCGTGCTCATCCAGGAGATGATCCGCCGCGTCGCGAAGAACTTCGGCGGCACCTCGGTGTTCGCCGGTGTCGGCGAGCGCACCCGTGAGGGCAACGACCTCTGGGTGGAGATGAGCGAGTCCGGCGTGCTGGCGGACACCGCGCTGGTCTTCGGCCAGATGGACGAGCCGCCGGGGACCCGTATGCGGGTGGCCCTGTCGGCGCTGACCATGGCGGAGTACTTCCGCGACGTCCAGAACCAGGACGTGCTGCTGTTCATCGACAACATCTTCCGGTTCACCCAGGCCGGCCAGGAGGTCTCCACCCTGCTGGGCCGGATGCCTTCCGCGGTGGGCTACCAGCCGACGCTGGCCGACGAGATGGGTGAGCTGCAGGAGCGGATCACCTCCACCCGCGGCAACTCGATCACCTCGATGCAGGCGATCTACGTGCCCGCGGACGACTACACCGACCCGGCGCCGGCGACCACGTTCGCGCACTTGGACGCGACCACGGAGCTGTCCCGCCCGATTTCCCAGATGGGCATCTACCCGGCGGTGGACCCGCTGACCTCCAGCTCCAACGTGCTGGACCCGGCGATCGTCGGGGACGAGCACTACCGGGTGGCCCAGGAGGTCAAGCGGATCCTGCAGAAGTACAAGGAGCTGCAGGACATCATCGCCATCCTCGGTATGGACGAACTGTCCGAAGAGGACAAGGTGACGGTGCAGCGGGCGCGGCGCATCCAGCGCTACCTGTCGCAGAACTTCTACGTGGCCAAGCAGTTCACCGGCCAGGAGGGCTCCTTCGTGCCGGTGAAGGAGACCATCGAGGCGTTCGACAAGCTCTGCAAGGGCGACTTCGACCACTACCCGGAGCAGGCGTTCCTGTCCATCGGTGGTCTGGAGGACCTCGAGCAGGCCAACAAGAAGCTCACCGAGAAGTGAGTCCGGTCCCCGCCGCGACCGCGGTCGGCGGCGGGGATCTTCCGGCGGCAGCGGGTCGGGGTCCTCGTCGGATCCCGACCTTTTGCTGACGCCGGAGTGCTTCGGCGATCGGGCCGCGAGGCCGTGCTGCCCCGGTTCGCGCGCTGGTGAAACAAACCGGAAGTCGTTCGCGATCGACCGGGTGTGCTCGCCCGGTGGCGGCCCGCACCGCGGATCGCCCCTGTTCGGCCCTTCGGAGAACACCCGTCCGCCGCCCGCTAGACTGCGGGCGGTACACCTGACGAAGGAGACGCGCGTGGCCAACATGTCCGTCCAACTGGTCGCCGTGGAGCGCCGCCTGTGGTCCGGTGAAGCGACCGCGGTGGTGGCCCAGACGACCGAGGGTGAGATCGGCATCCTGCCGAACCACGAGCCGATGCTCGGCCAGCTGGTGGAGGGCGGCGTCGTCAAGATCACGACGTCCGACCAGGACACGGTGACCGCAGCGGTGCAGGGCGGGTTCCTGTCCGTGACCGCCGACGGGGTGAGTGTGCTGGCGGAGTCCGCGGAACTGGCCCAGGAGGTCGACGTCGCGCGTGCCCGCGAAGAGGCCAAGGGCGACGACGAAGAGGCCAAGACCAGGGCGCTGAGCCGACTGCGCGCGGCGGGGCACTCCGCCTGACGGGCCGCTGCAGATGGGCTCCGCGGGCGTGTGGTCTCTGGCCGGTGCAGGGCTGGTACTGCTCCTGCTGGTGGTCGGCCTGAGCGCGTTGTTCATCGCGCGGCGGCGGATCCTCCAGCTGCGCGCGGGCGGGATCGACGTGGCGCTGCGCACGCGCACCGGTGAAGGAGCCCGCGGTTGGCACCTCGGCGTCGCCCAGTACCGCGGTGAGGAGTTCACCTGGTACCGGGTGCTGAGCCTGCGCTCCGGTCCGAACTGGATGATCAACCGTGGGGACGTGGAGATCACCGCGCGGCGGGAGCCGTCGCTGGCCGAGTCCTACACGTTGCCGCAGGCGTCGACGGTGCTGCACCTGACGCGGCAGAACGGGCTGGAGCTCGAGGTGGCGATGGGTGCCGACGCGCTCACCGGATTCCTGTCCTGGCTGGAGTCCGCACCGCCCGGCCATTCGGTGCCCTGGGCTTCCTGAACAGGTACCGCGTTCGCGACGCGCCTCGGTGAACCGGGGCGCGTTTTTCGTGGCCTGGACCGCCGCAAAGTTGCTGGCGCTGGAGTCCGCCGCCGGGCGAGACTGGGCCGCGTGCAGGACGCATCAACTGAGCAGCGAGCGTTGTCCATCACCCCGGAGCCGATCGACGGCGCGGACGCCACGGTGGCATTGCAGTGCTACATCGACGAGCTGCGCGAACGGTTCCCGGCCGGTTTCGATCCGGGCAGGGCCGCACCGCCCGCGCCCGGTGACTTCGATCCGCCGCGCGGTTGCTTCCTGCTGGTCCGCGACGGCGATGGACGGGTGAGCGGGTGCGGCGCGGTGCGTGCCGAGCACGGCATCGCGGAGATCCGCCGGATGTGGATCTCCCCGGCCTTGCGGGGGTTGGGCGCGGGCCGGCGGTTGCTGCGGGAGCTGGAGCAGCGCGCCCGCGATCTCGGTTGCCGCACCGTCCGGTTGGACACCGCTGCGGAGCTGAGCGAAGCCAGGGGGCTGTACAGCTCGGCGGGCTACGCGGAGATCCCCGCCTACAACGACAACGAATACGCCCGCCACTGGTTCGAGAAAGCCCTCGATTGACCGCACGTAAGCTGGTCGGGGTGCGGATCGAGGAAGTGGGCTACGGGCACCCGGACGCGCAACGGCTGGTCGCCGAACTCCAGCAGGAGTACGTGGTCCGGTACGGCGGGCCGGACGGCGACCTCGTCGAGGCCGCGCAGTTCCAGGCGCCGAACGGCGCTTTCCTGGTCGGGTACCGCGAGGGCCGGGCGGTGGCATCGGGGGCGTGGCGGACGGTCGACGCAGACGGCCTGCGGGGTGCGGAGCTGAAGCGGATGTACGTGCCGCCGGACGCGCGCGGGCACGGGCTGTCCCGGCTGATGCTCGCCGAGCTGGAAAAGCGTGCCGCCGCGGCCGGGCACGTCCGAATCCTGCTGGAGACGGGCGTGCACCAGCCGGAGGCCATCGCGTTGTACCGCTCCGCCGGTTACGTCCCGATTCCGCCGTACGGGCATTACGGCGACGACCCGTCGGCGCTGTTTTTCACCAAGACGCTCTGAACGGTTCGGCGGCTCAGGCGTTGCCGGCGGGGCGCCAGAGCACGTCGCCATCCGGGTTCGCCACCCGCGCCAGGATGAACAGCAGGTCGGAGAGCCGGTTGAGGTACTTCGCCGGGAGCTCGGCGGTGCGCTCGCCGTCCTGCTCGAGCAACTCCCAGGCGGCTCGTTCCGCGCGCCGCGCGACGCACCGCGCCTGGTGCAGCAGCGCACCGCCCGGGGTTCCGCCGGGCAGGATGAACGAGTTCAGCTTCGGCAGCTTCGCGTTGTACTCGTCGCACCAGCCTTCCAGCCGGTCGATGTAGGGCTGGGTGACGCGCAGCGGCGGGAATTTCGGATTCTCGGCGACCGGGGTGGACAGGTCCGCGCCCACGTCGAACAGGTCGTTCTGCACCGACCGCAGCACCTCGGCGACGTCGTCGCCGAACGTGGCGGTGGCCAGCGCCACGCCGAGCACCGAGTTCGTCTCGTCCACGTCGGCGTAGGCGATCAGCCGCGGGTCGGTTTTGCGCACTTCCGAGTTGTCCGAGAGCCGGGTGGTGCCCGCGTCGCCGGTCCGCGTGTAGATCTTCGTCAGGTGCACAGCCATGCGGCACAGCCTAGGCAGTCGCCGCCCGGCTCGGCACCGGCTTGGCGCACCCGCCCCCCGCGGAGCCGCCGCCGGGCCGTAACCTGCTGCTCGTGAGTGAGCACTTCCGCGTGCACGGCGGGGCGCGGCTGACCGG
This sequence comes from Saccharopolyspora sp. SCSIO 74807, assembly GCF_037023755.1. Classification (NCBI taxonomy): domain Bacteria; kingdom Bacillati; phylum Actinomycetota; class Actinomycetes; order Pseudonocardiales; family Pseudonocardiaceae; genus Saccharopolyspora; species Saccharopolyspora sp. SCSIO 74807. Next base: position 468,187 of record NZ_CP146100.1, on the reverse strand, counting down.
CGCGGTCGACGTGGTCGGCGCGAAGAACAGCGTGCTGAAGCTGATGGCGGCCGCGCTGCTGGCCGAGGGCACCACGACGATCACCAACTGCCCGGAGATCCTGGACGTCCCGTTGATGGGGGACGTGCTGCGCAGCCTGGGCTGCGAAGTGGTCGTGGACGGCAGCAGCGCGCACATCACCACCCCCGCCGAGATCAGCCACGAGGCGATCTCGCCGTCGATGGGCAAGCTGCGCGCCTCGGTGTGCGTGCTCGGGCCGTTGGTGGCGCGGTGCCGCCGCGCGGTGGTGACCCTGCCCGGCGGCGACGCGATCGGCTCGCGCCCGCTGGACATGCACCAGAACGGACTGCGGCTGCTGGGCGCGTCCAGCCACATCGAGCACGGCGCGGTGGTGGCCGAGGCCGAGAACCTGCACGGCGCGCAGATCTGGCTGGACTTCCCGAGCGTGGGCGCCACCGAGAACATCCTGATGGCGTCGGTGCTGGCCGAAGGCACCACCATGATCGACAACGCGGCGCGCGAGCCGGAGATCGTCGACCTGTGCGTGATGCTGCAGCAGATGGGCGCCAAGATCGAAGGCGCGGGAACCTCGACGTTGACCGTGCACGGCGTCTCCTCGCTGAAGGCGGTCGAGCACCGCGTGATCGGTGACCGCATCGTCGGCGCGACCTGGGCGTTCGCCGCGGTGGCCACGCGCGGGGACATCACCGTGCGCGGAGTGGACCCGCAGCACGTGAACCTGGTGCTGGAGAAGCTGCGCAGCGCGGGCGCGGAGATCACCACCGGGGACGAGGAATTCCGCGTGGTGGCCGACCAGCGCCCGCTGGCGGTGGACTACGTGACGCTGCCGTACCCGGGGTTCGCCACCGACCTGCAGCCGATGGCGCTGGCGCTGTCCGCCGTCGCCGACGGCACCTCGATGATCACCGAGAACTTGTTCGAGTCCCGGTTCCGGTTCATCGAGGAGCTGGTGCGGATGGGTGCCGATGCGCGCACGGACGGGCACCACGCGGTGGTGCGCGGGCTGGACCGGCTCTCCAGCGCGCCGGTCTGGGCCTCGGACATCCGCGCCGGCGTGGGCCTGGTGCTGGCCGGGTTGTGCGCGGACGGAACCACCGAGGTCTGGGACGTGTTCCACATCGACCGCGGTTACCCGAACTTCGTGGAGAACCTGCGCGGTCTTGGCGCGCACATCGAGCGCGTCACCGACTGAGCGCCGCCTGCTCGCGCAACGGTGCTCGAGCCGAGTGAACGACCTGTTCGTCGCACTGGATTGGTCGAACGGACCGTTCGCCCGGGAGCCTGCCAGTCGCGAACTCAGTCGCTGGCGAACACCATCCGCAGGCCGAACCCGACCATCACGGCGCCCATCACGCGCTCCAGGGCGAGCTGCACGCGCTTCCGCGTCAGCAGCTGCCGCAGGCCGCCGACCAGCCACGAAGCCAGCCGCCAGTAGATGACCGCGACCGCGACGAACGCCAGCGTCAGCGCCAGCGAGGTCCACGCGCGCGGCTCTCCTGGCGAGATGAACTGCGGCAGCAGCGTCAGGAACAGCACGATGATCTTGGGGTTGAGCACGTTGCTCACCAGCCCCTGGCGGAACGCCGCGAGCCGGGTCAGCGGTTCGCCACCGGTGGTTTCGGCGACCGGTTCCACGGCCCGGTGCCGGTCCCGCCAGCTCTTCCACAAGGTGCTCGCGCCCAGCCAGACCAGGTAGGCGGCACCGGCGACCTTGACCGCCAGGTAAGCGGTCGCCGAGGCCGCCAGCAGCGCCGACAGGCCCAGCACCGAGATCACCGCGTGCACCAGCAGTCCGGCGCAGCACCCCAGGCCGGTCCACCACATGCCCGTCGTCCCGGCACGCAGGCTGTTGCGCAGGCCAAGTGCGGTGTCCGGCCCCGGGATCAGCGTCACCACGACGACGACCAGCAGGAACGGCAGGAGTTGAGCGGGCACGACGGAAGCCTAATCAACCATCCCCGGCTTCGGTTGCGAGATCGCTCACTCCCGGTTTCCGGCCCACGGCGGCGTAGCAGACCGAACGCTGCGGATCCGGTCCGACGTCCTCCGCGGATTCCGGGCGCCATTCCGGGGCGAACACGACGCCCGGCGAGAGCAGCTCGAACCCGGACATCATCTCGGTGAGCTGCCGCCTGCCGCGCAACGTGGCCGGGGTGGAGGTGTCGCGGTAGAGCTCGCCGAGTTCGGTGACCTCCGGAAGGTCCTCGTCGGTGCCGTGGGAGAGCGCCAGGTAGCTGCCGGGCGCGAGCAGGTCCCGGTAGCGCGCGATCAGTTCCGCGGGATGTTGCTCGTCCGGTACGAAGTGCAGCATCGCGAGCATCAGCACGCCGATCGGTTCGGCGGCGTCGAGCGTTCCGGACAGCTCCGGGATCCGGAACAGCTGCTCGGGGTCGCGCATGTCGGCCTGCACGATCGCGGCGCGCTCGTTGCCCTGCAGCATCAGCTGGCTGTGCGCGATCGCGACCGCTTCGTTGTCCACGTAGACGACCTTCGATTCCGGGGCGAGCCGCTGGGCGACCTCGTGCACGGCGCCGACTGTCGGGATTCCGGAACCGATGTCCAGGAATTGGCGGATTCCGCGGGCGACGTAGTAGCGCACCACGCGTTGCAGGAACAACCGGTTCAGCCGCGCGTATTCGCGTGCCCCCGGGAAGATCTCCAACGCGCGGTGCGCGAAATCGCGGTCGATCGCGAAGTTCGACGAACCGCCGAGCAGGTAGTCGTAGACGCGGGCCGCGCTGGGCTTGCTCAGGTCCGCACGGACGGGACTCCAGCTCGGCCTGCTGTGCACCGGGATGACACCTCGCTGATCATGGCTGCCGTCCGCCGCATCGTCGCGCACTGATCAACTTTTGCCAACCGGATCCGGCATTCTCGTGGAATCAACGGCCCGTTTCCGACCGGCGGGTTCGTTTTGGGGCTCAGCCTTCGTGCAATCGCAGTAGTTGATAGGCCGCGATCGTTTGCGCGTCGGTGATCTCTCCGCCGCGGATCATCCGCTCGAACTCCGCGCGCCCGAACCGGCCCGCGCGCATGTCCTGCTCCTCGGCCTCACGTTCGTGCTCTCCCGGGGTGAGCCCGGTGGCCAGGAAAACCCGCCCGCGCTGGCTGGACAGACCCGGCGCCACATCGAGCGATCCGAGGTCGGTGAGCCGCTCGGCGCGCAGGCCGGTCTCCTCGCGCAGCTCCCGCGCGGCCAGCTCCGGCCCGTCGACCTCGGCCCGGTCCGGCGCGGTGCCCTGCGGGAACTCCCAGCGCCGCAGGCCGAGCGGGTAGCGGAACTGCTCGACCAGGTGCAGCCGGTCGCCGTCCAGCGGGATCACCAGCGCGTAGTCCGGTTTGTCCACGACGCCGTAGATCCCGTCCGAACCGTCGGGGCGCCGGACGCCGTCCTCGCGCACGGTCATCCAGGGGTTGGCGTACACCTCGCGGGTGCTCGTCCTGTGCATGGTGGCAATGTTCCCGCGCCCGGGGCTCAGCGTTGCACGCGGTTCAGCTTCGAGCGGCGGATGCCGTAGCTCAGGTACAGCACCAGCCCGGCGAGGGTCCAGAACCCGAACACCACCCAGGTCACGCCGTACAGGCCGAGGATCAGGTAGCAGCACAAGGCCACGCCCGCCATCGGCAGCCACGGCATCAGCGGAGTCCGGAACGTTCGCTCCAGCTCTGGCCTGCGGTAGCGCAGCACCACCACGCCCACGTTGACGATGCCGAACGCGACCAGCGTGCCGATGCTGGTGGCGTCGGCGAGTTCGTTGAGCGGCACCAGCCCGGACAGCAGCGCGACCAGCGCGCCCACCAGCAAGGTGTTGAACGCGGGCACCGATCGCGCGTTCACCTTCGACAACCGCGCAGGCATCAGTCCGTCGCGGGACATCGAGACCAGGATGCGGGTCTGCCCGTACAGCACCGTCAGCACCACCGTGGCGATCGCCAGCACCGCGCCGAACGCGAGCAGCACCGACGCCCAGCCCTGGCCGGTGACCAGCTGCAACGCGGTGGCCAGCGAAGCCTCCGAAGAGCCGAGCACGTCCGTGCCGACCGCGCCGACCGCCGCGAACGCGACGAGCACGTAGATCGCGGTGACCACCGCCAGCGACAGCATGATCGCCCGCGGCAGGTCCCGCTTCGGATTGCGCGCCTCCTCGCCCGCGGTGGACGCGGCGTCGAAGCCGATGAACGAGAAGAACACCGCCGAGGCTCCGGCCGAGACACCGGCGACGCCCATCGGCGCGAACGGCGTCATGTTCTCCGAGCGGAACGCGGTCAGCGCCACGCACACGAAGAACACCAGCACGGCGATCTTCAGCAGCGTGGTGAACGTGGTGACCGCCGCGCTCTCCCGAACGCCCAGCATCAGCACCGCCGTGGCCAGCAGCACCACGACCATGGCCGGGACGTTCACCACGCCGCCCTCGCCCGGTGGCGCCGAGAGCGCATCCGGAATGGTCACGCCGACCGTGCCGCGCAAGAACTCGTTGAGGTAGCCGCCCCAGCCCACGGCCACCGCGGCCACCGAGACGCCGTACTCCAGCAGCAGGCACCAGCCGCAGATCCACGCGACCAGTTCACCCAGCGTCGCGTACGCGTAGGAGTAGGCGGAACCGGAGACCGGCACGCTGCCCGCGAGCTCCGCGTACGACAGCGCCGAGCACAGCGCGGCGAGCCCGGCCAGGACGAACGAGACGACCACGGCCGGGCCTGCCGCGGGCGCCGCCTCCGCCAGCACCACGAAGATCCCGGTGCCCAGGGTGGCGCCCACCGACAGCGCCATCAGCGGGATCAGGCCCAGGCTGCGCTTGAGCGGCGTGTGCGAGCCGTCGTCGGCGATCCGCTCGGCGGGCTTTACGCGGGTGAACAACTGGACGTAGGACACGAGCAGGCACGGTAGCCGCTCATCGCTGGTGATCCACCGGGAGTCGACGCCGGATCCGGCGATGCCGGCCCCAGCGACGCCGGATCCAGCCACGCCGAGGCGGCTTCTCGACTTCCCGATCAGCGCCCGTACCCTGTGCCGAGTGCGTCTCGTCATCGCTCGCTGCAAGGTCGACTACGTCGGCAGGCTCACCGCGCATCTGCCCATGGCCCAGCGGTTGCTGCTGGTCAAGGCCGACGGTTCGGTCTCGGTGCACTCCGACGACCGCGCCTACAAGCCGCTGAACTGGATGAGCCCGCCGTGCTGGCTGATCGAGGACCCGGGGCTGTGGACGGTGCAGAACAAGGCGGGGGAGAAGCTGGTCGTCACCCTCGAAGAGGTGCTGCACGACAGCAGGCACGAGCTCGGCCCGGAACCCGGCCTGGTCAAGGACGGCGTGGAGGCGCACCTGCAGGAGCTGCTGGCCGAGCACGTCGGCACGCTCGGCGACGGCTGGTCGCTGGTGCGCCGCGAATACCCGACCGCGATCGGGCCGGTGGACCTGATGTGCCGGGATGCCGACGGCACCAGCGTGGCGGTGGAGATCAAGCGGCGCGGGGAGATCGACGGGGTCGAGCAGCTGACCCGCTACCTCGAACTGCTCAACCGGGATCCGCTGCTGGCGCCGGTCAGCGGGGTGTTCGCGGCGCAGCAGATCAAGCCGCAGGCGCGGACGCTGGCCGCGGACCGCGGAATCCGTTGCGTGACACTGGACTACGACCAGTTGCGCGGGATCGAGCCGGACGAGTTCCGGCTGTTCTGAACCGCCGCCGGGCGGAGTTTTCGAACAGAAGTTCGCTCGGCTGAGTGATGATTTTCTTGCCCGGGCGGGCAAGACTGGAAGGCATGATCACGTCTTCGATGCTTTCCCGCTCCCCGGTTCCTGGGGCCCCGGCTCCTGGGGTCCTGGGCTCTGGGTTCCCGGCTTCGCCCTCCCCGGCCCTGCACCGCCCGGCTCCGCACTGCTCGGCCGCGGGGTTTCCGCCCGCCAAGCTCGCCGGATCATCGCCTGCTCAGCTTCGAGCCTTCGCCCCGTCGTGCTCGGGTGCGGCGCTCGACGACCTACCCGTGCCGTTCGTTCGCGCCGCTCCGGCTGGGCGTTGTTCACCTCGCCGTTCGCGGTGTGCCGGAGGCTGGCCGCTGGCTCGCGCGCGGAGTCCTGGCCGCCCCGGTTGATTTTCGTTTTCTCCTGTGTGGTGGTCATGCGCGGCCGCTTCGGGTCAACGCGCTCCCGAGCGGCGGCTGCGTGTCGCAGACGCGGCCGCGAGGCTGACTGACCGTCACGGTTTCCGCTGCTCGGCGGAGTGTTCGTTGTCCGGTCGGGCGACGTTCAACGAATTGGTATCGGACCGGTGTGAGCGGTTCCACTGTGCGGTACTGTCCGTCTGCCACCGATCGGGTGGTGATTGGCGTTGGAATTTGTTGGGTCTGGAGGTGGGGTTGCCGTGAGCGTGCTAGCCCAAGATCAGTTGCGGCTCGACGCCGGCGCGGTCGACTACGTGCTGCTCGCGGTGTACTTCGCGTTCGTGCTCGGCATCGGTTACCTCGCGCGCCGCTCGGTGTCCACGAGCCTGGACTTCTTCCTGTCCGGCCGGGCGCTGCCCGCGTGGGTGACCGGCCTGGCGTTCGTCGCGGCCAACCTCGGGGCGGTCGAGGTCATCGGCATGTCCGCCAACGGCGCCGAGTACGGCATGCCGACGATGCACTACTTCTGGGTCGGCGCGGTACCGGCGATGCTGTTCCTCGGCATCGTGATGATGCCGTTCTACTACGGTTCCAAGGTCCGCAGCGTTCCCGAATTCATGCTGCGCCGCTTCGGCAAGCCCGCCCACCTGGTCAACGGCATCAGCTTCGCGGTCGCCCAGGTGCTCATCGCGGGGCTGAACCTGTACCTGCTGGCCAGCATCGTCAACGTGCTGCTCGGTTGGCCGCTGTGGGCGTCGGTGCTGGTGGCCGCCGTGATCGTGCTCACCTACACCGCACTCGGCGGGCTGTCCGCGGCGATCTACAACGAGGTGCTGCAGTTCTTCGTGATCGTCGCGGCGCTGCTGCCGCTGACGCTGGTCGGGCTGCGCAAGGTCGGCGGCTGGCAGGGCCTGATGGACCGGGTCAGCGCCAGTCCCGGCGGGCCGGAACAGCTCTCGGCGTGGCCGGCCACCGAGCTGACCGGGTTCACCAACAGCTTCCTGAGCGCGCTGGGCGTCGTGTTCGGTCTCGGGTTCGTGCTCGCCTTCGGCTACTGGACGACGAACTTCGTCGAGGTGCAGCGCGCGATGGCCTCCAAGAGCATGTCCGCGGCCCAGCGCACGCCGATCATCGGTGCCTTCCCCAAGCTGCTGATCCCGTTCATCGTCATCATCCCCGGCATGATCGCCGGGGTGGCGGTGCAGGACATGGTCGCGTTCAAGGCCACCGGGCAGGGCGGGGTCGACTACAACGATGCGCTCCTGCTGCTGATGCGGGACCTGCTGCCCAACGGCATCCTGGGCGTCGCGCTGGCCGGGCTGCTGGCCTCGTTCATGGCGGGCATGGCCGCGAACCTGAGTTCGTTCAACACGGTGTTCACCTACGACATCTGGCAGGCGTACGTCGTCAAGGACAAGCCGGACCAGTACTACCTGCAGATGGGCCGCTGGGTCACCGTCGGCGCGACCGTCGTGGCGATCGGCACCGCGTTCATCGCCGCCGGCTACGAGAACCTGATGGACTACCTCCAGCAGCTGTTCTCGTTCTTCAACGCACCGCTGTTCGCCACGTTCATCCTCGGCATGTTCTGGAAGCGGATGACCCCGACGGCGGGCTGGCTCGGGTTGGTGCTGGGCACCATCTCGGCGGTGACGGTGTTCGGGCTCGCTGAGACGGAGGTGCTGCACCTGCCGGGTCAGGGCGCGAGCTTCGTCGGTGCCGGTACGGCGTTCGTGGTGGACATCGTGGTCAGCGTCCTGGTGAGCCTGGTGACCCGGCCGAAACCGGAGGCGGAACTGACCGGGCTGGTCTACTCGCTGACACCACGGGCGACGTTGCAGGCGTCCACCTCGGGCGAGGACGCGGGCTGGTTCCGCAGGCCGGGCCTGATGGCCGGGATCGTCCTGGTGATCACGATCGCGCTCAACATCATCTTCGGCTGACGGAGGGAACCCATGGCCACTGAGACACCTCAGCGCAAGCACACCGCGGGCGCCTTCGACATCCGGTTGATCATCGCCGCGCTGTTCTTCCTGTACGGCATCGTGCTCACGGTGCTCGGCGCGACGGGCGGGCCCGAGGAGACGGCGAAATCCGCCGGGATGAACATCAACCTCTACAGCGGCGTCGGGATGCTGGTGTTCGCCGCGCTGTTCGCCCTGTGGGTGCGGTGGCGGCCGATCGTCGTGGATGCCACCGAGTCCGCTCCGGACTCCGGCGAAGACGGCTGACGGGAGGCGGTCGCAGCACCGCCCGAGGCACCCCAAGGCGCCCCCGAGGCACCCCAAGGCGCCCCCCGAGGCACGGAGTGCCGCTGGAGCCTGCCACGGGCGCGCAAGATTCCGTAGGCTGCCGAATCGCAACGACCATTGAGACGGTTGGAGGCAGCTCATGACCCGGACCGCCCGTGGCGGCGCCGATGCGCCGGTCGACGACATCGCCGAGCAGCAGCGGCCGATGTTCGACTCGCTCGATCCCCGCACCGATGAGGTCGTCGGGCGGCACCCGGTGCACGACGCCGCCGAGGTCGGCGAGATCGTCGAGGCCGCCCGCGCCGCCGGGCGCTGGTGGGCCGAGCTGGGCTTCGCCGAACGCAAGAAGCGGCTCGACCGGTGGCGGGTGCAGCTGGTGCGCAGGCTCGACGAGCTCGCCGGGGTGATCTGCGCGGAGACCGGCAAACCGCTCGACGACGCCAGGCTGGAACTGGTGCTGGTCATCGACCACCTGCACTGGGCGGCGAACAAGGTCGAGAAGGTGCTCGGCAAGCGCAAGGTCTCGCCCGGAGTGCTGATGGCGAACCAGGCCTGCACCGTCGAATACCAGCCGTACGGCGTGGTCGGCGTGATCGGGCCGTGGAACTACCCGGCCTTCACCCCGATGGGCTCGATCGCCTACGCGCTCGCGGCGGGCAATTCGGTCGTGTTCAAGCCCAGCGAGCTCACCCCGGGCGTCGGGCGGTGGCTGGTGGACAGCTTCGCGGAAGTGGTCCCGGAACACCCGGTCTTCTCGCTGATCACCGGCTTCGGCGAGACCGGCGCGGCGCTGTGTTCGGCCGGCGTCGGCAAGGTCGCCTTCACCGGTTCCACCGAGACCGGCAAGAAGGTGATGGCGAGCTGCGCGCAAACCCTCACGCCGGTGCTGGTGGAGTGCGGCGGCAAGGACGCCTTGATCGTGGACGCCGACGCCGACCTGCGCGCCGCGGCCGATGCCGCGCTGTGGGGCGCGATGTCCAACGCGGGCCAGACCTGCATCGGCGTGGAGCGGGTGTTCGTGGCCGAGGCGGTGGCCGACCGCTTCACCGACCTGCTAACGGCGCGGGCGAAGAAGCTTCGCCCCGGTGGTGAACCGAGTGCGGACATGGGGCCGATCACGATGTCCTCGCAGGTGGAAGTGATCCGCGGGCACATCGACGGCGCGCTGGCCGCCGGTGGGCGGGCGCTGGTCGGCGGCGGTGACTCGGTGCGGCCGCCGTTCGTCGAGCCGGTGGTGCTGGTCGACGTGCCCGCCGAATCCGCCGCGCACGCCGAGGAGACCTTCGGCCCGACCGTCGTCGTGGAGCGTGTGCGCGACGCGGACGAAGGCGTGCAGCGGGCCAACGACAGCCGCTACGGGCTCGGCGCCACCGTGTTCTCGCGGGCGCGGGGGGCCGAGCTGGCGCGGCGGTTGCGCTCCGGAATGGTCGCGATCAACTCGGTGATCTCGTTCGCCGCGGTGCCGGGGCTGCCCTTCGGCGGCGTCGGGGACTCCGGGTTCGGCCGCATCCACGGCGAGGACGGGCTGCGCGAGTTCGCGCGGCCGCAGTCGGTGACCCGCACCCGGTTCAAGATTCCGCTGAACCCGATGAGCTTCAGCCGCGGCTCCCGCACCGTGCGGCACGTCGTGCAGCTCATCCGCGCCACCCGCGGGCGTTGACCGCGCCGCAGGGCGCCGGCGCGGCGCGGTCGATCGACGGGCCGCGCCGGGCTGGGTAAGTTCCCCGCCCGGCGATCATCGCCGCGCCTCGTGCGCCCGGCGGCGCGGATGCGATGAAGACGGCCTCGCGGGCACCTTTCGAGCGGGCGGACACGGCGGCGGAGAATCGACGGGGTGCGGGATCGGCGGCGGAAGTCGGCGGGCGCAGCGGGAACAGCCGCGAAGACGTGGACCGGGAGGCGAACGGTGAAGAAGATCATCAACGAGCCGGCGACGGTGGTCGCCGATGCGCTGCACGGCATGGCCGTCGCGCACCCGGAGCTGCTCCGGGTGCGCACCGACCCGGCGCTGGTGCTGCGTGCCGAGGATCCGGCGCCGGGCAAGGTCGCGGTGATCTCCGGTGGCGGCTCCGGGCACGAGCCGCTGCACGCCGGTTTCGTCGGCAGCGGCATGCTGTCCGCGGCCGTGCCGGGCGCGGTGTTCACCTCGCCGACTCCGGACGCGGTGCAGGCCGCGATCACCGCCACCGACGCCGGGGCGGGGTCGTTGCTGCTGGTGAAGAACTACACCGGGGACGTGCTGAACTTCGAGACGGCCGCGGAGCTGGCCGGGCTGGAAGGCGGCGACGTGCGCGCGGTCATCGTCGATGACGACGTGGCGGTGCAGGACTCCACGCACACCGCGGGCAGGCGCGGTGTCGGCGGCACCGTCCTGGTGGAGAAGCTCGTCGGAGCGGCGGCCGAGCGCGGGGACAGCTTGCAGCACTGCGAGGCGATCGCGCGGCGCACCGTCGGACAGGTGCGTTCGATGGGCGTGGCACTGACCGCGCCGACGGTGCCGCACGCGGGCGAGCCGAGCTTCAGCCTCAGCGACGACGAGGTCGAGATCGGCATCGGCATCCACGGCGAACCGGGCAGGCAGCGGCTGCCGATGGGGACCGCCGACGACCTCGTCGCCCGGCTCCTCGAACCGGTGCTCGCCGACCTGCCCTTCGCCGACGGCGACGAGGTGCTGCTGTACACCAATTCGATGGGCGCTACCCCGCTGATGGAGCTGTACCTCGCGCACGGCGTGGCCGAGCGGCTGCTGGCAGAACGGGGTATCCGCGTGCGCAGGCGGCTGGTCGGCCCGTACACCACGAGCCTGGAGATGCAGGGCATGAGCCTGACCTTGTTGAAACTGGACGACGAGCTGACCGAGCTGTGGGATGCGCCGGTGCGGACCGCCGCCTTGAACTGGTGAGCACCGGGCGGGAACGAGGACGGTCGCGGCTCGCGACCGGGGTGGCGCCGGGCTGCGCGGCGCACCGCGCGGCATCGCCGCGCACAGGACAAGCAAACACGACGGGTGAACCTTGATGGGCTGTACGGCACAGGACGTGGTCGCAGCGGTGCACGCGGGCGCGGAGATCGTCGCCGCGCACCGCGACGAACTGGTCGAGATGGACCGGGTCATCGGCGATGCCGACCACGGGGAGAACATGGACCGCGGTTTCCGCGCGGTCGCCGCGAAATTGGACACCTCGGCACCGGAGACGCCCGGTTCGGCGTTGAAGCTGGTCGCCAGCACGCTGATCTCCACGGTCGGCGGTGCCTCCGGGCCGCTGTACGGCACCGCGTTCCTGCGCGCGGCTTCCGCCGCGGGGGAGGGGGACGAGCTGGACGGTCCGGCGGTCGCAGCGATCCTGAAGGCAGGGCTCGACGGCGTGGTCGCCCGCGGCAAGGCCGAAGTCGGGGACAAGACCATGATCGACGCGCTCTCGCCCGCGGCGGACGCGGCGAAGGCGGCGGCCGACGATGGCGCATCGGCAGGCCAGGTGCTGGCCGCGGCCGCTGAAGCAGCGCGCAACGGCGCCGAGTCCACCGAGCCGTTGGTCGCGCGCAAGGGCCGCGCCTCTTACCTCGGGGAGCGCAGCGCCGGTCACGTCGACCCGGGCGCGCGCTCGACCGCGCTGTTGTTGTCCGCGTTCGCAGAGAGGTCGGTGCGATGAGCGTCGGTCTGGTCATCGTTTCGCACAGCGAGCAGCTCGCCGCCGGAGTGGTCGAGCTCGCCGCGCAAATGGCTCCGGATGTGCAGGTGCGGCCGGCGGGCGGGCTGCCCGGCGGCGGTGTCGGCACCGACTACGAGGCCGTGTCGGCGGCGATGTCGGATGCCGGCTCGGGTTCCGGCGTGGTGCTGCTCTACGACCTCGGCAGTGCGCAGATGACCGCGGAGCTCGCCGTCGAGTCGCTCGGCGACCCGTCCACCGCGGTGGTCGCGGACGCACCGCTGGTCGAAGGTGCGGTCGCCGCCGCGGTCGCGGCGCAGAGCGGCAAGGACCTGGACGCCGTGGCGCGCGCCGCGTCCGCCGCCGGGGTCGGTGCGGCGGAGGAGGGCGCACCGACCGAGGCGGCCGAGGAGGTCCGCGACGAGCTCGTGCTGGAGAACGAGGTGGGTCTGCACGCGCGGCCCGCGGCGTTGCTCGCGCGCAGCCTCGCCGGGTTGCGGGCCAGCGTGCGGGTCCGGCTGGGCGACAACGAGGCCGACGGTGCCAGCGTGCTCGGTCTGATGGGGCTGGGTGCCCGCAAGGGCGACCGGATCACGTTGCTGGCCGACGGCGCGGACGCGCAACAGGCGATCCAGCAGGTCCGCGACCTCGCCGCGCGCAACTTCGACGAGTGAGCCGCACCGTCCGCGCAACGCGGGCGTTGCGACCGGTGCTGCGGCCGGTGATCGAGCGTTAGGGTTGCGAAATGCCGCCGCGACCGCGCTTCCTTGGCGTCCTGGTTCTGCTGGCTGCGGTGCTGCTGGTCGCCGGCTGCACCGGCGGACCGCCGGGCAAGCCCGCGCAGGCGGCTCCGCCCGGCCCGACGACCGCCGAGTCGGTCCTGGGTGATCCGCGCACGATCGACGCGTGCTCGCTGGCCGATCCCGCGGCGCTGAACGAGTCCGGGCATGGCGAGTTCGGCCGGGCGGAGAACGCGGGCACCGTTTCGCTCGATTACTGCCTGCTGCGGGTGCGGTTGCCCGAGGGCGGCCTCGCCCAGCTCAAGGTCGGTGAGCTCGCACCGGCCGAGCAGCAGCAGGGCGATCCGGTCACGCGCAACGGCTCGTTCGACGTCGTGCAGGACGCTCCGTTGCCGAGCCACTGCGCGCGGCAGATCGTCTTCCCGGACCGCACGGCCATGCGCGTCAGCGCCGACCTGCTGGACGGCAAGCCGGGCGGCCGGCTGTGCGGGCTCGCCGATGCCGGCACGCGGACCGCGGTCGCGGCGATCGATCAGCACCGCGTCGAGCACCGCGATTACCCGCCGAACTCGCTGGCGCTGGTGGACCCGTGTTCGGTGCTGGACACCGCGGACGTTCGCCAGGTGCCCGGCCTGGAGCGGGCCACCCCGAGCGGGCGGCCCGCCGCGCACCAGTGCCAATGGGGCCAGGCCGATGCGGCGTCGCCGCGGGTGCAGCTGGTGCACACCGCCGGTGACCCTCCCGCGGTGCTGCACGGCTCGGCGACCGAGGAGCAGATCGCCGGGCGCCGCACCGTGACCAGCGTCGTCGGCGGTGATCCTCGGGTGCCGCTGTGCTCGGCCGAGACCGGGCACGTGCCGTTCGGCGACGACCGCGGCCAGGTCGAGGTCGCGATGCTCGTCGTGGCGTTCCCGGACGGCGACGGCATCGATGCCTGCGACTTCGCCCGCGGACTGGCCGAGCGGGCTTGGCCGCAGCTGCCGCGGACGTGATCACCCGCACTGCGGGACGCGCCCGAAGGACTCTCGGAGCCCGGCGCCGTGCCGGTTACCGTGTTGGGCGTGCCGCGCCGCAACCGTCCGCAACGCCCCTCCGGTGGCCCGCCGCAGTCCGGGAATCGTCCGCTCGGTTCCGGTTTCGGCTGGTCGCGGGTGGAGCGTGATCCGGACGGCGAGTGGAACGTGCGCACCGTGCCCGCGGCGCAGGCGACCAAGACCTACCGCTGCCCGGGCTGCGACCACGAGGTCCGGCCGGGTGTGGGGCACGTGGTGGCCTGGCCCGCCGACGATTTCGGCGACGTCGAGGACCGGCGGCACTGGCACAACGGCTGCTGGCAGGCCAGACGCCGTCGCGGCCCCACCCGCCGCTGGTCCTGATCGCCTCTCGCAAGGGTCGTCCTGCCCGGGTGGTCGCGGTCGGGTCCGAGCGGGTGCGTTGAACCGAACCCGCCGCATCTCACAGCTTTGCGGCCGCATCGCCGTGCGAGGATCGTGGCGATGAGCACCGAGATCCGCGCCAACACCGCGCTGCCCGCCCGGCGGGAGCAGATCACCTTGCACACCGCCGACGGGCTCGGGCTCATCGGTGAACTCTCGGTGCCGGAGAACGCGACACCGCGCGCCACTCTGGTGTGCCTGCACCCGCTGCCCACGCACGGCGGCATGATGGATTCGCACATCTACCGCAAGGCTGCGTTCCGGCTGCCCGCGCTGGCGGACCTGGCGGTGCTGCGGTTCAACACCCGCGGCACGGTCAGCGAGGCGGGCCGCAGCGAGGGCAGCTTCGACGGCGGGAACTCCGAGCGCTACGACGTCGCCGCGGCGCTGGAGTACGCGGAGTTCCACGACCTGCCGAACGTGTGGCTGCTCGGCTGGTCCTTCGGCACCGACCTGACCCTGGTGCACGGCCTGGACCCGCTGGTCCAGGGCGCCATCCTGATCTCCCCGCCGCTGCGCTGGAGCAGCGAGGACGATCTGCGGTCCTGGGGCGAGTCGGGCAAGCCGGTGCACGCGCTGGTGCCGGAGTTCGACGACTACCTGCGCCCGGAGGAGGCCCGGCGGCGGTTCGCCGCGATCCCGCAGGCGCAGGTCACCGGCTTCCCGGACACCAAGCACCTGTGGGTGGGCAAGGCGGAGTCCGCGCTGGACGCGATCGTCGGCGTCGTGGCCCCCGAGGTCGGCACGCCGCTGCCGCGCACCTGGGACGGCCCCTCGGAGACGCGCCAGGTGACGATCGTCGAGCAGTGATCCGGCGCCCGGGTCAGGTCCGCTCGGCCCGGCACAGGTACGCGAACGGCGTGCTGCCGATCCGGGTGAGCACGACGGTCGCTTCCGCCGCGCCGCGCGGTTTCAGCTTGCGGCGCAACGCGTCCGGGTCGATGTCGACGCCGCGCGCCATGATCTCCAGCCGGCCGACGTCGTGCCTGCGCAGCAGGCTGCGCAGGGTCTTTTCGCTGTAGCGGCCGTGGTCGAGCACCCGGAACGCGCGCACTCCCGGCGGCGGCCGGTCACCGGTGAGGTAGGCGATGCGCGGGTCGAGCTGGGCCAGCCCGTGCCGCGCGGCGTACTGCCGCACCAGTCCGGCCCGCACGACCGCGCCGTCCGGGTCGACGATCCATTCGCCGGCGTCGAGGACCGGGCACTCGTCCGACTCGCCGTCGGTGAGTTCGTCGCGTCCACCGTCCGCGCGCAGCACCGTTGCGCGGCGGCGAACTTCCGGATCGGCGAGGCCGCCGAGCCACACCGCGGCTTCCCGCACCTGGCCGGCCAGCGAGACGATCTCGATTTCGGCGCCGCCGGGCATCGCGTCGAAGTCCAGCCCCGGCGCGCACTTCACGACCACGTCCCGGCCCGCGTGCACCTCCAGCAGCTCGTCCAGCGGTGGCACCAGGTCGGCCGGGTTCCACCGCCGCCGCCCGGCGTCGTCGCGGCGCGCGGGATCGGCGACGATCGCGGTACCGGTGCTGACCGGGCGCAACGCGTCGGCTCGCGCCAGCGCGACGCCAGGGCCGAGGTTGTGCCGGGCCATCGCGAGCCGCACTTCGTCCAGATCGGAGCCGATGCAGCGATCGGCGACGGCCGCGATCTCCCGCAGGTCCGCGCCGATCGAGCAGGTCACGTCGTGCACGTCCCGGCCGGTGAGCCGCCGCGCGCGGTGCCGGGCCACGGTCGCGGTGGTTGCCTGCTGCAGGGCGTCGGCGGTGAACAGCCACTCGCGCGCATTGTCCAATTTGGACTCGGCGCGGCGCCGGAGCACCGCGGTTTCCAAGGCGGCGGAGGCGAAGCGCGCGCCCGCGAGATCACGCGCTGCGGTGACGTCGGTGAGCCGGGAGGCGCTGCTCAGCGGCCGGTCGGCCAACGCGGCCAACGCGTCCCGGCCGGCCTCGGAACTCAGGAAGGCCACGTCGTCGAGGTCGAAGGCGTAGCCCAACCGGATTCCTCCACCGCTCGCGTCCGGACCCGCAGCACTCTAACCGGCCCGTGGTCCGCACCCGCGCCCGCGATGAGGTTCGTCCCACTGGAACAAGCGAACTGCTCCGTTCGCTCGTGAGGCACCTGCGAGGCCGACACGCGCGGGCACTACCCGAGCAGGCGCACGGCCTCTGGAGTGAACGGACCGTTCGCCCCAATAGATTGGGCGAAGGCGACTTTCACTCGGAACGTGCCGGGGTAGCCGACACGCCCGCGCGCGACGTGTCGTCGCGGAGCGAAGGGGGCGTTCGTCCGGGGTCGAGCGAAGGAGTCCGTCAACCGGGCTCGGAGGCGGCGGTGGAATCCGGTTTCCTGCCGGTGATCAGCACGTTGTAGAACAGGTCGCGCGGCAGCAGCTTCGCCAGCAGGTTCGCGTCCACCCAGGACAGCTGCTGCCAGGCGCGGTAGGCGAACATGCTCCAAGCCCGGCCGAGCTTGTCCGCGGCCACGGCGGCTTCGAAGGTGCGCACCGGCCAGCCGAACACCGCGGCCGACAGCTCCTCGGTCGTGGCCCGCACGTCCGCCGCGCCCGCGCCGAGCGCCATCCGCTCCAGCTCGGACGGCACGAACGTGTGCACGTCCACGACCGCCTCCAAAGCCGCGGCCCGGGACGACTCGTCCGGCTCCGGCCGCGGGCGGCGCCAAGACGGCGCCAGCTCGGTGGCGTTCGCGGTCAGCCACCACGTCAGCCGCCCCAGCCGACGCGCGTAGAAATCTCCGATGCGCGTCGGGTCGCCCGCGAACACGAACCGGCCGCCGGGTTTGAGCACTCGCAGCACTTCGCGCATCGCCGCGGGCACGTCCGGGACGTGGTGCAGCACGGCGTGCCCGACCACGAGGTCGAAGCCCTCGTCGCCGTACGGGATCCGCTCGGCGTCGCAGACCCGGCCGTCCACGCTCAGCCCGAGCGAGGCCGCGTTGCGCAGCGCGACCTCGACCATGCCGGGGGACAGATCGGTGACCGAGCCGCGTTCGGCGATGCCGCCCTGCATCAGGTTCAGCAGGAAGAAGCCGGTGCCGCAGCCCAGTTCCAGCGCGTGCCGGTGCGCGCCGGTGCCGCCGGTGGCCGCGCGGAACCGGCCGACCGCGTAGTCCACGCAGCGCCGGTCGTAGGAGATCGACCACTTCTCGTCGTAGGTGCGTGCTTCCCAGTCGTGGTAGAGCACGTTGGCGAGTTTCGGGTCGGCGCCCGCCGCTCGTACCTCTCCGGCGGTGGCGTGCGGGTGCGGCGTCGGATCGCGCGGGGCTCCGGTGCTCACGTGTGCGTCCTCCCGCGGCGGCCGCGGCGATGGGTGGCTCGAGCCATGGTGCTGCTTGCGCGGCCCGAGCCGCCATTCGCGAAGTGCGCGACCTGCTGTTGCGAAGGGCGCAGCTGCTATTGCGAAGGGCACAGCCGATTCCGACGCGCGTTCCGGCCGTGGTGAGCCTTCTTCGTGACCGAACTCCGCCGACGGCTACCCGAAGGCCGCGGCATCGTGGACGTACTCGGGCGGGCCGGGCGACCCCGGCCCGCCACTTCCGGTCACCGGCCGGTGAACTCGGCCTTGCCCGGCCCGTTCTCCACGAACGAACGCATCCCGGTCTTCTGGTCCTCGGTGGCGAACAACGCGGTGAACACCTGGGTCTCCAGCTGCAGCCCGGTCTCCAGGTCCACCTCGAGCCCGCGGTCGACGGCCGTCTTGGCCGCGGCCAGCGCACGCGCCGGACCGTTCGCGAACTGCTCCACCCAGCGCTGCGCGGCCGGGTACACGTCGTCGGCGGGCACCACCTCGTCGACCAGGCCGATCCGCAGCGCCTCGTCGGAGCGGACGAACCGGCCGGTGTAGATGAGGTCCTTGGCCTTGCTCGGCCCGATCAGCCGGGCCAGCCGCTGGGTGCCGCCCGCGCCGGGGATCACGCCGAGCTGGATCTCCGGCTGCCCGACCTTGGCGTTGTCGCCGAGGACCCGGCGGTCGCAGCTCAGCGCCAGCTCCAGGCCGCCGCCGAGGGCGTAGCCGGTGATCGCGGCGACCGTCGGTTTCGGGATGGCCCCGATCGCGCTCATCGCCGCGGACAGGCCGTGCTGCTCCTTGGTGGCCATGTCCGCGTAGGACTTCTCGGCCATCTCCTTGATGTCGGCACCGGCGGCGAAGACCTTCTCGCCACCGTGCACGATCACGGCGCGGACATCGGAGCGCTCGGTGGCCTCGGCCGCGGCTTCCTTGAGTTCGGTCTCGATCTGCTGGTTCAGCGCGTTCATCGGCGGCCGGTCCAGCCGGATGGTGCCGATCGCGCCTGCTGCTTCGAACCGGACGAATTCGCCCACGCCGCAACCTCCTCGTCGAACTGCTGCTCGCGGGGAGGCTATCCCGCTGACCACGACAGCGTCAGTGTCATCGATCTCAATCGGCCGCCCGGCCGTCGCGAACGGACCGCTGGGCCCACTGGGTTGGGCGAAGAGCCCGTTCACTCGGCGAGAAGCGCTCAGGCGCGCCTGCGGGCGAAGTAGCGGTCGCCGCTGCGCTGCAGCTCCAAGTCCTGGTCGAAGGTCTTGGACAGGTTGTCCTCGGTGAGCACGTCTTCCAGCAGCCCCTGGGCGACCACCGCGCCGTCGCGGATCATCAGGCCGTGCGTGAAGCCCGGCGGGATCTCCTCGACGTGGTGGGTGACCAGCACCGATGCGGGGGCGTCCGGATCCATCGCGAGCGCGGACAGCCGCCCGACCAGGTCCTCCCGGCCGCCGAGGTCGAGGCCGGCGGCTGGCTCGTCCAGCAGCAGCAGCTCCGGATCGGTCATCAGGGCGCGGGAGATCAGCACGCGCTTGCGCTCGCCCTCGGAGAGCGTGCCGAAGCTGCGCTCGGCCAGGTGCGCGACGCCGAGCAGGTCCAGCAGTTCCGCCGCCCGCTCGGTGTCCATCGCGTCGTACTCCTCGCGCCAGCGGCCCACGACCGAGTAGCCGGCGCTGACCACGACGTCGCGCACCTGCTCGTCGCCGGGCATCCGGCCGGCCAGCGCCGCCGAGCACAGGCCGATGCGCGGGCGCAGCTCGAAAACGTTGGTGCGGCCCAGCCGTTCGCCGAGCACGTCCACGGTGCCCTGCGACGGATGGCCCTCGGCGCCCGCGAGCTTGAGCAGCGTGGTCTTGCCCGCGCCGTTGGGGCCGAGCACGACCCACCGCTCGTCGAGCTCCACCGACCAGTCCACGTCGGACACCAGCGCGGTGCCGCCCCGTCGGACCCCGACGCCGTCCATCCAGATGACCAGGTCGTCCACGTCCACCTCCAGCCGTTCGCCGGCCGCTACGCTCCAGCGCCGTTCGGACCGCCCGGCGGTCCCCTCCAGGTGAACATTCTTCCGGTTCGGCGCTGCGTGCTCGCGGCGGGGCCGTGCGGTGCGCGGCGGCGCGCGGGAGCCGGTCACCGGCCGGGCTCAGCGGCGGCTACGTGTGTTGGACGTGCGTGAACCGATCGGCTTCGCCTGCCTCGGCCAGCGCGGCCCTGCCGATCTCGTTTAGCACCAGCCGAGGTTCGTCCAACGGTGCTTCGAGCCGTTCGCGGATCCGGACGAGCGCGGCGACTCCGTCCGCGGTGAGCTGCTCGATGCCCGACAGCTCCAGCACCACCACCTGGTTCGGCGCGCGGTTGTCGGCGACGAGGCGTTCCAGGTCAGGCGCGGTCGTGGCGTCGAGGCTCCCGGTGACGGTGACGACGGTGCGCTGGTCCGCGAACATCGTCACGGGGGGTTTGCGGGGCGAAGCGGTCATGCGGTTCCTCCTGAAGGGATGTGCGTAGACCTGATCATCGCGGGACCGGCGGATCGCTTCCTCCGGACGAACCCCCATACCTGCCCGGAAAACGAGCAGGGCGCTCCCCGTCCCGGAGAGCGCCCTGCGATCTAGCGGTCGTACGTCAGCCCACCGGCGCGCTACCGCCTTCGACGACGGGCAGCCCGGCGCCCGCCCAGGCGCGGAAACCGCCGACCAGGTCGGTGGCCCGGCCCAGCCCGAGCTCGCGGGCCTGCGCCGCGGCGAGGCTGGAGGCGTAGCCCTCGTTGCACACCAGGACCACCGGCTGGTCGGTGCGCAGCCCGTCGAGCCGGTGCGGGCTGGAGGGGTCCAGCCGCCACTCCAGCACGATCCGTTCGACGGTCAGCGCACCCGGGATCTCGCCTTCGGCCAGCCGGTTCGACTGCGGCCGGATGTCGATCAGCAGTGCGCCGCGCCGTTGCAGCTCGGCGGCCTGCTGCGGGCCGACGCGGTCCAGTTCGCTGCGCGCGTCGGTCAGCAGGTGGTCGATGCCGTACGGACCGGGGTCCGGGGTGCGTTGCACGGGTACCTCGCTCATCCGAGCTCCCTCCGGATCGGCCCGGCGGGCGCCGGGGTCTCGTCGGGCACATCGGCCAGGTCGGTGTAGTGCCGCACCGGCAGCAGCGGCGGCGAGTAGGCGTGCACGCTCGCCGAGTTCACCGTGCTGGTGTTGCGCACCTGGTGAGCCCGGCCCGCGCCGAAGCCGATGGAGTCGCCCAGCTCGTGGCTCCTGGTGCGCACCGGCCCGGCCGGGTAGCGGTAGTCCTCCCGGACCTCGCCGAACAGCACCGCGAACGAGCCGGACGCGCCGCCGTGGTCGTGCGGTTCGGTGCCCTGCCCGGGCGCCCAGGACAGCAGCCACAGCTCGACGCCCGCGGTCAGGCCGAGCCGCGCCCACCAGCGCTCCCGCTCGTCGATCCGGACGATGTCCAGCAGCGAGCCGGTCAGTTCGGTGATCACCAGGTGGGTGAGGTCGCGCAGCTCGCGCGGCGTCCACAGGTCGTGGTCCGGCCGGATCGAGTCGCGCAGCAGCGGCGAGTCGATGCCCGGGTGCAGTTCGTACGCGCCGAGTTCGGGGATCTCTTCGGTCGGGGTGTACTGGGAGATGTGCGTTGGTGCGGACATGCTTCGTTCCGTTCGTTCGCAGGTGCTCGGAACGGATCGACGCGCGCGGGCGCGCCCGGCTGCTCGGTCCGGTGCTCGTGGAGCTGGGCGGCGAGCGTGCGCGGGCGGGCTCGTGGCGGAAGGTTCGCGGTGCCGCGCCGTCGACCCGGTAGGTCGCGGGGACTGGCGCGTCAGTGACAGGCCGACGTGACGACCAGGAACAGGTCGACCACGCGGTCGCGGGTCAGGAACGAATCCGGCACGGCCGCGATCCTGGCACGACGCCCTCGGCGGGACCAACATCCGCCGTTGCCGGTCCCGCCATCTGGTCACCCCGAGTCCGGTCTTGTCGGGCGAGCAGATCCTTCACCCGGTTCGAGCTGCCCGGTCAGGGTGGTGCGTCGGCGTGTCAGCGCGGTCCGCGTGCGCGCGATCGACTTCGAGCGAACGGACCGTTGGTCCGAATAGGTTGGGCGAACAGGCCGTTCGCTCGGAAAAGCTGCTCGCAAACCGGTGAGCAGGTCAGCGGCAGGCGAGTGAGCGGCAAGCGGATCAGCGGTCAGGCGGGTCAGCGGCAGGCGGAGGGGCCGCCGGTGAGGCCGGTGCGGAAGGCGTCGACCCGGTCCGCGCCGGTGAGCGCCTGGCCGCCCTGCGCGTCGCGGGACACGGCGTCGGAGACCAGCAACGTCTCCACGGCTTCGTCGAGGTCACCCGCCGACAGGTCCGGTGTCCGAGCGGTGTACGCGCCGGTGAGGCAACTGGCCGCGCGCCCGGCATCGGGCCCGGTGGTGGGCCGGCCGAGCGCGCCCAGCGCGGCGATCGCCTGCCGCGAAGCCAGCAGCGTCGCGGTCGCCTGATCCCCGATGTCGTCGTGCAGCGCGCTGAGTCCGGCGCGGTCGAACACGACAGCAGGCCCGCCCGCGCAGTAGCTCACCGGCGCGGCAGCGCAGCCCGAACCCTCGGCGGGCCGGATCGGCGGGGCGGCCGGGCCCGGCTCCGCGACCAGCTCGTCGAAGAACTCCGCGCCGGGGCGCCGGGCGAGAACATCGTCGAACCGCTGGTTGCCGTCGTCGGCACGTCCGTTGGTCAGCCGGTCGCTGTCCGCGGGAACCTGCCCGCACTGGCCGGGACCGCGCTGGTAGCCGTCCTGGAAAGCGGTGATCCGGTCGAACGAGCTGCCGTGCGCATCCCCCGAACCGGCACCGACCGGATCCCGGAACACGATCAGCGCGTGCAGCGCCTGGTCCCGCTGCTGATCGGTGAATCGCAGATGCGGCGCGTGCCCATCGGCGGCCGAGCGCATGAACGCCCCCGCGTAGCAGTCAGCTCCGGCTTCGGTGCGCATCGGATCACGGCTGCTGCCGACGTCCATGCCCGCGCGCTGCTGCACCGCGTGCCCGAGCTCGTGCGCGAGCACGACCGCGACCGCCGCGTCCCCGTAGTGCTCCCGCAGCACCGGCAGCAGCGCGCCGCGGTCCCATGCGATGGCGTCGACCGAACCGCAGTAGTACGCGTTGCCCTCCAAGCTCTGCACCGTGCCGGAGCACGGCGGCGGGCGGCTGTCCGCGGCCGAGGTGTCGGCCGAGTAGAAGCCGCCGTCGAGGTCGTGCCAGGGCTTGCCGAACAGCTCGGGGAAGGTCGCCGACCAGTACGCCTGCACGTCGGTGACCACGCTCGCGGCGAGCCGGTCGATCGATCCGCCGTCGGTGCCGTGCACGAACGCGGGATCCACCCGCGGCGGGCCCGCGTCCGGTCGCGGTGCGCGCGCGGGTGCGCACCCTGCGAGCACGAGCGCCAGCAGGGCGACGGCAAGGACCAGCAACCGTGGTGCGCGCACCGCCTCAGCTTCGCATCATCGAGTTGATCATCTCGTTGCGGCTTCGGAACACGCTGTCGAACAGCGGGCGATATCCTCGCCCGCCGTGAGAGCCGTCCACCGATTCACCGTTCGAGCGCACCTGCCGGAACCGCTGGCGGCGCTGGGCACCCTGGCGACGAACCTGCGCTGGACCTGGCACCCGCCCACCCAGGACCTGTTCGCTGCGGTGGACCCGGAGGTCTGGTCGCGGGTGGGCGGTGACCCGCTGCGGCTGCTGGAGGAGGTTCCGGCGCAGCGGCTTCGCGAGCTCGCCCGGGACGAGGACTTCCTGGCCCGCACCCGCGCCGTGGACGACGACCTGCGGCACTACCTCACGGTTCCGCGCTGGTACCAGCAGCGGCAGTCCGAGGGGGCGGTGCTGCCTTCGGCGGTGGCGTACTTCTCGATGGAGTTCGGGGTCAGCGAGGCGCTGCCGAACTACTCCGGCGGCCTCGGCGTGCTCGCGGGGGACCACCTGAAATCCGGCTCCGACCTGGGCGTTCCGCTGATCGGCGTGGGGCTGCTGTACCGCTCCGGCTACTTCCGCCAGGCGCTGTCCGAGCAGGGCTGGCAGCTGGAGCACTACCCGGTGCAGGACCCGCGCGCGCTGCCGCTGGAGACGCTGACCGAACCGTCCGGCGCGCCGATCACCGTGCAGGTGGCGATGCCGGGCGGGCGGCTGCTGCGGGCGCGGATCTGGAAGGCGCAGGTCGGCAGGGTTCCGCTGCTGCTGCTGGACACCGACCTGCCGGAGAACGACGACGATCTGCGCGGCACCACCGACCGGCTCTACGGCGGCGACTCGGACCACCGCATCCGGCAGGAGATCCTGGCCGGCGTGGGCGGGGTGCGGGCGGTGCGCGCGTACTGCGAGCTCACCGGGCACGCCCAGCCGGAGGTGTTCCACACCAACGAGGGCCACGCCGGTTTCCTCGGGCTGGAGCGGGTTCGCGAGCTGACCGGCGAGCTGGACTTCGACGAGGCGGTCGCGGCGGTGCGCGCGGGCACCGTGTTCACCATGCACACGCCGGTACCGGCGGGCATCGACCGCTTCCCGGTGGACCTGGTGCGGCACTACTTCGGCGACGGTTCTTCGCAAGCGCTGCTGCCCGGTGTGCCGACGGATCGCGTGCTCGCGCTGGGCGCCGAGGACAACCCGGGCATGTTCAACATGGCGCACATGGGGTTGCGGCTGGCTCAGCGCGCAAACGGTGTCTCGCGGTTGCACGGCGGCGTGAGCCGCAAGATGTTCCGCGGGCTGTGGCCCGGTTTCGGCGTCGAGGAGGTGCCGATCGGCTCGGTCACCAACGGCGTGCACGGGCCGACCTGGTCGGCGCGCGAACTCGGCAAGCTCATCGGTGAGTCCGAAATGGACAGCGGTGCGGGATTGCGCGGCATGGAACCGGTGAGCGATCCGCTGCTGTGGGAGCTGCGCAGCTCGCTGCGCGCCCGGCTGGTCGACGAGGTGCGCAGGCGGCTGCGGCACGCCTGGTTGCAGCGCGGTGCCTCGGACCTCGAATTGGGTTGGTGCGACTCGGTTTTCGACCCGGACGTGCTCACCATCGGCTTCGCCCGCCGAGTGCCGACCTACAAGCGGCTGACGCTGCTGCTGCGCGACACCGATCGGCTCAAGCGGCTGCTGCTGGACCCGGACCGCCCGGTGCAGGTGGTGGTCGCGGGCAAATCGCACCCGGCCGACGAGGGCGGCAAGGCGATGATCCAGCAGATCGCGAAGTTCGCCGACGATCCGCAGGTGCGCCACCGCATCGCCTTCCTGCCGGACTACGACATGTCGCTGGCGCGCTACCTGGTCTCGGGCTGCGACGTGTGGCTGAACACTCCGGTGCGGCCGCTGGAGGCGTGCGGGACGTCCGGGATGAAGGCCGCGCTCAACGGCGCGCTGAACCTGTCGGTCCGCGACGGCTGGTGGGACGAGATGTTCGACGGCGAGAACGGGTGGGCCATCCCGAACGCCGACGGGGTCACCGACCCGAACCGCCGCGACGACCTGGAGGCCGCCGCGCTCTACGAACTCATCAACACCAGCGTCGCGCCCGCGTTCTACGAGCGCACCGCCGACGGCGTGCCGGGCAAGTGGATGTCGATGGTGCGGCACACGCTGGCCAACCTCGGACCGCAGGTGCAGGCGTCGCGGATGGTGCGGGAGTACGTCGACCGGCACTACGGCCCTGCCGCGCGGTCGGTGCAATCCGTTTGCGCGCAGGAATACCGGGGTGCGCGGGAAGTGGCCGGATACCGCGCGCGGCTGGCCGCGGCGTGGACCCGGGTGCAGATCCGGAACACCTCGATGAGCGTCGAGGACGGGCGCACGCCGCTGCTCGGCGGGCGGGTGACGGTGCGGGCCGAGGTGCACCTGGCCGGGCTGCAACCGTCCGATGTGGACGTCGAGGTCGTGGTCGGGCGGGTGGACGACGACGACGAGTTGCACGACTTCATGGCGCATTCGATGCAGCACGGCGACGGCGAGCACTACGAGGCCACGGTGACGTTGCCGCACGCCGGTCCCGCCGGGTACACGGTGCGCGTGCTGCCGAAGCATCCGCTGCTGTCCGGCCCCGCCGAACTCGGCAGGATCGTGCTGGCCTGAGCCCGCGCCGTCGCCCGGCCGCGACCTCGCCCGACACGCCCGCGCGCCACCCGATCAGCGCTGCTCCTCCTGGAGTGAACGGACTGTCCGGCCGACTGGATTGGACGAACGGTCCGTTCACCCGGAGTGCCTCGCCTGATCGGCGGTTGCGGAATTGGTCCGTGTGCGGGGAAAGGTGCCAAGGCGTGAGCGTCGTCGGAGTCGTGGCGCCGCCCGATAGGCTGCGGCGCGGCGGAAGTGAGCGGGGGCGGTTTCCGCGACCAAATCGGACCTGCGAACAGGATGGGGCACCTGAAGTGGCAGCGGTTTCGGCAGGCACCGGGCGCAGCAGGCGGATCGTCGGCGTGCTGCTCGCGCTGATCTCGTGCGTCGCCTTGCTCGGCGGCTGCTCCTGGGTGATCAGCGGTACGCCCACCACGGCGGGCCGGGCCGCCACCGACGACGTCGCGGGCTTACCCGCGAGCAACGGGCCCAGTGGCCCGAAAAGCGGTGCGCAACCCTCCACGCTCCCGGTGGAAGGCACCGACAACGGTGAGATGGATCGGCTGGCCCGCGACGCGGTCGCCGATGTGCAGTCCTACTGGCGGCAGCGGTTCCCGGAATCCTTCGACGGCAAGGAATTCGAGCCGGTCAAGAAGCTGGTCTCCTACGATTCCGGTGCGCCCGGCGGGAATCTGTGCGGCAAGAGCACGCAGGGCGCCGAGAACGCCTTCTACTGCGCGCAGGAGGACACCGTCGCGTGGGACCGCGCGCAACTGCTCCCGCAGCTGCGCGCCAGTTTCGGCCCGATGGCGGTGGTGACCGTGCTCGCGCACGAAATGGGCCACGCCGTGCAGAACCGCGCAGGCACCGCGCCGCCGGACGCTCCGGCGATCGTGCTGGAGCAGCAGGCGGACTGCTTCACCGGCACGTTCTTCCGGCACGTCGCCGAAGGCGGCGCCGAGCACTTCCAGGTCTCCACCGGCGACGGCCTGAACGAGGTCATGGGCGTGCTCAACTACATCCGCGACACCCCTGCGGACGGCGATTTCACCGGCACCGGTGCGCACGGCAGCGCGTTCGACCGGGTCACCGCCTTCCAGGACGGCTTCAGCGGCGGCCCGCAGCGCTGCGCGGAGCTGGACGCCGCGGAGGTCAAGCAGCGCACCACCCAGTTCCGGTTCTGGAAGGACGACCAGGAGCAGGACCTGCCGGTCGACCAGCGGAACCTGACGCAGGTGCGCGACAGCCTGCGCGAGGTGTTCCGGGACACCGGCGCGCAGCCGCCGCAGATCGTCGGCGAACCCCGCAGCTGCCCCGGAATGCGCGGCACCCGGCCGGTTTCCTACTGCCCGGCCACGAACACCGTCTCGCTGTCGATGGACGGGCTGCAGAAGATCGCCAACCCGCCCGCCAAGGACGACCCGAACTCCGGTTACGGCGACTTCGCCGCCTACGCGCAGTTCGCGTCCCGCTATGCGCTGTCGGTGCAGCGAGCGGCCGGTCTGCCGCTGGAAGGCGGCAACGCGGGGCTGCGCACGGCGTGCATGGTCGGGTCGTGGAGCGGGCTGCTGGTCGAGGACCCGATCGGGCAGCGCAACCCGGTCGGCAAGCTGCGCATCGCGCCCGGTGACGTCGACGAGGGCGTCGCCGCGCTGCTCGGCGGCGACAGCCTCATCGCGGCCGGCATCAACGGCGAGCAGGTACCGGCCGGATTCGCCCGCGTGGAAGCCTTCCGCACCGGATTCCAGCAAGGCTTCGCGCCATGCAGCACCAGATATCCGTGAGCCGTGATTGCGCCGGATGGCCTTGCGCCCGCTCGGTGAGACGGCCGCACCCGGTGGAAAAAACCCTTGCGGCGCAACCACTTCCATCGCCGCGCGTCTACCGGTCATGGCTGGTGTTCGAGAGCTGAACTGGGACGGCCTGGTCAACGGCCGGGACCTGGGCGGGCTGCCCGCCCGTCGGGGGCGGAGCGTGCGGCGGGCAGCGCTGGCCCGCTCCGGCAACGTCGCGTGGTTGCGCCCGAAGGGCTGGTCGGCGCTGTGGGGGCACGGCGTGCGCACCGTCATCGACCTCACCGACCCCGGCGAGGACGGCCCGGACCGCGCGCCGCGGCCGCCCGGACTCAGCACCGTGCGGTTACCGCTGGACGACAGTTCCGACACCGAGTTCTGGCAGCGCTGGGGTGGCCCGCTGTCGTGCACACCGCTGTACTACGCGGAATTCCTGGAGCGCTACCCGGAGCGCGTTGCCGAGGTGGTGCGTGCCGTGGCCCGCGCCGAACCGGGCGGTGTCCTGGTGCACTGCGGCGGCGGCCGGGACCGCACCGGCCTGATCGTGCTGGTGATGCTCGCGCTGGTCGGCGTCCCCGCGGAGGAGATCGCCGCCGATCACGCGCTGAGCCACGAGCCGCTGCGGCTGCTGGCCGCGGCCGAGGGCCGGGACGACGACGCGCCGAAGATCGCCGAACTGCTCGCCGAGCACGGGCGCACCGCCGAGGACGTGCTCACCTCGATCACCGAGACGGTGGATTTCCCGGCCTTGCTCAGCGCGGCCGGGCTTTCCGAACTGGACTTGCAGGCGCTGCGCGCCCGGCTGCTGGACGACCGAGCCGGTTCGCGGCGCAGCAGGGGCGGGCCGATGCAGGCGCGCAGGCGTTCCGCGCGCCGGTCCGTAGGCTTCCACGCATGTGGTTGTGGTTGCGCGCGTGGCTGCGACGCGACCCGCGGCAGGCTCGCTTCCTGACCGCGGCGTCGCTGCGCTGGGTGCTGCGCAACCGCGCCTTCACGCCCTGGTACCTGGTCCGGTACTGGCGGCTGCTGAAGCTGCGCGTGCGGCAGCCGCACATCGTGCTGCGCGGCATGGTCTTCCTCGGCCGCGACGTGGAGCTGAGCTGCCGGGCGGGCCTGGCCCGGATGGAGATCGGCCGCTGGGCGCACTTCGGCGACGGCACCGCGGTGCGCTGCCACGAGGGTTCGCTGCGCATCGGCGACAAGGTGGTCTTCGGCAGGCACGACACCGTCAACTGCTGGCTGGACGTGGAGATCGGCGCGTCCACGCTGGTCGCGGACTGGATCTACCTGTGCGACTTCGACCACGGCACCGGCGACCTCGCCCGCCCGATCAAGGACCAGGGCATCGTGAAGACACCGGTGCGCATCGGCCCGGACTGCTGGCTCGGCGCGAAGGTCACCGTGCTGCGCGGCACCCGCGTCGGCCGCGGTTCGGTGCTGGGCGCGAACGCCGTGGTGCGCGGCGACGTGCCGGAGAACTCCATCGCCGCGGGCGTTCCCGCGCGTGTCGTGCGCCACCGGGCCGATGCGGAATGAGCGCTGCGGCACACCGGTTCGGGGATTCATGAGACGGATTCGCGCGGCGGTGCCGGTTGCTTGCATGACCACTGCTCAGTGGCTACGCCGCTGACAAGACAAGGACCCAAGACCAAAGTGAGCCCTTATTCGGAGGCGCCGCCCCGGTCCGGTTCTCTATCCTGGAACGAAGT
Source organism: Saccharopolyspora sp. SCSIO 74807 (assembly GCF_037023755.1). Classification (NCBI taxonomy): domain Bacteria; kingdom Bacillati; phylum Actinomycetota; class Actinomycetes; order Pseudonocardiales; family Pseudonocardiaceae; genus Saccharopolyspora; species Saccharopolyspora sp. SCSIO 74807. Next base: position 439,119 of record NZ_CP146100.1, on the reverse strand, counting down.
ATGGGCAAGTCACCTGTGAGCTCCCCGCTGGCCGATCTGCGCGAACGCCTGCCCGGGCTGATGTTCGGCGATCAGCAGCGGCTGCGCCGCCGCATCGAGGGCGCGCGCAAGATCCGCGACGCGCAGGCGCTGGACTCGGTGGCGGACGAGATCGCCAGCGACGTCGCCGCCGCCGAACTCCGCGTCGAGCAGCGCCGCGCGGCGATGCCGCGGATCAGCTACCCCGAGCAGCTGCCGGTCAGCGCCCGCCGCGACGACCTGCTCGAAGCGATCCGGGACAACCAGGTGGTGATCGTGGCCGGTGAGACCGGCTCCGGCAAGACCACCCAGATCCCCAAGATGTGCCTGGAGCTGGGCCGCGGCGTGCAGGGCGTGATCGGCCACACCCAGCCGCGCAGGCTGGCCGCGCGCACCGTGGCCGAGCGGGTCGCCGAGGAGCTCGGCACCGGGCTCGGCGACGCGGTCGGCTACCAGGTGCGGTTCACCGCGCGCACCGGCGATGCCACGCTGGTCAAGCTGATGACCGACGGCATCCTGCTGGCCGAGATCCAGCGCGACCGGCTGCTGCGGCAGTACGACACGCTGATCATCGACGAGGCGCACGAGCGCAGCCTGAACATCGACTTCATCCTCGGCTACCTCAAGGAGCTGCTGCCGCGCCGCCCCGACCTGAAGGTGATCATCACCTCCGCGACGATCGACCCGGACCGGTTCTCCCGGCACTTCGACGACGCTCCGGTGGTGGAGGTCTCCGGGCGCACCTACCCCGTCGAGGTGCGCTACCGGCCGCTGGTGGAGGAGTCCGCGGACCCGGACGAGCCGGTCGTCGAGCGGGACCAGCCGCAGGCCATCTGCGAGGCCGTCGGCGAACTGTCCGCCGAGGGCGACGGCGACGTGCTCGTGTTCCTCAGCGGGGAACGGGAGATCCGCGACACCGCGGACGCGCTGGAACAGCTGCGGCTGCGCAACACCGAGGTGCTTCCGCTGTACGCGCGGCTGTCCGCGGCCGAGCAGCACCGCGCGTTCCAGCCGCACACCGGCCGCCGGATCGTGCTGGCCACCAACGTCGCGGAGACGTCGCTGACGGTGCCCGGCATCAAGTACGTGATCGACCCGGGAACCGCGCGGATCTCCCGCTACAGCTTCCGCACCAAGGTGCAGCGGCTGCCGATCGAGCCGATCTCGCAGGCGTCGGCGAACCAGCGCAAGGGCCGCTGCGGCCGGGTGTCCGAAGGCATCTGCATCCGGCTGTACTCCGAACAGGACTTCTTGGCGCGCCCGGAGTTCACCGATCCGGAGATCCTGCGCACCAACCTCGCCTCGGTGATCCTGCAGATGACCTCGCTGGGGCTCGGCGACATCGGCTCGTTCCCGTTCGTGGAGCCGCCGGACAGCAGGCAGATCACCGACGGCGTGCACCTGCTGCACGAGCTGGGCGCGCTGCAGGAGTCCAAAAAGGACGCCCGGCGCGAGAACGGTTCCGGCCGCAAGCTGACCGAGGTGGGCCGCACGCTCGCGCGGTTGCCGATCGATCCGCGGCTGGCGCGGATGGTGCTGGAAGCCGAGCGCAACGGCTGCCTGCACGAGGTCCTCGTGATCGCCGCTGCACTGTCCATCCAGGACCCGCGGGAGCGCCCGGCGGAGCACCAGCAGGCGGCGGGCGAGAAGCATTCCCGGTTCAGCGACTCCGAATCCGACTTCCTGGCGTTCGTGCACCTGTGGCGCTACCTGCGCGAGCGGCAGCGGGAGCTGTCGTCGAACCAGTTCCGCAAGCTGTGCAAGGCGGAATTCCTGAACTACCTGCGCGTGCGCGAGTGGCAGGACCTCTACTCGCAGCTGCGGCAGATGGCGAACGGGCTGGAGATGTCGCTCAACGACGAGCCCGCCGACGCCGCGCGCGTGCACCAATCGCTGCTTTCCGGGCTGTTGTCGCACATCGGGCTCAAGGACACCGACAAGAAGTCCGGCAAACCGCAGCGCGGCGCCACCGAATACCTCGGCGCGCGCAGCGCGAAGTTCGCCATCTTCCCCGGTTCTTCGCTGTTCAAGAAGCCCCCGCAGTGGGTGATGGCCGCCGAGCTGGTGGAGACCTCCCGGCTGTGGGCGCGGGTGGTAGCCCGGGTCGAACCGGAGTGGATCGAGCGGCTGGCCCAGCACCTGGTCAAGCGCAGCTACAGCGAACCGCACTGGGAGAAGAACCGCGCCGCCGTGGTGGCCAGCGAGAAGGTCACGCTCTACGGCGTGCCGCTGGTGGCGGGCCGCAAGGTCACCTACGGCAAGGTCGACCCGCAGCTGAGCCGGGAGCTGTTCATCCGGCACGCGCTGGTGGAAGGGGACTGGGACACCGATCACCAGTTCTTCCACGACAACCGCAGGCTGCTGGCCGAGGTCGAGGCGATGGAGGAACGCGCCCGCCGCAGGGACATCCTGGTCGACGACGAGACGCTGTTCGAGTTCTACGACCAGCGCGTCGGCGCGGACGTGGTCTCCGGGCGGCACTTCGACAGCTGGTGGAAGAAGACCCGCCGCGAGCAACCGGACCTGCTCAACTTCGAGAAGTCCATGCTCATCAACCAGGAATCCGCGCGGGTCACCGGCCACGACTACCCGGACACCTGGCAGCAGGACGGGCACCGGCTGGCGCTGACCTACCAGTTCGAGCCGGGCGCGGACGCCGACGGCGTCACCGCGCACATCCCGCTGCCGGTGCTCAACCAGATCGAACCGGCCGGGTTCGACTGGCAGATCCCGGGGTTGCGCGAGGAATTGGTGGTGGCGCTGCTGAAGTCGCTGCCGAAGTCGTTGCGCCGCAACTTCGTTCCGGTTCCCGACCACGCGCGGGCCGCGCTGGACCGGATGCCGGTGATGGCGGCGCCGCTGCCGGACGCGCTGGCCGAGCAGCTGCGCCGGATGACCGGCGTGACCGTTGCGCCGCAGGACTTCGACTTCGACTCGGTGCCCGAGCACCTGAAGATGACCTTCCGCGTCATCGACGGAAAGGGCGGCAAGGCCGGGGAATCCAAGGACCTCGGCGAGCTCAAGCGCCGGTTGCGGCCGAAGTTGCGCGCGGAGATCTCCGCGGCCGCCGACTCGGTGGAGCGCTCCGGGGTGCGTTCGTGGGACTTCGGCGAACTTCCGCAGACCTTCGAGAAGGACCGCGGCGGCAACGCGGTGAAAGCCTACCCGTCCCTTGTGGACGAAGGGGACAGCGTCGCGGTCCGGATGTTCGACACCGAGCACGAGCAGCGCCGCGCGCTGTGGCAGGGCACCCGCAAGCTGCTGCTGCTGAACCTGCCGTCGCCGGTGAAGTCGTTGCAGCGCGGCATGAGCCCGCGCACCCGGCTGGTGCTCAGCGCCGCACCGCACGGCGATGTGGTGCAGGTGCTCGAAGACTGCCGCAGCGCCGCGGTCGACAAACTCGTCGCGGACGCCGGTGGTCCGGTGTGGACGCAGAGCGGTTTCGCCGCGCTGCAGGAGCGGGTGCGCGGCAGGCTCGGCGAGGTCGCCGCGGACGCGGCTGCCAGGACCGAGCGGGTGCTCGCGGTGGCGCAGCGGGTCGATTCGGCGCTTGCCGAACGGTCCCGGTCGATGCCCGCGGAGTCGCTGGCCGATGTCAAGGAACAGCTGGAAGGGTTGCTGCATCCCGGTTTCGTCACCGAGTTCGGCTGGGACCGGTTGCCGGACGTGGAGCGCTACCTGCGGGCTCTCGAGCAGCGGCTGGAGAAGGTGCAGCACCATCCGCAGCGCGACCGGGACCGGCTCGCGCACGTCGACGACGTGCAGGAGCGCTACCGGGACGCGCTCGACGCACTGCCCGCCGGGCGCTCGCCGGGCGAGGAGCTCCTGCGGGTCGGCTGGATGATCGAGGAGTTCCGGGTCTCGCTGTTCGCCCAATCCCTCGGCACCCCGCACCCCATCTCCGCCAAACGCATCCACCGCGCCTTGGACGAACTCACCCGCTGACCGGCTTCGCCGCCCGACACGCCCCGCCGCCATTCAACAGAACGCCTACCACCGGGAGCGAAATAGATCGGACGAATGGTCCGTTCACTCGGAAAGATCGAGTGGCGACACGGGGGAGTGGCCGGAATCAGCGGCGGTCGAGGACGTTGCCGGTCGCGATCTTGGGGCGGGCCAGCGCGGGGTGTGCGCCGGGGACCGCGGCTGCGTAGACCGCGGCGGTGCCTGCGGCGATGGTGTGCCAGTCGAAGTCGTTGCGCAGCCGGGACTTCGCCCGCCGCGCCCGGATTCGCGCGGCCGCCGGATCGGCCAGCACCCGGCTCACCGCGTCCGCCAGCCGCTCGGGCGCAGCGGGCGGGAACGTCACGCCGGTGCGCCCATCCACCACCAGTTCGCCGAGCCCGCCTGCCGTGGAGGCCACCAGCGGCGTCCCGGCCGCGGCGGCTTCCAGCGCCACGACCCCGAACGGCTCGTACCGGCTCGGCAGCACGACCGCGTCCGCAGCGGCCAGCAGCGCGGCGAGGTCCGTGTCGGGCAGGTTCCCGGCGAACCGCGCGGAGACGCCGAGCTCGTCGGCCCGCTCCCGCAGCCGACTCTGGTAGCTGCCGCGTCCGGCGATGACCAGTTCGGTTCCGCGGTGGCGCTGCCGGATCAGCGGCAGCGCGGCCAGCAGGTCCTGCACGCCCTTCTCGAACTCCAGGCGGCCGAAGTGCAGCAGCAGCGGAGACCGCCCGCGCCCGGCCCGCGCGGCCGCCACCGCGTGCTCCGGCACCTCCCAGGTGCGCGGCTCGATTCCGTTGTGCAGCACGGTGATCCGCTCCGGCGGCAGCTCGAACAGCGCGCTGACCTCGTCGCGCATCGCCGCCGAGCAAGTGATCAGCGCGTCCGCGCGCTGCGCCAGCCACCACTCCACGGAATGGATCTGCCGGTTGTGGCTCTGCGAGAGCCAGCCGCCGTGCCTGCCCGCTTCGGTGGCGTGCACGGTCGCCACCAGCGGCACCGAGCAGGCGTCGGCGAGCGCGATCGCCGGGTGCGTGACCAGCCAGTCGTGCGCGTGCACCACGTCCGGGCACCATTCCCGCAGCAACCGGTAGCCGGCGCGGAGCATGGCGTGACCCATCGCCAGCGTCCACGCCACCAGGTCGTGCTCGAAGGTCAGGTGCGGCGGGTCCTCGGCGGCCCGCACCAGCCGCACGCCATCGGCGACCGCGTCGGTACCGGGATGCGTCGAGGCGTCCGTGCCGCCGGCCTGCCTGCACAGCACGACGACTTCGTGGCCCTGCGCGGCGAGGTGCCGGGCCAGCGCGTGCACGTGGCGGCCGAGTCCGCCGACGACGACCGGCGGGTATTCCCAGGACAGCATCAGCACGCGCATGAGGTGAGATTCCTTCCGGCAGCTCCCGGAACAGGACGTTTGCACGCCGGGCCCGGCCGCGCATGATCACTCGATCCGCGCGGGCGCTACCGCAACGAGCGTGCGTCGAGGTGCCCGAAGATCCCGTCCTGCGACCGGAGCCCGCGAGCGAACCCGGCCGCTTCGGCGTGCGCACCGCGCTCCACCAGATCGACGAGCCGGTGCGCCCGTGCCGCGTGCAGCCGCGCGCGCCCGCGCGCGTAATCCGCACCGGTCTCGTGGCTGATCATGAACGCCCAGTCGCTTGCCAGCGCCAGCAGCACCTCGCGCAACAACTGGTCCCGCACCGGATCGCGCGCTGCTGAGCCGGGAACGCGCCGCAGGTGCCGCAGCGCCCGTTCCTGCAGCGCCCGGTTCGCCTCGGCGATGTCGGAGACCGCGTCGCCGCACCACGTCCGCCAGTCGTTGCCCACGCCCCACGAGGTTTCCGGCAACTGCACCGGCGCACCGACGTGACCGGCTTGCACGGCCCCGCGCAGCGTCGTCACGCGCACTCCCGCCGCAGGCAACGCGCGCAGCACCTTCTCCAGCCATGACGGACCCTCGAACCACCAGTGCCCGAACAGCTCGGTGTCGAAGGCCGCCACGACCAGCCCGCCGCGCTGCGCCAACCGGTTCGTGACCGCTGAGACGAACTCGCGAGCGTGGCCGTCGACCGCCGCGGCGGCTCGCGCCGGGTCGTACGGCTCCTTGTCCCCGGGATCCACGTCGCGCCCGGTGATCCGCGCCGGTTTGAGCCCCACGGCGTGGTCGAACGTGTGGAAGTCGCGATAGTCGGAATGCGCCGGATAGCCGGTGGCCGACCAAACCTCCTCGCTGAGCGCGACGTCGCGGCCGAAGCACAGCACATCGCCGCCGACCGGGTGCGCCACCGAAACATCCTCCAGCGCGCCGCCGTCCACCAGGAATCGCCGCACCCCGGCCGCCGCGTACTCCCGCTCCATTCCGGGCCGGTGCGCGCATTCCGGCGCCCAGATTCCGTCCGGCCGCACGCCCCATCGCAGTTCTGCGTCGTTCAGTCCGATCTGCAGCGCGAAATCCCGCATTTCCGGTTCGAGCATTGGCTGGAAGGGATGCGTGGCGGGACCACCGAGCAGTTCGACCGTCCCGGACTCGATCAGCGGCCGCAGCACCGGCGAAGCGCCGTGCCGCCACCGCGCCCCGAACTCGGCCAGCCGCTCACCCGCGGCGCGGTGCTCGGCCGCGGCCAGTTCCCGCAGCACCGGGTCGCCGCGCCAGCGCGCCGCCGCTTCGTGGCTGCGCAGCCGCCAATTCCCCAGCCAGTGGTGGAAGGACCGCAGGCAGCGCGGATCGTCCAGCCCCGCGGCCAGCGACGGTGTGATCCCCAGCGTGAGCACGTCCCGGCGGCCTTCGGCGGCGAAGCGCTCCAGCATCCCCGCCAGCGGCAGGTAGCAGTGCGCCCACGCCTGGTGCAGCCATTCCTCTCCGACCGGCCAGCTGCCATGCCCGGCGAGCCACGGCAGATGGCTGTGCAACACCAGGCAGAACGCGCCGATCGGTTCGGTCACGCGGCGACACTACGACCGCCGCAGCAGCGCCGCCGCGAGCGACCGGCGAGTGCGTTCACACCACCGGCGAGACCGTGAGGCCGAGCGCGCCAGGTCCGGCGTGCGCGCCGATGATCGCGCTGGTCTCGGCGATCACGACCCGCCGCGCCTGCGGTACCGCGGCGCGCAACTGCTCGGCCACCTCGTTGGCGCGGTCGGCGTACTGGAAGTGCTCGATGCCGATGTCGACCGGCCCGTTCCCGGCGCGCTGCGCGGCCTGCCGCACGGCCTTCTTCAGCGCCCGGTCCGGGCCGCGGCCCTTGACCATCGGTTCCAGGACGCCTTCCCGCAGCACCAGCACCGGTTTGATCGACAGGGCGCTGCCCAGCAGCGCTTGCGCCCGGCCGACGCGCCCGCTGCGGCGCAGGTACTCCAAGGTGTCCACGTAGATCATCTGCGTGGTGCTGCGCAGCCGCCGGTCCAGCACCGAGAGCACGCCCTGGGTACCCGCCCCGGCCGCCGCGGCTTCGGCGGCGGCGATCACCGGGTAACCGATTCCCAGCCCGCACAGCCGGGAGTCCACCACGTACACCGGCAGGTTGATCTCGGCGGCGGCGTTGCGCGCGGAGTCGCAGGTCTGCGAGAGACCTTCGGAGATGTGCACCGACACGATCGACTCGACGCCCGCCGAGACCGCGTCGGTGTAGTTCCAGAAGAAGGCGGGCGGCGGGGGAGGGCTGGTCTCGACCGCGACGCCGTCGCGCATGGCCTGCGCCAGGTCGGGGTGCGGGATTCGGCGTTCGTCGTTCTCCAGCTCGCCGAGCTTCAATTCGAGCTGTACGACGCAGATCCCCAGTTTGTCGGCGACATCGACCGGGATCGAAGCGGTCGAGTCCGTCACGAGGGCGACGCGGTTGTTCATGGCGTGCAGGCTAGTCCCGAGATGTTCGCTTCTGGATGTGGTTTCTGTAGGTGGCGGTACTCACCGCGGTATCGGAGTCGACGGAGTAAGTGAGTACTGTCACGGGATACGCTGGTTGCACCGGGGCTACCGACAAGTAACATCCGGGGTGGTTGGCGTCACTGTGCCACCGACACTGTGACGTGGCAAGGTCGAACTTCCCGGTAACGATGCGCAACCGTCGGCCGGAACCCCGCAAGCACGTATGAGTCGTCGTCAGTCCGCAGGAGGTCGAAGAGGACCCATGAACATCGTCGTCCTGGTGAAGCAGGTGCCCGATACGTGGTCCGAGCGCAAACTCGCTGACTCCGACCACACGCTCGACCGCGAGTCGGCGGACGCCGTGCTGGATGAGATCAACGAACGTGCGGTGGAAGAGGCACTGCTGATCAAGGAGGCCCAGGGCGGCGAGGTGACCGCCGTGTGCATGGGTCCGGATCGCGCGACCGACGCCATCCGCAAGGCGCTGTCGATGGGTGCGGACAAGGCGATCCACCTGTCCGACGAGGCGCTGCACGGCTCCGACGCGGTGCAGACCGCGAAGGCGCTGGCCAAGGTCATCGGCACCGTCGAGTCGGTGGACCTGGTGATCGCGGGCAACGAGGCCACCGACGGCCGCGTGGGCGCGGTCCCGGCGATGCTGGCCGAGCTGCTGGGGCAGCCGCAGCTGACCTACGCCCGCAAGGTCTCCACCGACGGTTCGACCGTGAGCATCGAGCGCGAGACCGACGCCGGTGTGGTGAGCCTGGAGGCGAACCTGCCCGCGGTCGTGTCGGTCACCGAGAAGATCAACGAGCCGCGCTACCCCTCGTTCAAGGGCATCATGGCGGCCAAGAAGAAGCCGGTCTCCGCGCTGACGCTGGCCGACGCGGGCATCGACCCGTCCGAGGTCGGGCTGGCCAACGCCGGTTCGCAGGTGACCGAGTCCGCGCCGAAGCCGCCGAAGGAAGCCGGTCAGCGCGTCAACGACGAGGGCGACGGCGGCACCAAGATCGTCGAGTTCCTGGCCGCCGAGAAGCTCGTCTGAGTCCACTGGTTTCGCGAGGAGAGTCAAAGTCATGTCTGAGGTTCTGGTCCTCGTCGACCACGCCGGTGGCGAGGTGAAGAAGGTCACCGCCGAGCTGCTGACCGCGGCGCGGCGTATCGGTGAGCCGTCGGCGGTGGTGGTCGGTGAGCCGGGCACCGCCGACAAGCTCAAGGGCGCGCTGGCGTCGCAGGGCGCGGAGAAGGTCTACGTCGCCGAGTCCGCGGACGCGGGCGGCTACCTGGTGACCCCGTCGGTGGAGGTGCTGGCCTCGCTGGTGGGTTCGGCGTCGCCGGCCGCGGTGCTGGTGCCGGGTTCGGTGGACGGCAAGGAGATCGCCGGGCGGCTCGCGGTCAAGCTCGGCTCCGGTCTGCTGTCCGAGGTCGTCGACATCGACGGCGACGGCGTGGGCAGCCACTCGCTGTTCGGCGGTACCTACAACGCCAAGGCCAAGGTCGCCTCCGGTACGCCGGTGGTCACCGTGCTGCCGGGCAGCGTGGACGCCGAGGCGACCGCCGGTGCCGGTGCGGAGCAGGCCGTCGAGGTGCCCGCGCTGGACGGTTCGAAGAACGCGAAGATCACCGGTACGCAGCCGGTGGAGGCCGGGGACCGGCCCGAGCTGACCGAGGCCAGCGTGGTCGTCTCCGGTGGTCGCGGTGTCGGTTCGGCCGAGTCGTTCGAGGTCGTGGAGACCCTCGCCGACTCGCTGGGTGCCGCGGTGGGCGCCTCGCGCGCGGCGGTGGACTCCGGTTACTACCCGCACCAGTTCCAGGTCGGCCAGACCGGCAAGACCGTGTCGCCGCAGCTGTACATCGCGCTGGGCATCTCGGGTGCGATCCAGCACCGCGCCGGGATGCAGACCTCGAAGACGATCGTGGCGGTCAACAAGGACGCCGAGGCCCCGATCTTCGAGATCGCCGACTACGGCGTGGTCGGCGACCTGTTCAAGGTCGCCCCGCAGCTGACCGAGGAGGTCGGCAAGCGCAAGGGCTGAGCGCTCGAACGCTTCGGCGGGCCGCGTCCATTCGGGCGCGGCCCGCTTTTTCGTCTCAGGGCCGGGCGGCGAGCCCGCGCGGACCGGGAACGACCAGTTGGCCGTCGGTGATCACCATGAAGCGTTCGAGTCCTGGCACGACGGTGCTGACCACGGTCAGCTCCGCGCTGGTGTGCAGCTCGCGCACGAGCGGGGTGAAGCCGTGCGAGGTGAGGATGCGAACGAGCCGTTCCAGGTGGCCGCCCGGAGAGCCCGGGGCGGCGGTCGGTGCGTACCGCATCACCTCGGCTTCGAGCAGCTTCGGGCCGAGGTTCATCAGGTAGCAGTCGTGGAACGGCGGGTATTCGGCGGTCCAGTCCCGTTCCTCGTCCTCGTCCCCTCGTTGCGTGCTGCCCGCCATGAGTTGCAGCAGTTCGGTCAGCGCCCGCCGGATGGCGTGCTCGCGGGACAACGACGCGCCTGCGCCGCGCACTCGCGCCGGTTCACCGGGCTGCGGCGGGAGGTAAGCGAGCACGGCGGGGATTCCGAGGCTCGTCGTCATGTCGACGAGCTGCACGCTCCCGCCGCTGCGTTGCTGCGCGATCCCGTGCAGTTCGGCGAGGTTGTCGGGAAGGGTCGCGGGGTCGACGACGGTCAGCGGCGCCGGGCTTGCGGCGAGGAACGTGTTGATCAGCATCAGCGAGAAGGCGTCGCGCTCCACGATCTCGTTGATCGCGTGGACGGTGGCCTCTTCCCGCGTGGAACCCGCCGCGCAGCCGCTGTTGAGCGAATAGCGCAGCACGCCCGCGTAGTCGTAGGTGTCGCCGAGTTCGCGGCGTTCCGGCTCGAAGGCGTCGCTGACGTAGTCGGGAGACGTCAGGAACACCGGCAGCAGGGTCGCCGCGTCGTCGGGCAGGTTCCGGAACGGCAGGCAGGCGATCGGCTCGTCGGGGCCTTCCGCGAGGCGGGCGCCCACGACATCACCGGTCAGCTCGGTGGCGGCTTCGCGCGCTGGGCGCAGGACGATGTCGGGGGTCTTGTGCTGCTCGCGGCCGAAGTGGTGCTCCAGCGCCTCGAAGATCGCCCCGACCTGGGCGGGCAGCCGGTATCCCTTGCCGGAGCCGGCTCCGCTCGGCACCGGCTCGCCGTTGCGGTCGTGCAGGACGCACCGCCACAGCGCGGGGTCATCGCCGAGCGGGTTGAGTTCTGCGGTCCACCCGAACCGCCGGACGGCTCGCTCGCCGTTCGACAGCGCCGTCCGCCAGTCGCAGGACCGCTCACCGGCTTGCGCGTGCTGATCTCCGTCGATGGTGCGCAATGCAACGCCTCGCTTTTGATCGAGTGTTCGTGGGAGCGGTGCAAGCGATTCGCGGACAATTCGTTCGCGCTGAACAGGAATCGTTGCTGAAACCGCACGGTCGGCTGCGTGGTGGATTTCGGCCGGGCACCCGGCGAGGTGTGCCGCTTGCGCCGGGTGCCCACGTCGTCAGCGCTTTGCTGCGCCGGTCCGCTGCTGGTGCTCGCGAACGAGGTGCGCGATCACCTGCTGCTCGGACTTCGACAGTTCGAGCTTGTCCGTGCGTGCCGAGTACAACTCCTTCGGGAGGCGGCCGCCCATTTTTCCTCCTTGCGGTCCCGCGGTCTCAGCGCTTTGCTGCGGTGGTCTGCTGCCGGCCCTGCTGCTCGCCGACGATCTGGGTGATCACCTGCTGCTCGGCCTTCGACAGTTCGAGCTTTTCCGCTCGTGCGGCGGCAATATCCTTGGCAATGAGAACACCCATTTTTCCTCCGTTGCGGGGTCGACGCGGGCGATGAGCCCATTGTGCGCATTCGGAGTTTGCGCGGGTGGGCGAGATCGCGTCAACGGGGCGCATTCGGATGGGCTACGACGGAAGTAGCACATTCCGCAAATGTGCTGTTTTCGGTTCGATTCTGCCGAATCCGTTGCGGCGCGCGAAATTCCGCGCCGGTGCGAGTTCTCAGCGATTCTCGTCGCGGCCGCGGCAGGCGAGCTTGTCGGCGCGCTCGTTCTCCGGGTGCCCGGCGTGGCCCTTGACCCAGTTCCACTCGACGGTGCCGTGCCGCTGCGCTTCGGCTTCCAGCCGTTGCCAGAGCTCGGCGTTCTTCACCGGCTGCTTGGACGCGGTCTTCCAGCCGTTGCGCTTCCAGCCCGCGAGCCATTCGGTGATGCCCTTGAGCACGTAGGTGCTGTCGGTGTGCACCAGCACCACCGGCATCGGGCGGGTCAGCGCCGCGAGCCCTTCGATGACCGCGGTGAGTTCCATCTTGTTGTTCGTGGTGCCCGGCTCACCGCCGTGGAGCTCGCGCTCGTGCGTGCCGTAGCGCAGCACCACGCCCCAGCCGCCCGGGCCGGGATTGCCGCTGCACGCGCCATCGGTGAACAACTCGACGCAGTCCTGCGTCCCGGTCTCGTCCCGCTGCGGCATTCCCGCAACCTAGCGCGCCATCGCACCCGCCCGGCACCCAGGTCACCCGCGGACCGCGAAGTCTCCGGGGGCGCGGGAACTTCCGGGATGCGGTGTTCGTTGGGCCGGTCAGGGCAGGCCAGTGCGGTAAGTACCGGGCATTCACCGAAAATTCCTATTGCGTGTCCTCAGCGGTCCTACTGCGCTTTCTGCGCGCGGCGATACACCTGCGGGCATGTCCGAGTCGACGCTGCTTGCCAGCACCGCTCCAGCGGGATCTCCGACCACTGCCACCACTCCCTATTCGCTGCTCGTGGCCCGGGACAGCGACGAGGTGCGGGCCGCGCAGCGGCTGCGCTACGAAGTGTTCGCCGAAGAGATGGGCGCCACCGTGCACGGCGACGCGCCGGGCGTGGAGACCGATCCGTTCGACGAGCACTGCGACCACCTGATCGTCCGCGACGACCGCACCGGCGAAGTCGTCGGCACCTACCGGATGCTGCCGCCGGAGCGCGCTCGGGAAGCGGGCGGGCTCTACTCCGAGACCGAGTTCGACCTGTCCGCGCTCGGGGAACTGCGCCCCGCCCTGGTGGAAACCGGCCGTTCCTGCGTGCACCGCGACCACCGAACCGGCGGCGTGGTGAGCCTGGTGTGGGCCGGAATCGCCCGCTACATGCTGCTCCACGGGCACACCTGGCTCGCCGGGTGCGCCTCGGTGCCGCTGGACGACGGCGGCGCGCTCGCGGCGAAGGTGTGGGACACGGTTTCGGCGAAGCACTACGCGCCGGAGGACTCGCGGGTGCAGCCGTACCTGCCGTGGAACCCGGAACCCGTCGAGCGCACCCACCGCGGTCCGCTGCCCCCGCTGCTGAAGGGCTACCTGCGGCTCGGCGCGCAGGTGTGCGGGCGGCCCGCGCACGACCCGGAGTTCGGGGTCGCGGACTTCTTCGTGCTGCTCGACTTCACCCGGATCGACCCGCGCTACCTGCGGTTCTTCCTCGGTGCCGCGGCATGACGCACAGATGGGCGCCGGATTCGCCGTGCGGCCCGGGCTGCCTGCCCAGGCCGGGGTCGGTGCGCCGCGCGGGAACGCACCGCGTGGCGCTGCGGCTGGCCGGGGCCGCCGGGCTGATGCTCGCGGGCATCGGGGTCGCGGTGGTGTTCGCGCTGCTGTGGCGGTCCGCGCGCACTGCGCTGGTGCGGTCGTGGTTCCGGGCGCTGCTGCGGGTGCTGGGCATCCGGTTCGCGGTGCGCGGTGAGCACCGGCTCGATTCCGGGGCGTTGGTGGTCACCAACCACGTCTCGTGGCTCGACGTGGTCGCGCTGATGGCGGTGCGCCCGATGCGGCTGCTGGCCAAGACCGAGGTGCGGTCCTGGCCGGTGATCGGGCCGCTGGCCGGGCGCGTCGGCACCCTCTACATCGACCGGGAGCGGTTGTCCGCGCTGCCCGGGGCGGTGCGCACGATCGCCGACTCACTGCGCGGCGGCGCCGTGGTCGGAGCCTTCCCGGAAGGCACCACGTGGTGCGGTCTCGCGTCCGGCAGGTACCGGCCCGCGGTGTTCCAGGCGGCGGTGGACGCTCGGGTGCCGGTGCAGCCGGTGGCGCTGCGGTTCAGCGCCGGTGGGCGGCCGACGACCGCTGCGGCGTTCGTCGGCGAGGCGACGCTGCTGGAATCCGTGCTCGCGGTGGCCCGGGTCCGGGATCTGGTGGTGGAGCTGTCGCTGCTGCCCGAGATGGACGCGGCCGCGGTTGGCGATCGCCGGGAACTGGCTCGCCGCACCGAACGCGCCGTGGCAGAGGTCACCGCACCCGCCGAGCCGCACCTCCCGCACCTGCCGCAGCCCGCGGCGGCGTGAGCCCGGGCGGTCACCCGCGGGCTCAGGACCCTTCCGGCGGTGCGGTGTAGGCCGCCGTCGTGCGATCCGCGCACGCCGTGGCCTGCGCCTCCGGCGTTCCGGCGGCGATGTTCGCCGCGCACCACGCCTTGCTGCTGAGCCACGCGAACCGGCTGCCCTCCGCGGACCCGATCCATTCCGCCCCGTACGCCGCGTCGCCGGTGAAGTGCACCGCGAGCCCGAGCAGCCCCATGTCCCAGCCGACGCCCACGGCTCCCGGCCCGTACTCGGCCCAGTTGTCGTTGTCGAGTTCGATGTGGCGCAGCTCCATCCGCGTGCTGCTCGCGTCCTCGGCGGTCAGCCGCACCTCGATCCAGCTCGTCGCGCCGCCGAACTCCCAGGTCGCGTCGAAGCCGTTCGGCGGGTCGCAGCGCTGCACCGTGCCGCCCGCGTTGCCCTCCAGCTGGTAGCGGCCGCCTTCCCGCAGATCCCCGCTGATCGGCGCGAACCACCGGGGAATCCGCTCGGCGTTGGTGCAGGCGTCCCAGACGTCCGCCACGGGCGCCGGGCAGCTCTGCGCGATCGTCACGACGTTCGCCGTGCCTGCTTCGAGTTCGCGAGTGCCCACCGTGCGGGTGACGGCATTGATCTGCTGCTCGACCTCGGGCATCGGTGCTCTCCTTCGCCGAAAGTGCGCATCCCGGGCGCGATTGAACCAGGCGTTGCGCCCGTGCGGGCGACTTCGCTGGACTTGTACCCCCGTGCAAGTTGCAGGCTCGCCGGGTGCGCGTTGACGGAACCTCAGAAAGCGCCTTGTGGAGCCCGGGGCGGCGGAACTTCACCATCGGCCTGGTCCTGGTGATCACGTTGGCCGCGTTCGAGGCGATGGGCATCGGCACCGCCCTGCCGACGATCGTGCGCGAGCTGCACGCCGAGCAGTGGTACTCGTGGCCGTTCACCGTCTTCCTGGCGGCGAGCGCGATCGGCAACGTCGTCGGCGGGCGCATCGCCGACCGCCGCGGCCCAGGGGCGCCGCTGCTGGTGGCGATGCCGACCTTCGGCCTCGGGCTGCTGATCGCGGGATTCGCCCCGGACATGCCGAGCCTGCTGGTGGCGCGCGCCATGCAGGGCATCGGCGCTGGTGGGCAGATCGTGGCGCTGTACGTGCTGATCGCCAGGGTCTACCCGGAGCGGGACCGGCCCGCCGCGTTCGGTGCGCTGTCCGCGGCCTGGGTGGTGCCCGCGCTGGTCGGGCCCGCGATCACCGGGTTGCTCACCGAGCACCTCAGCTGGCGCTGGACCTTCCTCGGGCTCGCGCCGTTGATGCTGGTGGGGGCGTTGCTGCTGGTGCCGACGGTGCGGCGGCTCGGGGCCGGTGAGACCGCATCCCCGGCCGGTGCGCCGGGATTGCCGCTGGCTGCGGTGGGTGCTGCGGCCGGGGTCGTCGGGGTGAACTGGGCGGCGCAGACCGCGACGGACGGGAACACCTCCGTGCCGGTCGTGGTGATCGGCGTCGTGGCGCTGCTCGTGCTGGCTCCGTCGCTGCGAATGCTGCTGCCGCGCGGCACCTTCAGCGGGCAGCCCGGGATTCCGGTGATGGTGCTCGCGCGCGGGCTGCTCGCGGGGGTGTTCATCACCGCGCAGGCGTTCGTACCGCTGACGCTGTCGGTGGTGCACGGCTATTCGCCTGCCGCGGCCGGGATTCCGCTCACCGTCGGATCATTGGGCTGGTCGGCCGGTGCGTTCTTCCAGAGCTCCCGGCGCGGTATCCGGCGGGAGTACCTGGTCGGCGCCGGTCTGCTGCTGGTGGCTACCGCAGTCGCCGGACTGGTGCTGATCGCGCCGGTCTGGGGGCCCGCGTGGGCGGTGTTCGGGCTGTGGTCGCTGGGCGGTGCGGGCATGGGCATCGCGATCTCCAGCACCTCGGTCCGGGTGCTGTCGTTGTCGGAACCGCAGCGGCGCGGGTTCAACTCGGCCGCGTTGCAGCTCTCGGACATGCTCGGGCAGGCGCTGCTGGTGGGGCTGGGCGGAGTGCTGGTGGCCGCGATGTCCCGGCCCGGTGCCGCCACCGCCGGGGTGGTGCCGCTGGACCTGCTGCTGGCCTGCGTCGCGGTGCTGTGCGCCGTGCGGGTCCTGCGCCGGGCGGCCCCGGCTGGGACTTGAGCCGCGTGGCCGCGGCTGGGACCTGAGCCGCGTGGCCGCGGCTGAGGCCTGAGCCGCGCGGAGCCGACGAGCCCGGCCGGACCGGTGCACGCCTGGTTTACCCTGGTGTCGCGATGACTTACCTCGACCACGCCGCCACCACCCCCATGCGCGCGGGGGCGGTCACGGTGATGAGCGAGGCGTTGGCCCAGCTGGGCAACGCCTCCTCGCTGCACACCTCGGGCAGGCGCGCGCGCCGCGCCGTGGAGGAGTCCCGCGAGGGCATCGCCGCGGCACTGGGAGCGCGCCCCTCCGAGGTGCTGTTCACCGCCGGAGGCACCGAAAGCGACAACCTCGCGGTCAAGGGCATCTACTGGGCCAGGCGCGCCAAGGACCCGAACCGGCGCCGCATCCTCGCCTCGGCGGTGGAGCACCACGCGGTACTGGACGCGGTCGAGTGGCTGGCCGAGCACGAAGCCGCGGAGATCACCTGGCTGCCGGTCGACCAGGTCGGCCGGGTGCGCCCGGAAGCGCTGGACGAGGCGCTGCGCGCGAACCCGGACGACGTCGCGATGATCACCGTGATGTGGGCGAACAACGAGGTCGGCACGGTCAACGAGATCTCGCGGCTGGCCGCGGTCGCGGACCGCTACGGCGTGCCGCTGCACACCGACGCGGTGCAGGCGGTGGACACCGTGCCGGTCGACTTCGCCGCCTCCGGCGCCGCTGCGCTCACCATGACCGGCCACAAGCTCGGCGGTCCCTACGGCGCGGGCGTGCTGCTGCTGGCTCGCGACGTCGAATGCACTCCGGTGCTGCACGGCGGCGGCCAGGAGCGCGAAGTGCGTTCCGGCACGCTGGACACCCCGAGCGTGCTGGGTTTGGCCAGCGCGGTGCGGGAGGCGGTGCGCGAACGCCCGGAGCACGCCCCGGCGCTGGCGAAGCTGCGCGACGAGCTGATCAGCGGCGTGCTCGCCGCGGTGCCGGACGCCGTGCTCAACGGCGATCCGGGCGCGGGCGGGCAGGACGGCGAATGGTCCCGGCTGCCCGGCAACGCGCACTTCACCTTCCCCGGCTGCGAAGGCGACAGCCTGCTGATGCTGCTGGACGCCAACGGAATCGAATGCTCCACCGGCTCCGCCTGCACGGCCGGAGTGGCCGAGCCGAGCCACGTGCTGCTGGCGATGGGGGCCGAGGCGCGGGCCGCGCGCAGCTCCCTGCGATTCTCGCTGGGGCACGACTCCACCGAGGCCGACGTGCGGGCGCTGACCGAGGCGATCGGGCCGGTGGTGGAACGGGCGCGCAACGCCGGACTGACCGGGTTGCGCAGGGCGGCGGGTCCGACGACCGCCACGACGGAGGTGTGAGAGCAGTGCGAGTACTGGCAGCGATGAGCGGCGGGGTGGACTCCGCGGTCGCCGCCGCCCGCGCGGTCGCCGCCGGGCACGACGTCACCGGCGTGCACCTGGCGCTGTCGGCGAAGCCCGGCACGCTGCGCACCGGTGCCCGCGGCTGCTGCACGGTCGAGGACTCCCGGGACGCGCGCCGCGCCGCGGACATCCTCGGAATCCCGTTCTACGTCTGGGATTTCGCCGAGCGGTTCACCGAAGAGGTGATCGAGACCTTCGTCGGCGAGTACGCCGCCGGGCGCACTCCGAACCCCTGCCTGACCTGCAACGAGAAGATCAAGTTCGAGGCGTTGCTGGAGAAGGCGATGGCGCTGGGCTTCGACGCCGTCTGCACCGGCCACTACGCGCGCCTGGTGGTCCGGGACGGCGTGCCGGAGCTGCGCCGCAGCCGGGACGATGGCAAGGACCAGTCCTACGTGCTGGCCTCGCTGACCGCCGAGCAGCTGCGGCACTCGATGTTCCCGCTGGGCGACTCGCTGAAGTCCGAGGTGCGCGCGGAGGCCGACGAGCGCGACCTGGCGGTGGCGCAGAAACCGGACAGCCACGACATCTGCTTCATCTCGGACGGCGACACCCGCGGGTTCCTGGAGTCCAAGCTCGGCGAGCGCCCGGGTGAGCTGGTCGACGCCGAAAGCGGCGCGGTGCTGGGGCACCACACCGGCGTGCACGGGTTCACCGTCGGCCAGCGCAAGGGCCTCGGCATCGAAGCGCCCGCCGCGGACGGCAAGCCGCGCTACGTGCTCTCGCTGGAGCCGGTTTCCGGGACCGTGAAGGTCGGTTCCGCCGAGGACCTCGGCGTCACCGGCATCGACGCGAAGCGGCCGATCTGGCCTTCGGAGCGGGAATTGGACGGTGCCACCGAGTGCGTCGTGCAGGTGCGCGCGCACGGCGGCACCGCCGGGGCCGTCGCGGAGGTCGCCGACGGCGGGCTGAGCGTCCGGCTCGACGAGCCGCTGCGCGGCGTGGCACCGGGCCAGGCGATCGTGCTCTACCGCCCCGACGACGCGGGCGACGTCGTGCTCGGCAGCGCCTTGATCTCCGCAACCCGCTAACCCGAGCGACGTTCAGGAGTGAACGGACCGTTCGTCCGAATAGATTGGTCAAACAGGCCGTTCACTCGAGACCGTTTCGGAGTGAACGGACCGTTCGTCCCGATCGGCCGGAAGGGCTCGGCACTTCGCGAACGTCGGTCAGCGGCCGCGCAGGACGGCTTCGAGCTCGTCGAGGGCGCCGAGCGCCTGGGTGAAGCTGAACACGTAGAGGTTCCGCAGCGGCACGGCCCCGCCCGCGCGCACCGGGGGCAGGTTCCGGTACGCGCCCTGGTCGAGCAGCGCCTGCATCGCGGGGTCCACCGCGCCGTCCGGGTTGACCTGGTAGAAGATCACGTCCGAGTCGGCCAGCACGCCGATCTGCTCGAAGGACTGCTCGACCGCGCTGCCGGTGCGCCCGGCCGAAGCGCCCGCGAACCGGGCTCCGGCCTCGGTCAGCACCACCCCGCTCCACGAGTCCGGCAGGCACAGGTTCCACGAGCCCTGCTTGAACGACGCGATGAGGCTGAACTCGGTGCGCGCCAACGCATCCGCGTGCTGCTGCCGGATCTGCGCCGCCCGCTGCAGGTAGCGCTCGCGGAGCCGGTTCATCGGCTCCGGGCGGTTCACCGCGTTCGCCGCCTGCAGCGCCATGTCCTGCCACTGCCCGGAAACCAGCGAGGTCAGGATCACCGTCGGCGCCAGCGAGCTGAGCTTCTCGTAGGTGTCGCCGCCGCTGAGCGTGAACGCGCTGTTGCCGATGATGAGATCGGGCTGCGCGGCGAGCACCCGCTCGAACTCCGGCTGGTAACCGCCCACCCGCGGTAACGACCGGTATGCCGCCAGGTGCTGCGCGGGCATCCAGTCGTCGAGTCCGTCCACAGTGGCCGCCGGTCGCACGCCCACGTCCAGCAGCGCCAGCGTCGCGTACTGGTCGAGGCACACCACGCGCTGCGGATTCGCCGGGATGCGCACCGGGCCGAGGTGCGTGTCGATGCTGCGCGACGGTCCTTCCGGCGCCGCCCCGCCGGGTTGTTGCGCGCACCCGGCGACTCCGGCGGCGGCCAGCGCGGTCGCGGCGTGCAGCAGGCCGCGGCGGGAAAGTGACGGCATCGGAACTCCTTGGCGACGGTCTTGCTCTCGTTCGGCGCGGGTGGTCCGGCGAGCAACCGGAACAGGCGCCGAGCCGGATCCCCGGATCGAGCATGGTTAGCCTAACCTTTCAGGCCGCCGGGATCACCCGTCCGGTGCGCTTGCTGGGAATCCCTCGCGATCAGCCGCGGGCCGCCACGTCAGAATGGCCGGGTGAGCGATGAAGCAGCGTGGAACCCCGGCACCGCCACCGCCCTCGGCTCCATGCCGGGCACCGACCCGTTGGAGACCGCGCGGGTCGTGGCGGGCGAGCTGCCCGGGCTGATGCCGTTCCCCGAACTGCCCGCGCGCGGCGTCGGCGCCGACCTGATCGGGCGCGCCGCCGGTCTGCTGGTGGATCTCGCGGTGCAGGTCGTGCCGTCCGGTTACCGGGTGACCGGCAGTCCCGGCCGGGATCAGCGGCGCGCGGTGGACCTGCTGCGCTGGGACCTGGACGCGGTCGAGCAGGCGGTCGCCGAGGCGGGCGCGCCGCGGGCGGTGAAGGTGCAGGCGGCCGGGCCGTGGACGCTGGCCGCCGGGGTCGAGCTGGAGCGCGGGCACCGCGTGCTCACCGACCCGGGCGCGCTGCGGGACTTCACCGCGTCGCTGGTGGAGGGCCTGTCCCGGCATGTCGAGCAGGTCGCGGCGCGCACCGGTGCGCGCGTGGTGGTGCAGCTCGACGAGCCATCGCTGCCCGCGGTGCTGGCCGGATCGCTGAAGACTCCCTCCGGCTACGGCAACGTTCTCGCGGTTCCGGAGCCGGAGGTGCGGGAACTGCTGGGCGAGGTGATCGGCGAACTCGCGGACGTCTCCGGCGCGCCCGTGATCGCGCACTGCTGCGCCGACCGGCCGCCGGTGACGCTGCTGCGGCGGGCCGGTACGGGCGCCGTGGCGCTGGACGCGACCGGGCTCGGCTCGGTGTCCGGGGCGTTCGCCGACGAGCTGGGGGAGGCGTGGGAGGAAGGCACCACGCTGCTGCTCGGCCTGGTACCCGGAACCGAACCGGCGAACCGCCCGGACGCTCGGGAACTGGCTCGGCCGGGACTGGAGCTGGCCGCACGACTCGGTTTCGGGCCGCGGGTGCTGATCGAGCGCAGCATGGTGAGCCCCGCTTGCGGCCTCGCCGGGGCGACGCCGGACTGGGCGCGGCGGGCGTTCGGGCTGGTGCGGGATCTCACCGAGGTTTTCCAGGAGGAGGCGCACCGCTGAGGGCCTTGCGAGGTCATCCGGCCGCCGAGGCCCGCGGTCGGATGCGCTTCGGGGTTCCCGCGGACCGATCATGCAAGATCAATTTATGCGGTTCGGGTCACTCGGATGTTTCAACGGTGGTAGGAAAAACGTCGTGTCCAACACCGGCGAAGTGGCGCGGTTCTCCTGGGTGCACCGCAGCACCATCCAGGACGCCGCCTGCCTGACCTTCGTGCGCGGCGTCGACGCGGACCGCGTCGGGCGCGGCTTCGGTGCGGTCACCGAGCACGTGCAGAAGCTCGACTTCGACGAGTTCTGCGAGGAAGCGTTCGCGCACCAGGACCGCTACCCGGTGATCGGCCTGCGCACCGGGGACGGCTGGACGCTGGTGGCCGAGGACGGCGGGCTGCAGGGCACCCGCCGCGAGGTGCTGCGGCGCGTCAGCGCGGGCACCGCGGCGGTGTCGGCGTTCTGGGACGTCAACGGGCTCACCCGGTTCTCGCACGCGGTGGACGGGGCGGTGCGCACCTCGTTCGAGGCGTTGATGCCGGAGTACCGGCTCGGCGTCGCCCCGGACGAGCTGGAGGAGATCCGCGCCGGGCTGCCGTGGGCGGGCAGCGGCTCGGAGGAGCGGGGCGAGAACAGCGTCGAGCTGATGCTCGCGCTCGCCGCCCGGATCACCGGATGCCCGCTCACCCCGGAGTGGCTGGAAGGCGATTTCCTCACCTACCCCGTCGCGCCCTGGCCGCAGGACCTGCCCGCCTCCCCGGAGGAGCTGCTGGACGAGGTCGGGCTGGCGCGCATCTGGCCCGAGCACCCGGATTCGGCGGCGCTGCTGAGCGAACTCCGCCGCGCAGGGTCGTCGAGGTGCGGGCGGGCCGCGGTGGGTGTGGCGCGGTACGTGCTGGACGTGGCCGACGGGTTCGAGTGGCCCGAGGTGACCGAGACGTTGCGGGCCTTGGAAACCGGCGCGGAGTTCGACGCCGGGCGGATCGGTGAGCTCGTGCGGCTGCGCCGCTGGGAGTTGCACCGCGGTCCGGCCACCAGCGCCGACCGCGCCCGCGTGCGCGCGCTGGAGGTGCTGCGGCAGGCCACCAACGACGATCCGCTGGTGGGCCTGCTCGGGACGCTGGCCGAGTCCCGCAGGCTCCGGCTGGAGCAGGCCACCATCTCCGACCTGGCCGCGGCCGCCCTGTCCTGACCCCCACTCGTCCGAAGTGCGAACCGCTGGACCGATGGGAGCGGGCGAACGGCCCGTTCACTGCTGACGAAGCCGCGCGGGCGCCCGCCGCGGACTCGCTGCGGATCGGCGGGAATCGCCACGGCGGGCGGCGGGCGGCTTGCACAATGAGCGCATGATGAGGTTCCTGCGCCGCCGCCGTGCCGATGCCGACGCAGCCGAGGCCGCGGAAGCCGGTGCCGATGGCACGTCGACCGGTGCCGGGCCGACCGGCGCCGCACCGCTCGACACCGCGCCGGAATCCGGAGTCACCGCCGATGCGCGTGCGAAGGCCGATGAGTTCTGGCGCCGCTGGGAAGAACTGCTGCCGGAGGTCGCCGCCGCCCTCGGCGAAGGCGCCCCGCAGCGCTTCGACCACCAGCTCGCCGAGGCCGTCGCGGGCGTGCACCCGGACCTCACGTTCTCCGTCGAGCAAGGCGAAGAGGCGGTGTACGCGCTGGTGATCAGCGCGCAGGCCGATCCCGAGCTGCGGCCTTACACCGACGCGTGGAAGGCGGCCGCCCCGGAGGCCGACGCCCTGTTCGAGTACCACGACTCGGTTCCGCCGGTGCCGGACCCGACGCAGGTGACGGTCAACCTCCGCGACCGGCGCTACGCGCTCGACGAGGTGCGGGTGTTCGCGCGCGTCGACGAGGGCGAAGGGCTGGTGGACGTGGCGGTCTACCACCCCGGTTTCGCCGGTTTGGAGTCCGAGGCGCGTTCGGCGTTGACGTTCCTGCCGCTGGACGCCGCGCTCGGCGAACGGCTGGCCGCCGACCGGTTGGGCCGGGTGGAGACCGCCGAGGCGGAACCGTCCGGGGCGGTGGGCCTGCTGGAGTTCCGCGACCTGGTCCGTCGCCTCGACGACCCGAACAGCTCGGAGTGAGCGACCCGGTCGCCCCGGACCAGTCGGGCGACCCGTTCGCTCGCCGATCCGTTCGTTCAGCGACCCCTGACGGCCGACACGCCCGCACCGCCGCCCGATCCGCGCAACTTCTTCCGGCGCGAGCGGTCCCGTTCGCCCGTCCTGGCCGGTCCAGCGGTCCGTTCGCGCCGAAAAGCACCGGGTAGCCCCGCCGGCGGGCGGCAGCGGAGGTGATCCGCGCGAACTGTCCGGACGGCTGGTTAGGCTTTCGGGCGTGACCAGCAAGAAGCGGGCCGGTGCCGACTCCGGCGAGAGCGTCCAGCAGAACCCGGCCGACGACGGCGACCGCGCCACCGAACTGCCCGACGACCCCGCGGCAGCCGCGCGCACCGAGGGCATCGAGGACGTGCCCGCGGATGTGCGCGAGCGCTACCAGGCCCTCGTCGAGGAGGTGCGCGGGCACCAGTTCCGCTACTACGTGCTGGACTCGCCGACGATCGCCGACTCGGAGTTCGACGAGCGGTTCGTCGAGCTGCAGCGCATGGAGCAGCAGCACCCGGCGCTGCGCGCACCGGACTCGCCGACGCAGGTGGTCGGCGGCACCTTCGCCACCGAGTTCAACGCCGTTGACCACCTGGAGCGGATGCTCAGCCTGGACAACGCCTTCGATACCGAGGAGTTCCGCACCTGGGTGGACCGGGTGGAGCGCGAGGTCGGCGCGGACGCGCACTACCTGTGCGAGCTCAAGATCGACGGGCTGGCGATCAACCTGCTCTACCGGGACGGCCGCCTGGAACGCGCGCTGACCCGCGGCGACGGGCGCACCGGCGAGGACGTCACGCTCAACGTGCGCACCATGGCAGACGTGCCGGACCGGCTCACCGGCACCGCCGATTTCCCGGTGCCGGCGCTGGTGGAGGTCCGGGGCGAGGTGTACTTCCGCGTCTCGGAGTTCGCCGACCTCAACGCCGCCCTGGTCGAGTCCGGCAAGGCGCCGTTCGCCAACCCGCGCAACGCGGCGGCGGGTTCGCTGCGGCAGAAGGATCCGCGGGTGACGCGCACCCGTCCGCTTCGGCTGATCTGCCACGGCCTCGGCAAGCGCGAGGGTTTCGAGCCGAGCAGGCAGTCCGAGTCCTACGCCGCGTTGAAGGCGTGGGGCCTGCCGGTCTCCCGGCACACCCAAGTGCTGTCCACAGTGGACGAGATCGTGCGGCTCATCGGCTACTGGGGCGAGAACCGGGACACCGCCGAGCACGAGATCGACGGCGTGGTGGTCAAGGTCGACGAGGTCTCGCTGCAGCGCAGGCTCGGCACCACCTCCCGCGCCCCGCGCTGGTCGATCGCCTACAAGTACCCGCCGGAGCAGGCCACCACGGTGCTGCGCGACATCAAGGTCAACGTGGGCCGCACCGGCCGGGTCACCCCGTACGCGGAGATGGAGCCGGTGCAGGTCGCCGGTTCGACGGTGTCCATGGCCACGCTGCACAACTCCGACGAGGTGCGCCGCAAGGGCGTGCTGATCGGCGACCGGGTGGTGATCCGCAAGGCGGGCGACGTGATCCCGGAGGTGCTCAGCCCGGTCGTGGACGTCCGCGACGGCCGCGAGCGCGAGTTCGTGATGCCCACCGAGTGCCCGGAGTGCGGCACCGCGCTGCGCAGGCAGAAGGAGAGCGACGTGGACATCCGCTGTCCGAACGCCCGCTCCTGCCCGGCGCAGCTGCGCGAGCGGTTGTTCCACCTGGCCGGGCGCGGCGCCTTCGACATCGAGGTGCTGGGCTACGAGTCGGCGGTCGCGCTGCTGGGTGCCGGCGCGCTGGTCGACGAGGGCGACGTGTTCCACCTCGACGAGCAGAAGTTGCTGGCCACCGACCTGTTCCGGACCAAGGAGGGCAACCTCTCCGCGAACGGCGCGAAACTGCTGGGGAACCTGGAGGCGGCCAAGCGCAAGCCGTTGTGGCGGGTGCTGGTGGCGCTGTCCATCCGGCACGTGGGACCGACCGCGGCGCAGGCGCTGGCCCGCGAATTCGGCTCCATGGAGCGGATCGAGCAGGCCGCGGAGGAGGACATCGCCGCGGTCGACGGCGTCGGCCCCACGATCGCGGGCGCGGTGCGCGAGTGGTTCGAAGTGGACTGGCACCGCGAGGTCGTGCGCAAGTGGCGCGAAGCCGGGGTGCGGATGGCCGATGAGCGCGACGAGTCGGTGCCCCGCACGCTCACCGGTCTGTCCATTGTGGTCACGGGTTCGCTGAACGTCTATTCCCGGGACGAGGCCAAGGAACTCATCATGGCCCGCGGCGGCCGCGCGGCCGGGTCGGTGTCGAAGAAGACCGCGTTCGTCGTCGCGGGCGACAACCCGGGGTCCAAGTACGACAAGGCGGTGCAGCACAAGGTTCCGGTGCTGGACGAGGAAGGCTTCACCGTCCTGCTCGAGCAGGGCCCGGACGCCGCGGCCGAGGCCGCGCTCGACGTCGGCGATCCGAAGCAGGACTAGGAGCTGCTCGGGGAGTTCGCGCCGGTGGCCGGGCTGAGCACATCGCAACCGGCTGACGCCGCTTCTCGAACCCAACGCTCAGCTCGCCACCGCTTCGGTGCGCTCCGCTCTCGGCAGCATCGCCGTGGCGAGCGCTGTGGCGAGCATCAGCCCGGTCATCAGCAGGAACGCGTGCCCGTAGGCGGCGGCGAGCACCCCGGGCGCGCGGTCGGCGGTGGCGGTCGCCGCCGCCATGGCCGCGAGTCCCACGGCACCGCCGACCTGCTTGGTGGTGTTCATCAGCCCGGAGGCCGCGCCCGCGTCCTCGGCGGCGACTCCGCTGGTCACCACGGTCGTGATCGGAGTGTTCAGCAGTCCGCCGCCGATCGCGATCAGGATCCCCGGCCCGAGCAGCCCGAGCACGTAACCGGAGTCCGGCGTCAGCAGGCTCTGCCAGCCGAACCCGGCCGCGCTGATCGACGCACCCGTCGCGATCAGCGCGCGCGTGCCGACGTGGCGCATCAGCCTCGGCACCACGTTCACACCCAGCAGGATGCTCACCAGCGTGTGCGGCAGGAATCCGAGCCCGGTCGCCAATGGCCCGTAGTGCAGGAGTTCCTGCATGGCCAGCGACAGGAAGTACCACATGGGATTCAGGCACGCCCCGGCCAGCAACAGCACGGCATTGCCCGCCGACACCGCGCGCAGCCGGAACAGCCGCACCGGAATCAGGGCGGCATCGCTGTGGCGCGCTTCGTGCGCTGCGAACAGCGCGAGCAGGGTCAGGCCCGCGAACGCCGCCGCAACGGCGAGCGAATCCGCGTCGCGCAGTTGCGTGATCCCGTACGTGAGCGTGATCAGACCGGCCGTGGCGGTGAGCGCTCCGGGCACGTCCAGGCGCGCAGCCGTTGATGCCCGGTCGCGCGCCAGCAGGCTCAGCGCCAGCGGCGCGGCAACGACCCCGATCGGCACGTTGATCAGCAGCGTCGCCCGCCAGGAGAGGTACTCGGTGAGCACTCCGCCCGTGAGATTTCCGGCCGTGCCACCGGCCATTCCGACG
This sequence comes from Saccharopolyspora sp. SCSIO 74807, assembly GCF_037023755.1. Taxonomy (NCBI): domain Bacteria; kingdom Bacillati; phylum Actinomycetota; class Actinomycetes; order Pseudonocardiales; family Pseudonocardiaceae; genus Saccharopolyspora; species Saccharopolyspora sp. SCSIO 74807. The sequence goes on along the minus strand of NZ_CP146100.1, from coordinate 412,505 downwards.
GCGGCCCAGATCGCCAGCGCTCGGGTCCGGTCGTTCCCCTCGGGGAACGTGGTGGTCAGCAGCGTCAGCGTGGCCGGGGCGAGCACGGCCGCGCCGAGCCCCTGCACAGCCCGCGCCGCGATCAGCGCGCCAGGCTCGACCGCTGTCCCGCCCACCAGGCTGGCCACGCAGAACAACGCGAGCCCGGCGAGGAACGCGCGCCTGCGCCCGATCACGTCGGCGAGCCGCCCGCCCATCAGCAGGAAACCGGCGAAGACCAGCGCGTAGGCGTTGACCACCCAGGGCAGCACCGTTTCGTCGAGACCCAGTGAAGCGCTGATCGACGGCAACGCCACGTTCACCACGGACACGTCCAGCACGACGATGAACTGCGCCGCGCAGGCCAGGGCGAGCAGGAGCCTCCGGCGATCCAAGATTCCCCCTTGTTTGATACAGCGGTATCATATACAGCAGTATCACGTAGGAGAAGCTAGGAGAAGCATTGCCGAAGACCGTCGATCACGCCCAGCGCCGAGCCGCGATCGCGGACGGCCTCGTGCGGGTGGCCGCGCGGGAAGGGCTGCACGCGGTCACGATGCGCGCCGTCGCCGCCGAGGCCGGCGTCTCGTTGCGGCTGGTGCAGTACTACTTCCACAGCAAAGCCCAGCTCATGCACTCCGCCCTGCTGCACCTGGAAGAACGCAGCCACCAGCGGTGGGCGGAGCGGATGCGCGCTCGCGGCGGGTCGACCCGCGAGCTGGTCGCGGAACTGCTCGCCGAAGCGCTGCCCACCGACGAGGCGAGCCGGGCGTTCCACCTGGTGTGGACTTCGTTCGCGGCGCTGGCGATGACCGACGCCGAGCTGTCCGCGCAGCCGTTCGTCGAGGGCCCGCAACGGCTGGAGGAGCAGCTCACCGGCCTGCTTACGCGGGCGCGGGAGAACGGCGAACTGCTCGCGAGCGCCGACCCGGCGATCGAATCCGCCCGGCTGTTGGCCCTCGGCCACGGCCTCGGAACCACGGTCCTGGTCGGCCAGCGCACCGCCGACTCCGCCCGAACCGTGCTGACCTACCACCTGAACGCGCTGTTCGGGTAGAGCCTCGGCCTGTCGCGGATGCCGCCTGTCGCTCTACTCGCGTTGATGTGTATTGTTGGTGTATGAGCCGCACAAACATCGATATAGACGATGAACTGGTCGAAGCCGCGATGCACCGGTACGGCCTGACGACCAAGCGCGAAGCGGTCGACGTCGCGTTGCGCAGACTTGTCGGTCCTAAAGTGACCAGCGAGGAGTTCTTCGCGCTGGAAGGGATCGGCTGGGATGGCGATCTCAACGAGATCCGCGACGATGCTCCGGAGCAGGTATGAAGCAGTATCTCGTCGATACGTCGGTCTGGATCGACTTTTTTCGCGGGATTCCCGGTGGATCCCACGACGTCATGAAGGACTTGGGGCAGGACACCGACTGCATCGCCACCACAGAGCCTGTGATCATGGAACTGCGAGCCGGAGCCGTGGGAACTCGGCTGGCTCGGATCGAAGGGACGTTGAACCGCTTCGCGCAGCTTGGCGTTCAGCCGACCACAGATTTCTTCGTGGCGGCCGACCTCTACAGGCAGGTGCGCCGCAACGGGAACACTGTCCGCTCCATGGTCGACTGCCTGATCGCTGCGGTCGCCATCCGAACTGGCGCAACGCTGGTTCATCGAGACCGTGACTACGCGTTGCTGGCGGATATCGCTACCGAGCTTCGGGTGCGGTCTGCACTGGACTGATCAGTCGTCCAGGACCACCGAGACGATGCCCGCCAGGTGCGCGAGGCGCGCGACCTCGGCGGCGCGGAACATCGGGCCGCCTGGGCGCCCGGCCAGCAGCACGCGGTCCGGTTTGCCGATCGGGGTCGCCGCCAGTTCGGTGCCGAGTTCCTGCCAGGTTTCCGGCACCCAGCCCTCGTCGCCGTCCAGGATCGTGGCGCGCGGCAGCGGCAGCCACGGCAGCTCCAGGTAACCCTGCTGCGGTGCGGACGAACTCGCGGCCAGTTGTTCGGCACCGCCCGAGTGGTGCCCGAACACGATCGCCCAGCCGGAGCGGATGATCTTCGGCACGCCCTCGGCGAAGATCTGCAGGCCGTTGCCGGGCTCGGCGGCGATGTCCTCGACCAGTTCCAGCTCGCGGTGGGTGTCCAGCACGCCCGCGTACGGCCGGACCGCGTCGACCTCGACCCCGTCGATGGACTCCGCGGCGGTGATCAGGATGTCCGGCAGGCGACCGGACGGCAGTTCCACCACCATGTCGTCGATGGCCATGTCCGAGGCCCGCTCGACCACGTCGACGCTGAGTATGTCTGCTCCGATCTCGCCCAGCGCACTCGCCACCGCCCCGAGGATCCCCGGGCGGTCCGGTATCTGAACCCGGATCAGGAAGGACACCGGACTCAACGCCTCCAGCTTCGTGCGCGGCACCTCGCCGTCCGCGCTCCCCGCGACGCACGGCCGCTCACCAGGGCCGCCGTGCGAGCAGCAGGCGGGCCAAATTGTGGCAGACACCGCACCCTAGCGGTGCGCCCGCCGTTCGTGTAGTGCAACGCGAGGTCGTCGTTGCACCTTCCCGCGCTGTCCGGCTTACCCGCGAAGGCCGCCTTGACCCCGATGAAGCGGTCCGCCGCTGCGGTTCCGGAGAGGGCGGCCGACACGCGCGGCCGTCAGCCGAGGGGGGCCGATGCGGCGAAGTGGCGAGCAGGCGGAAGGGGCCTGCGCTGCCGCTCCGCGGCGCAGCGGTGACACGGGGTGACGACCGGGTTCGCCCCCTGGCCGGGGCCATGCGGGCTCGGCAATAGACTGAGGACAACCCGTGATACCGGACATGACCAGGGAGCCTTCGCAGTGTCCAAGATCTCCCGCGACGAGGTCGCGCACCTCGCCGGCCTGGCCAGGCTGGCGGTCACCGAGCAGGAGCTCGACACCTTCGCCGGTCAGCTCGACGTGATCCTCGAATCGGTGGCCCGCGTCGGGGAGGTCGCCGCGCAGGACATCCCCCCGACTTCGCACGCGGTGCCGGTGACCAACGTGTTCCGCGAAGACGTGGTGCGGCCCAGCCTGCCGCGCGAGGCCGCGCTGGACGGCGCGCCCGCGGCCGAGGAGAACCGGTTCCGCGTCCCGCGGATCTTGAACGAGGAGGCGTGATGACCCAGACCGCGACCGGCGGCGACTCGGCCCTGACCGGCCTGACCGCCGCGGAGCTGGCAGCCGAGCTGGCCGCCGGCGAGGTGAGTTCGGTCGAGGCCACCCGCGCCCACCTGGACCGCATCTCCGGCGTGGACGGCAACGTGCACGCCTTCCTGCACGTGGACGCCGACGGTGCGCTCGATGCCGCGAACAAGGCCGACGAGGACCGCGCCGCCGGCCGGTCGGCTTCCCCGCTGGCGGGCGTGCCGCTGGCGCTCAAGGACGTGTTCGCCACCGGCGACATGCCCACCACCTGCGGCTCGAAGATGCTGGAGGGCTGGGTCCCGCCGTACGACTCCACGGTGGCGCAGCGGCTGCGCGCGGCCGGTGTGGTGGTGCTCGGCAAGACCAACATGGACGAGTTCGCGATGGGCTCGTCCACCGAGAACTCCGCCTACGGCCCCACCCGCAACCCGTGGAACACCGAGCGCATCCCCGGCGGCTCGGGCGGCGGTTCGGCGGCGGCGCTGGCCGCGTTCGAGGCGCCGCTGGCGATCGGCACCGACACCGGCGGCTCGATCCGCCAGCCGGGCGCGGTGACCGGCACGGTCGGCGTGAAACCGACCTACGGCGGCGTTTCCCGCTACGGCCTGGTGGCGTTCTCGTCCTCGCTGGACCAGCCAGGGCCGTGCGCGCGCACGGTGCTGGACGCGGCGATGCTGCACGAGGTGATCGCCGGGCACGACCCGATGGACTCGACCTCGATCAACGCCCCGGTGCCGCAGGTCGCGGCGGCCGCCCGCGAAGGCGCGGCCGGGGACCTGACCGGCGTGAAGGTCGGCGTGGTGCGCGAGTTCGCCGGTGAGGGCTACCAGCCCGGGGTGGAGCGTTCGTTCCGCGCCGCGGTGGAGCAGCTGTCGAAGCTGGGCGCTGAGGTCGTGGAGATCTCCTGCCCGCACTTCGACTACGCGCTCGGCGCCTACTACCTGATCGCGCCGAGTGAGGCGTCGTCCAACCTGGCCCGGTTCGACGCGATGCGCTACGGCCTGCGCGTCGGCGACGACGGCGAGCGCAGCGCCGAGCAAGTCATGTCGCTGACCCGCGAAGCCGGGTTCGGTGCCGAGGTCAAGCGCCGGATCATGCTCGGCACCTACGCGCTGTCGTCCGGCTACTACGACGCCTACTACGGCCAGGCGCAGAAGGTCCGCACGCTGATCTCCCGCGACTTCACCGCCGCGTTCGAGCAGGTGGACGTGCTGGTCTCGCCGACCACGCCGACCACCGCGTTCGAGATCGGTGAGCGCTCCGACGACCCGCTGGCGATGTACCTGGCGGACCTGTGCACGATTCCGGTGAACCTGGCGGGCAACGCCGCCATGAGCGTCCCCAGTGGACTGTCCGATGAGGACGGGATGCCGGTGGGGCTGCAGATCATGGCCCCGGCGCTGGCCGACGACCGGCTCTACCGGGTCGGCGCGGCCTACGAGACCGCCCGCGACGCCGCCCAGGGCGGCCCGCTGATCGACCGCATTCCCGCCCTGGAGGTGGCGTGATGAACTCGAAGATCAAGGCAGTGATCCAGCTCGCGTCGGTGCTGTCGGCGGCCTTCGGGCTGCGCGCGAGCATCCGCGACGCCAAGGCCAACAACGACAAGCTGGCGATGGCCGACTCGATCATCACCGCGCTCGGCCTGGTCACCGGCACCGCGCTGGCGATCCGCACGCTGCGCAAGGGGGAGGACGCGAAGTGACCGCGGTCGCCGAGATCATGGACTACGAGGAGGTCCTGGAGCGGTTCGACCCGGTGCTGGGCCTCGAGGTGCACGTGGAGCTGTCCACGGCCACCAAGATGTTCTGCGGCTGCGCCAACGCCTTCGGCGCCGAACCGAACACCCAGGTCTGCCCGGTGTGCCTGGGCCTGCCCGGTGCGCTGCCGGTGGTCAACGGCAAAGCGGTGGAATCGGCGATCCGGATCGGGCTCGCGCTGAACTGCCAGGTCGCCGAGTGGTGCCGGTTCGCGCGGAAGAACTACTTCTACCCGGACATGCCGAAGAACTTCCAGACCTCGCAGTACGACGAGCCGATCGTCTTCGACGGCCACCTCGACGTGGCGCTCGACGACGGGGAGACCTTCCGCGTCGAGATCGAGCGCGCGCACATGGAGGAGGACACCGGCAAGTCGCTGCACGTCGGCGGTGCCACCGGGCGGATCCACGGCGCCGAGCACTCGTTGCTGGACTACAACCGGGCCGGGGTGCCGCTGATCGAGATCGTCACCAAGCCGATCACCGGCGCAGGCGAACGCGCGCCCGAGGTGGCGCGGGCCTACGTGGCCGCGCTGCGGGACCTGCTGCGCTCGCTGGAGGTCTCCGACGTGCGGATGGACCAGGGCTCGCTGCGCTGCGACGCGAACGTGTCGCTGATGGCCAAGGACGCGGCGGAGTTCGGCACCCGCACCGAGACGAAGAACGTGAACTCGCTGCGCAGCGTCGAGCGGGCGGTGCGCTACGAGATGCGGCGGCACGCGGCGGTGCTGGTCTCCGGCGGCGAGATCAAGCAGGAGACGCGGCACTTCGACGAGGCTTCCGCGGCGACCTCGGCCGGTCGGCCGAAGGAGACCTCGGAGGACTACCGCTACTTCCCGGAGCCGGACCTGGTGCCGATCGCCCCGTCCCGCGAGTGGGTCGGCGAGCTGTCCCAGACGCTGCCGGAACTGCCCTGGGAGCGGCGCAAGCGCATCCAGCAGGAGTGGTCGCTGTCCGATGAGGAACTGCGCGACCTGGTCAACGCGGGCGCGCTGGACCTGGTCGCATCCACTGTGGACGCCGGCGCGGCGCCGTCCGAGGCGCGGTCCTGGTGGGTGGCCTACCTGTCCCAGCAGGCCAACACCCGCGGCGTCGAGCTCGGCGAGCTGCCGATCCAGCCCGCGCAGGTCGCGCGGGTGATCGAGCTGGTCACCGAAGGAAAGCTGACGCACAAGCTGGCGCGCCAGGTCGTCGACGGCGTGCTCGACGGGCAGGGCGAGCCGGACGAGGTCGTGGCCGCCCAAGGGCTGGAGGTCGTCTCCGACGACTCCGAGCTGCAGGCCGCGGTGGACGAGGCGCTGGCCGCGCAGCCGGACGTGGTCGAGAAGATCCGCGGCGGCAAGGTGCAGGCCGCGGGTGCGGTCGTCGGCGCGGTCATGAAGGCGACCGGCGGCAAGGCCGACGCCAAGCGCGTCCGCGAACTCATCCTCGCCGCCTGCGGGCAGTGAGCCGCCACTCCGGCGCTCCCGCACCGGTGACTTCTTCCGAGTGAACGGCCTGTTGGTCCGACCAGATTGGACCAACAGGCCGTTCACTCATTGCGGACCCGCGCACGCGCTACCCGGCCGGCGGAGAGCGGTTCCGAGCGAGCGGCTCGTTGGTCCGGCTGGAGTCCGTTCACCCGTCGAGGGACCGGGTCAGTCGGGGTCGCCGTATTCGCCGAACCAGTGGGCCAGGCGGCCGCGGCGGCCCACCGCGCGCAGTCGGCGCTCGGTCGCGGTGCGGACCGCGGCCGTCGTCATGATCAGCAGTTCGTCGCCGGTGGACAGGCGGGTTTCCGGGCTCGGCACGAACGAGGTCTCGCCGCGGATGACCAGCGTGATCACGCTCGGGTCGGGCAGCCGCAGCTCCAGCACCGTCACGTAGTGCAGCTGCGAGCCCGGCGGGATCGACACCGTCAGCAGCTCCGCGTCGAGCACGTCCAGCGGCGCCACCTCGACCTGGATCTCCTGCGCCGCGTCCGCCCGGATCAGCCCCAGCAACCGCGCCAGCCGCAGCAGTCCCGGCCCCTGCACCAGCGTGAACACCGCGACCAGCACGAACACCAGGCCGAGCACCCGGCTGCTGCCCGGCACCCCGGCCACCACCGGGAACGTCGCCAGCACGATCGGCACCGCGCCGCGCAGGCCCGCCCACGACACGAAGACCTGCTCGCGCCACGGCAGCTTGAACAGCACCAGCGACACCGCCACCGACAGCGGCCGCGCCACCAGCAGCAGCACCAGGCCCACGACCAGTGCGGGCAGCAGCTCCGGCAGCAGCTCGTGCGGCGTGACCAGCAGTCCCAGCAGCACGAACAGGCCGATCTGCGCCAGCCAGCCGAGCCCTTCGGCGAACGAGCGCAGCGAAGCCCGATGCGGCAGGCCGGAGTTCGCCAGCACCAATCCCGCGACGTAGGCGGCGAGGAAACCGGAAGCGGCGATCGCTCCGGACGTGGCGAACGCGACCACTCCCAGCCCGAACATCGCCAGCGGGTACAGCCCCGAAGCGGGCAGCTCGATCCGCCGCAGCCCCCAGGCGCCGAGCTTGCCGACGGCGAACCCGACCACGGCGCCGACGACGAGCTGGTAGAGCAGGTTCGCGGCCACCCCGACCGGTTCGATGCTCAACGGGATGCTGCTGAACAGCAGCACCAGGATCACCGTCGGCGCGTCGTTGAACCCGGACTCCGCCTCCAGCAGGCCCGCCACGCGCCGCGGCACCGGCAGCGTGCGCAGCACGGAGAACACCGCGGCGGCGTCGGTGGACGACACGATCGCCCCGAGCAGCAGCGCGGGCTGCCAGTCCAGCCCGATCAGCAGATGCGCGCCGGTCGCGGTGACCGCCACGCTCACGCCGACGCCGACCGTGGCCAGCATCCCGGAAGGCGCCAGCAGCGCGCGCACGTCCGCCCACCTGGTGGTGAGCCCGCCTTCGACCAGGATCACCGCCAGCGCGGCGGTGCCGAGGTTCTGCGCGAGCTGGGCGTCGTCGAAGCGCAGCCCGAGCCCGTCCTCGCCGATCGCGAGCCCGACGACGAGGAACAGCAGCAGCGCGGGCAGTCCGACCCGGGAAGCCGCGCGGGTGGCCACGATGCTCGCCAGCAGCACGAGTCCACCTGCCAGCAGCGCCACGTACAGCTGCTGCAAGTCCATCGCGGGTCCCCGTCCGGCATCGCGCCGCGGTCCCGATCACGCGCGGCGGAGTGTCCTGAGTGGACCACGAGCGGCGCGGCCGCGTCAGGTGCGCCACGCATGGCGGCGCGAGCTCGCTGCCTGCCGGGTGAACGACGGGGGAGCCTTCCGCTGCGGTGGCCCGTCAGCGAGGACGGTGATTCCGCCGGGTAGTCGAATCTTCGGCGAAGACCTCGAACGCTCAGTCCTTGCCCGCGGTGCCGCCGCTCGGCGGGTCGATGCGCAGCACCCGGTCGTCGCTGGGTACCGGGCGGCCACCGGATTTGTTCGCGGTGCCCAGCCAGAGCTGCCCGTCCTTGCTCATCGCCGCGGCGGAGAACCGGCCGTAGGTGTTCTCCATGACCTTGGCGGGTTCCCCGGTGATCGAACCGCCGGGCCCGGGCGTGAGCGTGTACAGCGCCGCGGCCTCGCGCAACGCCACCACGATCCCGTTCGGCGCCGCGGCGCATCCGGCGACTCCGGGCCGGTCCGGCCAGCTCCACACCGCCGACCCCACCGGCTGACCCGGTTGCACGCGGTGCAGCGAGTCGCGGGAGGCGTCCCGGTCGGTCAGCCAGATCCCGGCCGCGGCCGATCCGCACAGCCCGCCGGGACTGGTCACCCCGGAGGCCACCACCGGCGACGCCGGATCGGGGTTGCCGGGCGCTGGCGCGCCGAACGCGTCGATGCGCAGCACCTTGCCCGCCAGCGAAGCCGGGTCCGCGGCGTTCGCCGGATCGCCCGCATCGCCGGTGGCCACCAGCAGCCCGCCCTGGCCGTCGTCGAGCAGCGCACCGGAATTGCCGGAGCCGCCCTTCGGGATGCCGGTCAGCACCGGTTTCGGCCGGTCGCCCGGCGCCACGCGCAGGACCTGGTTGCCGCCGCCGGTGCTGGCGTAGGCGTAGAAGAGCTCGTCCTCCTGGTAACTGGGGGACAGCGCGAGCCCGGTCAGCCCTCCGTCGCCGGACGAGTCGACCGGGACGCGGGCGACCTCCACCGGTTCGCTGTCCTTGCGCACTCGCAGCACCCGGCCGGTGTCGCGTTCGGCGACCAGCGCGCTCTGCCCGTCCGGCAGCACCGCGACCGCGCCGACCGGGGACAAGCAGGTAGCGACGACCGACGGATCAGGGTCCACGCAGCCTTCCGGAACGGCCGGTTCCTCGGGCACCGGCTGCCCGGGCGGTGGCGGTGGTGGCGGCGGTTGCTCGATCGACGGCTGCGGTCCGGCCTGCGGTTCCAGCGACGGCTGGTCTTTCCAGGCGTTCGGGTGCTCGTTCGGGAACTGGGCGCAACCGGCGAACGCGGCCGCGACGAGCAGCGCACCCGCGGCCGTCCGCAGGCGGCGGGTCGTGCGGTTCGCGCGGTTCGAGGCTGCCACGGGGCACGAGGGTATCGGCCGGTCCGTGAACGTCCGGTGAGCAGCCCCGGCGTTCCGCCTCCCGGAAACCGAATGGAATTCGTCCGCGCTCTGCCCGGCCGCCGGGTTAGGGCCGAATGCAGCAAATACACCTGGTGGCGGGTTGCAACCTTCTACGGCGGGAATGCGAACCGATACGAGCAGTGCGCGGGCGCGCTGCGGAATGCGGCGAATGCGGAGGCTTTCGGCGGGATTCCGCCAAGCGTCGGAACCCGGCGCAAGGACGTCGCGAAATCTTCACTCGAAAGGGTCGCTTTTTGTGCTTGGGATGGCTTAACCTCCAGCGCCGTGAGCATTCACGACGAGCGCCCGAGCGGCGGGGGCGCACACCGCGACGATCGCGTGCGGGACACCGAAGGTTCGGGTCCCGGAACGTACAACTACTACGACGACGCCGCCTACAGCGACGGCACGGCAACGTCGGTGGTCGACCGCCGCTACGAGGACGACTACTACGAGCCGCTGCCGCCGCAGCGAAAGCAGTTCGGCTGGAACGCGGGCGCGGACTTCGGCCTGCTGGTCATCCGGCTGGTGCTCGGCGGGATCTTCGCCGCGCACGGCGCGCAGAAACTGTTCGGCGTGCTCGGCGGCAGCGGCCCCGAGGCATTCGCGCAGTCGCTGGCGAAATCCGGATTCCAGCAGAGCCAGATCCTCTCGCTGGTCACCGGCGGCACCGAACTCGGTGCGGGCGCGCTGCTGGTGCTCGGCCTGTTCACCCCGCTGGCCGCGGCCGGCATCGCAGGGGTGATGGCCAGCGCGGTGATCGGCACCAGACTCGGCGACGGATTCTTCTCGCCGGACGGTTACGAGTACAACGTGGTGCTGGCCGCGCTCGCGGTCGGCCTGATGTTCATCGGACCGGGCAGGGCCGCGCTGGACAACGGCCGTTCCTGGTTCCGGCACCCGGTGGTCAGCGGAATCATCTGCCTGCTGATCGCGGCCGGTTCTTCCGCCGGAGTGCTGTTCTTCCTGCACTGAGGCGCCGTACGCACCGAGTGAACGGACCGTTCGACCGATCTTCCCGGGCGAGCGGTCCGTTCACTGCCGGCGGAGTTACTTGCTGATGTCGCGGACCGCGCCGTAGGACGCCGAAGTCGCGAGCTTCGCGTAGGCCCGCAGCGCGGTGGTCACCGAGCGCTCCCGGGCGACCGGCTGCCACGGGTGCTCGGCGGCGTCCATCTTCGCCCGCCGCTCGGCCAGCACCTCGTCGTCGACCAGCAGCTCCAGGCCGCGCTCGCGCACGTCGATGCGGATCGGGTCGCCGTCCTGCACCAGCCCGATCACGCCGCCGTTGGCCGCCTCCGGCGAGATGTGCCCGATCGACAGTCCCGAAGAACCGCCGGAGAACCGGCCGTCGGTGATCAGCGCGCACTTCTTGCCGAGGCCGGAGCCCTTCAGGAACGCGGTCGGGTGCAGCATCTCCTGCATCCCGGGCCCGCCCGCGGGGCCTTCGTAGCGGATCACCAGCACGTCACCGGCCTGGATCTCCTTGTTCAGGATCGCCGAGACCGCCTGCTCCTGGCTCTCCAGCACCCGCGCCGGGCCCTCGAACAGCCACAGCTCCTCCTCGACACCGGCGGTTTTGACCACCGCGCCGTCCTCGGCGAGGTTGCCGCGCAGCACCGCCAGCCCGCCGTCGGCGGTGTAGGCGTGCTCGATGCTGCGGATGCAGCCGTTCGCCGCATCGGTGTCCAAAGAGGACCAGCGGTTCTCGGTGGAGAACGCCTGCGTGGTGCGCACTCCGCCGGGCGCGGCGTGGAACAGCTCCACGGCCTGCTCGGACGGCGACTCGCCGCGGACGTCCCATGTGGACAGCCAGTCGGTGAGGCTGGGGCTGTGCACCGAGGAGACCTCGCGGTGCAGCATCCCGCCGCGGTCCAGCTCGCCGAGGATCGCGGTGATCCCGCCCGCCCGGTGCACGTCCTCCATGTGGAAATCGGAGTTCGGCGCGACCTTCGACAGGCAAGGCACCTGCCTGCTGATCCGCTCGATGTCCTCCAGGGCGAAGTCGATGCCGCCCTCCTGCGCAGCGGCCAGCGTGTGCAGCACCGTGTTCGTCGAGCCGCCCATCGCCATGTCCAGCGCCATCGCGTTCTCGAACGCCTGCTTGTTCGCGACCGAGCGGGGCAGCACCGAGTCGTCGTCCTGCTGGTACCAGCGCTCGGCGGCGCGCACCACGGTGCGCCCGGCCTCCTGGAACAGCGCGCGGCGGGCGGCGTGCGTGGCCAGCGTCGAGCCGTTGCCGGGCAGCGCCAGGCCGAGCGCCTCGGTCAGGCAGTTCATCGAGTTCGCGGTGAACATGCCCGAGCAGGACCCGCAGGTCGGGCAGGCGGAGCGCTCCACCTCGGACAGGCCCGCGTCGTCCACCGCGGCGTTGGCCGACGCCGAGATGGTGGTGATCAGGTCGGTCGGTGCCTGCGCGACACCGTCCACGACCACCGCCTTGCCCGCTTCCATCGGGCCACCGGAGACGAACACCGTCGGCACGTTCAGCCGCATCGCCGCGTTGAGCATCCCGGGCGTGATCTTGTCGCAGTTCGAGATGCACACCAGCGCGTCGGCCTGGTGCGCGTTGACCATGTACTCCACCGAGTCCGCGATCAGCTCGCGGGACGGCAGCGAGTAGAGCATCCCGCTGTGGCCCATCGCGATGCCGTCGTCCACGGCGATGGTGTGGAATTCCCGCGGCACGCCGCCGGATTCGCGGATCGTGTCGGCCACCACGTCGCCGAGGTCGCGCAGGTGCACGTGCCCTGGCACGAACTGGGTGTAGGAGTTGGCGATGGCCACGATCGGCTTGCCGAAGTCGTCGTCGGTCATGCCGGTGGCACGCCACAGCGAACGGGCGCCTGCGGCGTTGCGGCCGTGCGTGGTGGTGCGGGAGCGCAACTGGGGCATGGTCTTCTCGGTTCCTCTGCGAGACCCGCGTCGGGGCGGGGAGAACGGCACCTTTTGGGTGCGAGCACAGCGCGGTGACCGCGACGTTACTCCTGCCGCGGTGCTGGTCGTGCGCCCGGTTCGCGCCGTTCGCGCGAGGTGTTCAGCCGCGGCGGTCGTCCGGGGAGTCCTCGCCCGGAGCGGATTCGCTTGCGGCGGCCGAGGAATCCTGCTGCGTGGCGATGGGTTCTCCGGTGTCGTCCGCGGATTCGGCGGCGGAGTCCGCGCGGGACTCGGAGTTCGCGGATCCGGTGCCCTGCTCGCCGTCCGACACCGCGCCGGTCTCCGCCGGGCGTTCCAGCGGCTCGTTCGGGTCCGGCAGCCGGCCGCCGCTCATCAGCGCCAGGTGGGACAGGTCGCGCACCCGCACCGCCGAGAGCCGGACTTCCCGCGTCCGGCCTTCGCCGCCGGACTCCAGCACCGCGCGCACCCAGCGGCGTTCGTTCAGCCGCACCGAGGCCAGCTCGTCCCAGCCGAACGAGGTCTCGCCCGCCAGCAACCGGGTGCGGATCCCTTCGTCCGTGGCGATCGTCCGCGGCCACAGCACGGCGTAAGCCAGTGCCGCGGGGATCAGGAAGGCGGGCAGCAGGTAGGGGAACGGCTGCGCGAACGCGATCGGCGTCGTGCAGACCGCCACCACGGCCACCGCCAGCAGCGAGGTTCGGGTGAGGTGGAAGGTGAGCGACTTCGGGACCGCCTTCGCGGTCGGGCGGGCCGCGCCGCCATCCGGAGTCCGCGCGGTGTTCTCCGAGTCCGGCGCCGTGCTTTCCGGCGCGGCCTGCGGCTGCTCGGTCGTGCCCGGCTCCTGCACGGCGGTCGAGCCTTGCTCCTCGGTCGTGCTCACTTCGGGGGTCCCCTCGTCGTTCGGGCTCTCTGCGGCCGGGCGTTCGCCGGTCTGCCGCCGCGAGCCCTCGGCCGCCGCGTGCGCTTCGTTCGCGCCGGCGCCGTCCGGTCCGGAGGACTTGGGGGACTCGCTCACGTCCCGATGGTCTCACCCGCGTGCGCGGCCCATCGCGGGGCAGGCGAAAACCGGCGAGCGGCCCGCTCCGCGGACATCGGACTGGCGGGATGCGCGACGTACGCCACAAATTCGCCCGTCGGAAGGCGAATTCGGGATCGGTAAGCTGCGGAAACGCACTGCCGATCGGCGTGCGAGCGGGGCGCGGCGCGTCCATTGGCTGGGAAATCCTTCCCGCATGGTTTGACCCGGCGACATGGCTGCCGTTAACGTCCTGGCCATGCTGCGAATCGACGACATTCTCGTACTTCCCCGGCGCGTCCACGCCTGAGGAAGCTCGCAGCGTCGACGCGCCAACCCTCGTACGGTCCTGTGTTGACCGGCGGGGGTTTTTTCGTGCCCAACGCATCGACAGTCCACTCACCGATCAACACCGCTCGGACAGAGGCGAACCGATGACCAGCGCCAACACCAGGCAGAACCCCGTCCCGGCGCCGCCGCCGGGGCACCGTCCCAAGCCCGCCCCGCCAAGCGGCGCTCCGGTGCAGGCCACCGGCGCGCAGTCGCTCGTGCGCTCGCTCGAGGCGGTAGGCGCCGAGGTCGTGTTCGGCATTCCCGGCGGCACGATCCTGCCGTCCTACGATCCGCTGCTGGACTCCACGAAGGTCCGCCACGTGCTGGTCCGCCACGAGCAGGGCGCCGGGCACGCGGCGACCGGCTACGCGCAGGCCACCGGCAACGTCGGGGTGTGCATGGCGACCTCGGGGCCGGGGGCGACGAACCTGGTCACCGCGCTGGCCGACGCGCAGATGGACTCGGTGCCGGTGGTGGCGATCACCGGCCAGCAGGCCACCACCCTGATCGGCACCGACGCCTTCCAAGAAGCCGACATCTGCGGCATCACGCTGCCGGTCACCAAGCACAACTTCCTGGTCACCAAGGCCGAGGACATCCCGCGCACGATCGCGGAAGCGTTCTACATCGCCAACAGCGGCAGGCCCGGCCCGGTGCTGGTGGACATCCCGAAGGACGTCCAAACGGCTACCACCTCGTTCTCCTGGCCGCCGGAGATGAAGCTGCCCGGCTACCGGCCCACCAGCAAGCCGCACGGCAAGCAGGTCCGGGAGGCCGCGAAGCTGATCACCGCGGCGCGGCGCCCGGTGCTCTACGTCGGCGGCGGCGTGCTCAAGGCCGAGGCGACCGAGCAGTTGCGCAAGCTCGCCGAGAGCAGCGGCATCCCGGTCGTCACCACGCTGATGGCGCGCGGCGCGTTCCCCGACTCGCACCCGCAGCACCTGGGGATGCCCGGGATGCACGGCACCGTCTCGGCGGTCGCGGCGATGCAGCGCTCCGACCTGCTGATCGCGCTCGGCACCCGGTTCGACGACCGGGTCACCGGCCAGCTGTCCTCGTTCGCCCCGGAGGCGAAGGTGGTGCACGCCGACATCGACCCGGCCGAGATCTCCAAGAACCGCAACGCCGACGTGCCGATCGTGGGCGACTGCAAGGACGTCATCACGGAGCTCATCGACGCGCTGGCGACCGCCACCGGAGAGGACGGCACCGCCGACCTCGGCCCGTGGTGGGACCAGCTCCGGCAGTGGCGCGACACCTTCCCGCTGGGCTACGAGTGGCCGTCGGACGGCAGCCTCGCGCCCGAGTACGTGATCGAACGGCTCGGCAACATCGTCGGCCCGGAAGCCTGCTACGTCGCCGGTGTCGGCCAGCACCAGATGTGGGCCGCGCAGTTCATCGGCTACGAGCACCCGCGGACCTGGCTGAACTCCGGTGGCCTGGGCACGATGGGCTACGCGGTGCCCGCCGCGCTGGGCGCCAAGGCCGGGGTGCCGGACAAGCCGGTGTGGGCCATCGACGGCGACGGCTGCTTCCAGATGACCAACCAGGAGCTGGCGACCAGCGCCATCGAGGAACTGCCCATCAAGGTCGCCGTCATCAACAACGGCAACCTCGGTATGGTCCGGCAGTGGCAGAACCTCTTCTACGCCGAGCGCTACTCACACAGTGACCTCGGCACCCACAAGCACCGCATCCCGGACTTCAAGCTGCTCGCCGAGGCGCTGGGCTGCGCAGGCCTGCGGTGCGAGTCCCGCGAGGACGTCGACAGCGTCATCCAGCGGGCGATGGAGATCAACGACCGACCCGTCGTGATCGACTTCGTGGTGGGCAAGGACGCGCAGGTGTGGCCGATGGTGGCCGCGGGCACCGGCAACGACGAGATCATGGCGGCGCGCGGCATCCGCCCGCTGTTCGACGAGGACGAGGGGTGAGCGCCTCCATGAGCCGACACACGCTGAGCGTGCTGGTGGAGAACGTGCCGGGCGTGCTGGCCCGCGTTTCGGGCCTGTTCTCCCGCCGCAGCTTCAACATCGAGTCGCTGGCGGTCGGGCCGACCGAGCACCCGGAGATCTCCCGGATGACCATCGTGGTCGCGGTCGGCGAGCAGCCGCTGGAGCAGGTCACCAAGCAGCTCAACAAGCTGGTCAACGTGATCAAGATCGTGGAGCTGGACCCGGAGTCCTCGGTGCAGCGCGAGCTGCTGATGGTCAAGGTCCGCGCGGACGCCTCGGTGCGCAGCCAGGTGCTGGAGACGGTGCAGCTGTTCCGGGCCAAGGTCGTCGACGTCTCGCCGGAGGCGCTGACCATCGAGGCCACCGGTGACGGCGAGAAGCTGGGCGCGCTGCTGCGGATGCTGGAGCCCTACGGTGTCCGGGAGATGGTGCAGTCCGGGTCGATCGCCATCGGCCGCGGCCCGCGCTCGATCACCGCGACCGCGGTTCGCTGAACCCGGCCGTCCGCCGCCCGCCCGCGCGTGCCGGGCAGGACGAACGAATCAAGTCCGAAAGGAAGACCGAACACATGGCTACTGAGATCTTCTACGACGCCGACGCCGACCTGGGCATCGCGCAGGGCCGCAAGGTCGCGATCATCGGCTACGGCAGCCAGGGCCACGCGCACGCGCTGAGCCTGCGCGACTCCGGTGTGGACGTGCGCATCGGCCTGCCCGAGGGGTCGAAGTCCCGCGCCAAGGCCGCGGACGAGGGCCTGCGGGTGGTCACCCCGGCGGAGGCTTCCGCCGAGGCCGACCTGATCATGATCCTCGCCCCGGACACCAAGCAGCGGGAGATCTACGCCAACGACATCGCGCCGAACCTCAAGTCCGGCGACGCGCTGTTCTTCGGGCACGGCTTCAACATCCGCTACGGCCTGGTCCAGCCGCCGTCCGATGTGGACGTCGCGATGGTCGCCCCGAAGGGCCCGGGCCACCTGGTGCGCCGCCAGTTCGTCGACGGCAAGGGCGTGCCGTGCTTGATCGCGGTCGAGCAGGACGCCTCCGGCAACGCTCAGGCGCTGGCGCTGTCCTACGCCGCGGGCATCGGCGGGGCGCGCGCCGGGGTCATCAAGACCACCTTCACCGAGGAGACCGAGACCGACCTCTTCGGTGAGCAGGCGGTGCTCTGCGGCGGCGCCAGCGCGCTGGTGCAGACCGGCTTCGAGGTGCTGGTGGAGGCCGGCTACCAGCCGGAGATCGCCTACTTCGAGGTGCTGCACGAGCTGAAGCTGATCGTGGACCTGATGTTCGAGGGCGGCATCGCCGGGCAGCGCTACTCCTGCTCGGACACCGCCGAGTACGGCGACCTCACCCGCGGCCCGCGGATCATCGACGCGCACGTCAAGGACAACATGCGCAAGATCCTCGGCGAGATCCAGGACGGCTCGTTCGCCAAGGAGTGGGTCTCCGAGGACGAGGGCGGCCGCCCGAACTTCAACAAGCTGCAGCAGGCGGGCAACGACCACCAGATCGAGGAGGTCGGCAAGAAGCTGCGCGCCCTGATGTCCTGGACGAAGTGAGCGCTGGACCCGACGAAGTGAGCGCCCCGCGCTGCGCATGATCTCCCGCGCAGGCCCGCCCGACCGGCGGGCCGCGCGGTCGGAAGGCCCGGTCGTCCCCACGAGGGATCGCCGGGCCTTCGGCGTGTTGTCCCTGCCGGTCGCTTGAACGGCGGAGCGGCTGACGCCGCGCCGCGCGGCCGCGGCCCCTTCCCGGCGCGGTTCCCTCGCGGCGGTTCTCCTTGCACCGCAGGAAGTTTCCGCGCGAATCGACGCCCGGCCACCCGTTCACGCGATCGAGTCGCGGGCGCTGCCGCGGGTATCGTGCCGGTCGTGAACGACGAAGCCAGCACGACAACGCAGACCGGCGGCGATACCACGCGGACCGCGGACGCCCCGGTGGACGACAAGGCGCACATCCGCCACGAGCTCGACTTCACCGACGCGGAGTGGATCACCAGCACCGAGGACGACGACGAACCGGGCGTGGAGATCGCTTTCGTGGACGGCTACATCGGGATGCGCAACGGCGCCGAGCCGGAAGGCCCGGTGCTGGTGTTCACGCCCGAGGAATGGGACGCGTTCGTGGCCGGGGCGAAGGACGGCGAGTTCGACGAACCCTGATCCGCGAGCTTCGGGATGCTTCGCGTGGGCGGCCGGGCGGTGGAACCTCAGTCAGGCGTCCGCTCGCTCCGGGAGATCCTCGGAGGCGTAGTGCCCTACGCGCGTCGGAGCCGTCCTCGCGAGCGAACGGCTGAGAGCCCGCGGCGGTGCCGTTGCTCAGGCGTTCGGCGCAAGCGGCTTCGCCGCTGCACGCAGGCGAACCGAAGTCCGAGCGATTGTTCGCTGCGCAATCATCGCGCTGACCTGCGACGAAGGGCCCGGAAACGGGCCTTTCCGACTTCTGCGGCGGGTTTGTCGTGCGTCACACCCTTGTGAACGAGTTCTCAAACTCCGGTTAAACTGCCTCACCGTCCGGGTACAACGCCGTGCCCAGCTACGACCGTGATCCCTCTCAATGGAGCGCGCCCGTGACCAATCGTCCTGTCGTCCTGATCGCCGAGAAGCTGGCCCCCTCCGTGCTCGAAGCGCTCGGAGCCGAGGTCGAGATCCGTCACGTCGACGGCACGGACCGCCCGGCGCTGCTGGAGGCCGTCGCCGACGCAGACGCGCTGCTGGTCCGCTCCGCCACCAAGGTCGACGCCGAGGTGCTGGCCGCGACCAGCAAGCTCAAGGTCGTCGCCCGGGCCGGGGTAGGACTGGACAACGTCGAAGTGCCCGCGGCCACCGAGCGCGGCGTGATGGTGGTCAACGCCCCCACGTCCAACATCGTCTCCGCCGCCGAGCACGCCCTGGCGCTGCTGCTGTCGGTGGCCCGCAACGTGGCCGCCGCCGACGCGAGCCTGCGCGCAGGGGAGTGGAAGCGCAGCTCCTACAGCGGCGTCGAGCTCAACGGCAAGACCGTCGGCGTGGTCGGCCTCGGCAAGATCGGCCAGCTGTTCGCGCAGCGCATCGCCGCCTTCGGCACCAAGCTGATCGCCTACGACCCGTACGTGTCCGCCTCCCGCGCCGCGCAGCTGGGCATCGAGCTGGTCAGCCTCGAAGACCTGCTGGCGCGCGCGGACGCGGTGTCGATCCACCTGCCCAAGACCGCCGAGACGCTGGGCCTGATCGGCGCCGAGGAGCTGAAGAAGGCCAAGCAGGGCCAGCTGATCGTCAACGCCGCGCGCGGCGGGCTGATCGACGAGGAGGCGCTGGCCGAATCGATCCGCTCCGGGCACATCGGCGGCGCGGGCATCGACGTCTACAAGTCCGAGCCGACCACCGAGAGCCCGCTGTTCGAGCTGGAGAACGTGGTCGCCACCCCGCACCTGGGTGCCTCCACCGCGGAGGCGCAGGACCGCGCGGGCACCGACGTGGCCAAGTCGGTGCTGCTGGCGCTGGCAGGCGACTTCGTGCCGGACGCGGTCAACGTGCAGGGCGGCGCGGTCGGCGAGGAGGTCCGCCCGTACCTGCCGCTGACCCAGAAGCTGGGCCAGCTGCTGGCGGCGGTGCTGGGCAGCACGCCGACCTCGGTGACCATCGAGGCGCGCGGCGAACTCGCCGACGAGGACGTCTCGGTGCTGCAGCTCGCGGCGCTGCGCGGGGTGTTCTCCGGAGCGGTGGAGAACCAGGTGACCTTCGTCAACGCCCCGCAGCTGGCCGAGGACCTCGGAGTCAGCGTCGAGGTGCAGAAGGCATCGGAGAGCCAGAACCACCGCAGCGTGGTGTCGGTGCGCGCGGGCCTGGCCGACGGGCGCCGCGCCGTGGTCTCCGGCGCGCTCACCGGCGCGAACCTGGTGGAGAAGCTGATCGAGGTCAACGGCAGGCACTTCGACCTGCGCGCCGAGGGCAACGTGCTGCTGCTGGAGTACCCGGACCGCCCTGGCGTGATGGGCAAGGTCGGCACGCTGCTCGGCGAGGTCGGCGTGAACATCGATGCCGCCACGGTCAGCCAGACCACCGAGCGCTCCGACGCGATCATGCTGCTGCGGGTGGACCGGCCGGTCGACACCGGTGTGCTGGAGCCGATCGGCGCTGCGGTGGGCGCGACCACCGTCCGCACCGTCAGCTTCGAGTGAGCCGCATCAGGCGTGCTTGAGCAGATTGCGTAGTGGATCACCCAGCGGAACCTCAGACGTCTTCTGGCTCCGGGATCTCGTCCTGACGTAGCGTCCTACGCGGCGTCTTTATAGGTCCGGGCCGCTGGCCTCGCCAGAAGACGCCTGAGAACCCGCCGGTGGTCCGGCTGCGCCCTCGGGCGCCGCAAGCGGCTGACGCCGCTCATGAAACGGCCTCGTAAGCACCGCTGATGATCCCCCGGCCGGGCATCGCGTGATCCGCTGGATCGTGGCAGGCTGCGGGGGATCCAACGGATCATGGGGAGCTCGCCGTGATCCGCCGGGTCGTGGCACTCGGCGAAGGACCGCCGCGCGCGCCGCGGCGGTCCTTTTTCGTCGTCCCGCCCGTCGTCGTTCACCCCTATGGGTGTCCCGCCGGCCGGGATGGTTGGACCACTTGGTGGGTGCGGCGTGCCTGCCCGCGAAGGCTTGCCGGTAGCCTTCGCCGCAACAGATCGAGCCCCGCGGTTTCGGGGTCGCCTAGTCGGGAGGTGTGTTCATGCGGCTCGCTGTGATCCCCGGTGACGGGATCGGGCCGGAGGTGGTCGCCGAGGCGCTCAAAGTCCTCGGAGAGGTCGTTCCCGATACCGAGATCACCCGGTACGACCTGGGAGCCGCGCGCTGGCACGCCACCGGCGAGCTGCTGCCCGAGTCGGTGCTGACCGAGCTGCGCCAGCACGACGCGATCCTGCTCGGCGCGGTCGGCGACCCCTCGGTGCCCAGCGGGATCCTGGAGCGCGGGCTGCTGCTGCGGCTGCGCTTCGAGCTCGACCACCACGTCAACCTGCGTCCCGGCAGGCTCTACCCCGGGGTGAAGAGCCCGGTGGCCGATCCCGGCGACGTGGACATGGTCGTGGTGCGCGAAGGCACCGAAGGGCCGTACGCGGGCAACGGCGGTCTGCTGCGCAAGGACACGACGCACGAGATCGCGACCGAGGTCAGCATCAACACGGCCTTCGGCGTGGAGCGGGTCGTGCGCGATGCCTTCGCCCGCGCCGCGGCCCGCCCGCGCAAGCACCTGACGCTGGTGCACAAGACCAACGTGCTCACCCACGCCGGCTCGTTGTGGTCGCGGGTCGTCGAAGAGGTCTCGCTGCAGCACCCCGACGTCACGGTCGCCTACCAGCACGTGGACGCCACGACGATCCACATGCTCACCGACCCGAGCCGGTTCGACGTGATCGTCACGGACAACCTGTTCGGCGACATCATCACCGACCTGGCCGGGGCGGTCACCGGCGGCATCGGGCTCGCCGCCAGCGGCAACATCGACGCCACCCGGCGCAACCCGAGCATGTTCGAGCCGGTGCACGGCAGCGCCCCGGACATCGCCGGGCACGGTGCGGCCGACCCGACGGCCGCGGTGCTGTCGGTGGCGCTGCTGCTGGACCACGTCGGGCAGGCCGAGGCGGCCCGCCGGGTGGAGGCTTCGGTGGCGTTCGACCTGGCCACCCGGGACCACTCGGCGCCGGGTGCGACCTTCGCCATCGGCGACCGGCTGGCGGCGCTGGTGTCCTCCCGCGAGGTCGCCCAGCAAGCCTGACAGCCCAAGCGTGACCGGCCGGCAAGCCTGGTCGACTTCGAGTTTCCTGCGCTGCGGGCGCCTTCCTGCCGGGAGGGCGCCCGTTTCGCATGTCGGGACCGCGCGCCCGTCCGGCAGCTGGGAATGGCAGCCCACCTGGTGGCGCCGCGAGCGGTTGTGGCAGCATACGGGCGTGGCCATCAGCTTCCGCATTATTGGACGGCGCGCCGGGTGACGACTCGCACCCCCGGCGCGCAGACCTCTCGCATTCGCGGGGGGTCTTTTTTGTGCCCGGAGGAACCCGCCACCAGCGCGGCGAGACGGCCGCTTCGAGGCATCGATACCGAAGCCGACAGGAGAATCCAGTGACTCGCACGACCCCGGCCGGGACCCCCCTGGGCGACGACTTCCACGTCTACGACACCACGCTGCGCGACGGCGCCCAGCGGGAAGGGATCTCCTACTCGGTCCCGGACAAGATCGCGGTGGCGAAGCTGCTGGACTCGCTCGGGGTCGGTTTCATCGAAGGCGGCTGGCCGGGCGCGCTGCCGAAGGACACCGAGTTCTTCGCCCGCGCCGCCGCGGGCGAGCTGCGGCTCGACCACGCCGCGCTGGTCGCGTTCGGCTCCACCCGCCGCGCGGGCGCGCAAGCGCACGAAGATCCGCAGGTGCGGGCGCTGGTCGATTCGCAGGCGCCGGTCGTCACGCTGGTCGCCAAGTCCGACCGCAGGCACGTGGAGCGGGCGCTGCGCACCACGGTCGAAGAGAACTGCGCGATGGTCGCAGACACCGTGCGCTACCTGGTGGGGGAGGGGCGCCGGGTGTTCGTGGACGCCGAGCACTTCTTCGACGGCTACGCCCACGACCCGGACGCCTCGCTGCGGGTGCTGGAGGCCGCGATGACCGCGGGCGCCGACGTGTCGGTGCTGTGCGACACCAACGGCGGGCAGCTGCCGATGCAGCTCGCGTCCACGGTCGAGGAGATCGTCGCGCGCACCGGGTTCCGGGTGGGCATCCACTGCCAGGACGACACCAGCTGCGCGGTCGCCAACTCGATCGCGGCGGTGCAGGCCGGTGCCACGCACGTGCAATGCACCGCCAACGGATACGGCGAGCGCGCGGGCAACGCCGACCTGTTCGCGGTCCTCGGCAACCTGGCGACCAAGCTGGACATGCCGGTGATGCCGGAGGGCAAGCTGACCGAGCTCACGACCGTCTCGCACGCGCTGTCCGAGATCGCCAACCTCGCCCCGGACACCCACCAGCCCTACGTCGGGTCGTCGGCGTTCGCGCACAAGGCCGGGCTGCACGCCAGCGCGATCAAGGTGGACCCCGAGCTCTACAACCACCTGGACCCCGACGTGGTCGGCAACCGGATGCGGGTGCTGGTCACCGAGATGGCCGGGCGGGCGAGCCTGGAGCTCAAGGGCGCCGAGCTCGGGCTGGACCTGTCCGACTCGCCGGAAGCGGTCTCCGGCGCGGTGCGCAAGGTCAAGGAGCTGGAGGCCCGCGGCTGGTCGTTCGAGGGCTCGGACGCTTCGCTGGAGCTGCTGCTGCGCCGCGAGATGGATGCTGCGGGGGAGGCCGAAGCAGGCGCCGTGGACGCCCCGTTCGAGCTGGAGTCCTACCGGGTGCTGCTGGATCACCGCCCGGACGGGACGGTCGTTTCCGAGGCGACGGTGAAGATCCACGTGGACGGGGAGCGCGTCATCGCCACGGCGGAGGGCAACGGCCCGGTCAACGCCCTCGACGCCGCGTTGCGCAAGGCGCTGGTTCCGCACCTGCCGTGGGTGGACTCGGTTGAACTGGTGGACTACAAGGTCCGCATCCTCACCGACGCCGCGGGTACGGACGCGGTCACGCGGGTGCTGGTGGAGTCCCGCGACGATCAGGACGAGTGGACCACCGTCGGAGTGCACGGCAACATCGTCGAGGCGAGCTGGCTGGCGCTGTGCGACGCGCTCGCCTACAAGGCGCTGCGCCGCACCGTCCTCAGCGGCGCTGACTGACGGCTCCTTCCGAGCGAACGGCCTGTTGGCCCGATCCGTTCGGACGAGCAGTCCGTTCACTCCTCGCGAAACCGCGCTCCGCAAGCCTGCGGGCGCGGAGGCTTAGGGTGGCCGGGGAAAGCAACGCCGCAACGAAAAGAGGTCGTCGTGCGCCTGGCCCGAGTCGCCCACTCCGACGGGGTGTCGTTCGTCGCGCTGGAACCCGACCCGTCCGCCCCGCAGGAGAAGGTGCTGGCCATCGAGATCGACCAGCACCCCTTCGGCGAACCGACGTTCACCGGGCGCAAGTGGCCGATGGCCGACGTCCGGCTGCTGGGGCCGATCCTGCCCAGCAAGGTGATCTGCGTCGGCAAGAACTACGCCGAGCACGCCAGGGAGATGGGCGGCGAGGTGCCGCAGAACCCGATCATCTTCATGAAGCCGTCCACCTCGGTCACCGGCCCGAACGCGGCGATCAAGCTGCCGCCGAACTCCGAGCGGGTCGACTACGAGGGCGAGCTGGCCGCGGTCGTCGGCCAGCCGTGCAGGGACGTCCCGGAGGCGCGCGGCGCCGACGTGCTGCTCGGCTACACCGTCGCCAACGACGTGACCGCCCGCGACCAGCAGCAGGCCGACGGGCAGTGGACGCGGGCGAAGGGCTACGACACGTTCTGCCCGCTGGGCCCGTGGATCGACACCGAGCTCGATCCCGGTGACCTGGGGCTGCGCACCGAACTGGACGGCGAGCTCAAGCAGGAGTCGCGGACTTCGCTGCTGCTGCACGACGTTCCGGCGCTGGTGTCGTACATCTCGCGGATCATGACGCTGCTGCCGGGCGACGTGATCCTCACCGGCACGCCCGCCGGGGTCGGGCCGATGCAGGCGGGCCAGCAGGTCTCGGTGTCCATCGACGGGCTCGGCACCCTGACCAACCCGGTGCAGGACCGCTGAGTACCCGTCTTCGAGCTCGTCTTGCGCAGGTGGTCCGGGCGCGCCTCATCAGGCGCCTGCTCGCTGCGGGATCTCCTCGCAGAAGCAGCTCCGTGGTCGCTGCTGGAGCGGCTGCGCCGCTGACCCCGGCCGAGACCGGGTGCAGCGGCGCGGTCAGCGCAGCGCCTCCTGCGGCGGGCGTTCCCGCAGCGCGCCGTAGGCGAGCACGTACGGCGGCACGACCCGCAGCGCCGGCGCGTTGGTGACCAGCCGGACCGGAGCGGGCAGGCTCTTGTAGAAGTCCACCTCGCCGCGCAGCGCCGGGGCGACGGCGTTGCGGTGCAGCACCCGCTGGAGCTGCTGGATCAGCACCGTCGTGGGCCACCGCCGCCGCTGGATCGCCGCGACGTGCTTGCGCCGCAACCGCCCCTCGCGCAGCGGCGTCGCCAGGTACCGCGCGGCGGCGACGCCGTCCTGCACGGCCAGGTTGATGCCGATCCCGCCGACCGGTGACATCGCGTGCGCGGCGTCTCCGATGCACAGCAGCCCCGGCACGTGCCACTTGCGCAACCGGTCCAGCTTGACGCTGAGCAGCCGCACGTCGTCCCAGTCGCGCACCAGGTCGCGGCCGTCGTCGAGCCACGGCAGGAACCGGCGCAGCCGTTCGTTGAACTCCGCCACCGGCCGGGCGCGGCGTTCCGCGTCGGTGCCCTTCGCGATGATCGAGGCGGCCTGGTAGTAGTCGCCGCGGTCGATCAGCGCCTGGAAGGTGCGGTCCGCGATCAGACCGAGCAGCCCGGCCGGGTCCTCCGCGCGGCGCGGGATCTTGAACCACTGCACGTCCATCGGCGTGGCGAAGTCCCGCAGCCCCAGCTCCGGAAGCTGCCGCACCAGCGAGTCCCGCCCGTCGCAGGCGACCGTGATGGTGGCGCGCAGCTCGCCGGTGCTGCCGTCGGATTCGCGGTAGCGCACCCCGTTCACCCGGCCGTCCTCCCGGACGAGCCCGGTGACTTCGGTGTTCATCCGCAGGTCGAAACCGGGTTGCTGCTTGGCCTCGTCCGCTAGCAGGTCCAGCAGATCCCACTGCGGCACCAGCGCGATGTAGTTGTACTTGATCGGCAGCCTGGTGAAGTCGGCGATCGTCAGGAACTGGTCCTCGCGCTGCCCGACCGGCAGCCGCACCCGGTCCACCCTGCGGTGCGGCAGCTCGGCGAACCGCTCGGCCAGGCCCAGGTCGTCGAGCAGTTGCAGCGTCGTGGGGTGCACGGTGTCGCCGCGGAAGTCGCGGAGGAAGTCGCCGTGCTTCTCCAGCACGGTCACCTGCACACCGGAGCGGGCCAGCAGCAGGCCCAGGACCATCCCGGCGGGGCCGCCGCCGACGATGCAGCACGTCGTGCGTTCCGTTCGCGTCATCGCGATCCCCTCCCGAGCGAGTATTCAACGGTTGTTGAATAACCTCACCATCCTCCTACCGGAGTCGCTGGTCAACCACGGAACCGGGCTCGCTAAGCTGGACCGCGTCATGAGCACGTCAGAGGTCACCGCCACGCCGCACAGCACCGTCCGCGCCCGGTTCTGCCCGTCGCCGACCGGCACACCGCACGTCGGGCTGATCCGCACCGCCCTGTTCAACTGGGCCTTCGCCCGGCACCACGAAGGCACCCTGGTGTTCCGCATCGAGGACACCGACGCCAGCCGGGACAGCCAGGAGTCCTACGACGCGCTGCTGGACGCGCTGCGCTGGCTCGGGCTGGACTGGGACGAAGGCCCCGGGGCCGGGGGTGAGCACGGCCCGTACCGGCAGAGCGAGCGCAAGGACATCTACGCCGACATCGCGCAGCGCCTGCTCGCCGCCGGTGAGCTCTACGAAGCCTTCTCCAGCCCGGAAGAGGTCGAAGCCCGGCACAAAGCCGCCGGCCGCGACCCCAAGCTCGGCTACGACAACCACGACCGGCACCTCACCGAGGACCAGAAGGCCGAGTTCCGCGCCGAAGGCCGCAACCCCGTGCTGCGGCTGAAGATGCCCGAGCACGACCTCGCGTTCACCGACCTCGTCCGCGGCGAGATCACCTTCCCCGCGGGCAGCGTGCCCGACCCGGTCCTGGTGCGCGGCAACGGCGAACCCCTCTACACCCTCACCAACCCCGTCGACGACGCGCTGATGCGGATCACCCACGTGCTGCGCGGCGAAGACCTGCTGTCCTCGACGCCCCGCCAGATCGCGCTGTACGAATCGCTGCGGCGCATCGGCGTCACCGACTTCACCCCCGAATTCGGCCACCTGCCGTTCGTCATGGGCGAGGGCAACAAGAAGCTGTCCAAGCGCGACCCGCAATCCGACCTCTTCCACCACCGCGCACGCGGATTCCTGCCGGAAGGGCTGCTGAACTACCTCGCGCTGCTGGGCTGGTCCATCGCCGACGACCGCGACGTGTTCACCCTCGACGAGATGGTCGAAGCCTTCGACATCGGGCGGGTCAGCGCCAACCCCGCCCGGTTCGACCAGAAGAAGGCCGACGCGATCAACTCCGCGCACCTGCGGGCGCTCGCACCCGACGACTTCGTGCAGCGCGTGGTGCCTTACCTGATCGACGGCGGCGTGCTGCCCGCGGAACCCACCGGCGAGCAGATCGAAACCGTGCGCGCCGCCGCGCCGCTGGTGCAGGAACGGCTGATCGTGCTCTCCGACGCGGTGAACATGATGGGATTCCTGTTCGCCGGCGAAGACTTCGAGCCCGACGAAGCCTCCGCGCAGAAAGCGCTCGGCGAAGACGCGCGCCCGGTGCTCGAAGCGAGCATCGGCGCGCTCGAGCAGCTGCCCGAATGGGACACCGACTCCATCGAAGCGGCGCTGCGGGCCGCCGTCGTCGACGGGCTCGGCATCAAACCGCGCAAAGCCTTCGCGCCCGTGCGGGTCGCCGTCACCGGCCGCACCGTGTCCCCGCCGCTGTACGAATCGATGGAACTGCTGGGCCGCGAAGTGTCCCTTAGCAGACTCCACCGCGCACTGGACGGGAACACCGCGGAAATGCGCTGAACGGGTGGCGGTCGGAGCGCCGCCACCCCCAACGGCCCCAGCGGCACTAAACCGTGCCAGGGAACCGAGTATCACCGGCTTGGTCGAGTCGGGTACGCCCGGTGATCACCTAGCCTCTCGGGGTGACAACCGCGCCTGAACCGCCGAACGCACCCCCGCCCGGCCCGATCAAGGCCGTGTGCCTGGACATCGACGACACCCTGCTGGACAACGCCACCTCGTCCCGGATGGGCCTGCGCGCCCTCATCGGCAACGACGCCGCCTGGCCGGTGTGGCGCAGCACCACCGAGCAGCACTACGCGCGCTTCGTCGCCGGCGAGTACGACTTCGCCACCATGTGCCGAGAACGCACCCGGGACTTCTTCGCCGCCTTCGGCGAACAACTCGGCGACACCGAAGTCGCCGCCCGCGAGGACTACCGGATGGCCGCCATGCAACGCGCCTGGCAACTGTTCGACGACGCGCGCCCCTGCCTCGACTGGATGCGCGCCAGCGGCCTGCGGCTCGCCGTGATCACCAACGCGGACAGCGCCTACCAGCGCAAGAAGATCAGCGACACCGGGCTCGCGGGAACCTTCGACGACCTGGTCATCTCCGGAGAACTCGGCGTCGCCAAACCCGACCCGCAGATCTTCCACGCCGCCTGCACCGCCGTCGGCGCCGAACCGCACGAAACCGTGCACGTCGGCGACCGGCTCGACACCGACGCGCTCGGCGCCGCCAACGCCGGCATGCACGGCGTTTGGCTCAACCGCAACGGAACCGAACACGCCCCGCCGGACGGGGTGTCGATGATCACCAGCCTCGCCGAGCTGCCCGAACTGCTCGTCTGCGACCTGCCCGGCATCCCCGAAGCAGCGGCCCCGCAGGACGAAACGAGACACGAGCGCGCCCTCGCCTGAGCCCCGGCCGGGCCGCCACCGGACCCGGCCCGGCCGCCACCGCGCCCACCAGCGAAAACGACCCGAGCAGGGGGTGCCTTACAGCGCCCCCGCGAGGATGTTCTAGTATTTAACACCAGCAAGACGGACAGCGGCCGCCGAGCCGGACTTTCCCCAGAAGCCCGGACGAACAACGCTGAACGTCAAAGCCCTTGGGGTATGGTGTAATCGGCAGCACGACTGATTCTGGTTCAGTTAGTCTAGGTTCGAGTCCTGGTACCCCAGCGCGAGGATCAAGACCGAGTGCGTTGATCACGATCAGCGCGAAGGTCACGATCGTTCGCCGAGGCCCCGTCGTCTAGCGGCCTAGGACACCGGCCTCTCACGCCGGCGGCGCGGGTTCGAATCCCGTCGGGGCTACACGCGCGTGTTCAAGGCCCGCCCCCTTTGGGGGCGGGCCTTTTCCCGTTTTTGTCTGTCTATCTGGGGGGCGACCCCCCAGACCCCCACGGTGCGGTGGTTGCGTGGGGAGGGCTCCTCGCCATAGGTGTGTGGAGGGGCTGGGTGGGGACCAGCACTTGTGTGGGGCCACTCGCGTGTGTGGTCGCCACCGGCGCTTGTTTTGAGCCACCGCAGGTGTGGTCGGCCACTGCTGTGTGGGCGCTCGTGCTTCGCACATTGAGTTGTGGGGTCGGCTTTGTGCGGCGGGGAGTGCGTGGCTCGTGCTTCGCACATCGAGGTGAGTGGGGGCTCGTGCTTCGCACGTCGAGGTGAGTGGGGGCTCGTGCTTCGCACGTCGAGGTGAGTGGGGGCTCGTGCTTCGCACGTCGAGGTGAGTGGGGGCTCGTGCTTCGCACGTCGAGTGTGGGAATGGGGGTGGGGGTCTTGGTGGTGTGGGGGTGTTGTAGAGTTCTCGGTGTAGCGCGGTCCCGTCGTCTAGCGGCCTAGGACACCGGCCTCTCACGCCGGCGGCGCGGGTTCGAATCCCGTCGGGACTACCAAATTAGGCATTGTGCGAACCGCTCCTTCCGAGGTCGTTCCCGCTGGTGAGGTGGGGGCGGCCTCGTTTTGTCGCGGGGCTGGGGGAGTGGGACCGGGACGAGCCGGTTCGGGTCGGTGATCTCGGTCCGGGGCGCTAGGGCTTCGGTGCGAGCCTTGCGCTCGTCGGGTGTGCCGCTGTCGGTGGTCTCGCTGATGTGGTCGGCGACCTGTCGATGCGGTTGGACAGGGCACGACGGACTTGACGGACTGAGCACCTCCGTCGGAGGCGCGGTGTCCGCGTTCGTTGCGCAGGTCGGCGATGGCGTTCGCGCTGGAAAACGGATGCTCGGTCATCAGCGGGCGTGTCCGTGATCGAGCGTCGTGTCGATGGAGTGGTCGCCGCACGGCGACCCCGGACTCCTGCGGGACGCCGTTACCGAGGGCTGGACCAGGGCAGGACGTCGTCGATTCCGGTCGGCGAACTCCATCCGCCGGAGTGTCTGATCGGCTCGCATACCGCGATGCCGAAAATTGTCGGAATGTGTGCAAATCCTGCGCATCATTTCACCCGAACGGGAATGGCGGCTGCAGGTATCGTGCCAGGACATGGAATCATCGGGAAAAGAGTCCATTGCTGCGCGGTCCGCGGAAGTCGGCGCGCTTTTCGACGACGTGGCCGAACACTTCGACCGGATGGCCACCCGGATGATCGACGCGGAAGGCCCCTTCCGCACCTGGCTGGACGCCCAACTGCCCGGCGGTGACCGAGCGCTCGACGTCGGGTGCGGTACCGGCAGGCACTGCCCGCTGCTCGCGGAACGCTACGCGCAGGTGCTCGGCGTCGACCTGTCCGAAGCGCTGATCCACATCGCGCGGCGGACCCGGCCGGCCGCGAACATCCGCTACGAGGCGCGCAGCGCCTACGACGTCGAGCCCGCGGCGGATGGCGTGTTCGACGTCGTTTTCGCCTTCAGCGCCGTGTTCCACATGCGTCCCTACGAACAGATCTTGCCGCACCTGCGCTCGCTGGTCGCCCCGGGCGGGCGGCTGGTCGTGCTGGAACCGCAGCGGACCGACCTGCACGCCCGGAAGGGCCGGGACGCGGACTGGCACATCCCGGTCGCGTTCCAGAACGCCGAAGCCGTGTACCGGGCCACCGCCGATGCCGGGGCGGCCACGGACGCGTTGAACCTCTTCCTGCACCCCAGCTGGCACAAGCTGGGCGAGCTCAACACGCTGCCGAGTTCGCAGGAATTCCGGGACGCCTATTCCGGGTGGTTGCCGGGTGCGCAATTCTTCGACGGGGTGGCCGTCGCAATGGCCGCCGCCGTCTGGCAGGCCCCGGACCCGAATTGAACGAGGCTTCGTCGATCTGAACGCGGCGGCATCGATCCGCTCGGCAACCCGACCGCGAATGCGCACCGGGAATTCCGCGAGACCATCGCGGTCACGGTGCCGACCCGCGGAACTCCGCGGCGTAGGAGCGCATCAGCTCTGCGACCCGCGCGGGCAGCCCGGGTTGTTCCGCAGCCTGGCGAGCGAGGTGGTCGAAGCGGCCGCCGAGCGAGCGCAGCGCGACATCGGGACGGGCGAGGAAACCCGGCTCCTCCTCCAGCTCGAAGGACGGCCCGGCGGTGCGGCCGGGCCGTCCGGACGGCAGCGTCACCAGGTGCTCGGCGATGGGCCGCAGCATCCCCGTCATCACGTCGATAGCCGCGTTCATCAGCCGGGAGCGCCGCAGGCTGGCGTCGGCCGCGCCGTGGAAGTGCTGCAGCATCAGCTGGTGCATCAGGAAGTACGAGCGGTTGAACAGCACCATGGCCGAGCGCGCCTCCGGCGCGGTGACCGGTTCCCTGGCGCCGTCGCCCGCGTGCAACGTCGGATTGCGCAGCACCGGGTACGCGGGTGTCCACGGTGGGCACCGCTGGCCGGGCGCCTCGACGCGGTGCGCCATCAGCAGGTCGGACATCCGCAGGAAGGTGTCGTAGTGCGAGTCCTCGTCCGCGGGCCCGGGCAGGACGTTGCCCTCGCCGTGCTCGGTGACGAAGTCGATGGCGAACAGCGCGCTGGGGACGTCGTCCACCTCCAGCTGGTAGTCGGGGTGGACGTCGTTGAGCGACCTGCGCATGAACAGGTGGTGCTCGCCGCCGCCCCGCCCCCGCTGCACCAGGAAGAGGTCCGGCACCGCGCCGATGCCCTCCCGGATGGCGGCGTAGAGGTCGCTGAGCGACTGGTACGGGTACGCCTTCCCGGCCGCGTCCGGCGCGACGTCGCCTGCGATCTCCCTGGTCAACGAGTGCGGCTGCTCCAACGCGATGAACCGCTGCACGCTCCCGAGCCCGAACCCTTCCAAGGCCAGGTCGAGCGGCACCTGCAGACGGTGGTTGACGCGGCCGAAGTCGATGTCCGGCAAGTGGAACGGCAACCCCATCGCCGTGATGATGTTGTTGATCACCAGGAAGTGCACCATCTCTTCCCGCGCCACGCTCAGCAGCTCGCCGCGCATCCCGTTGCGCAGCGTCTCGGTGCCGTCGCCGCAGGCCAGCCGCAGCTGCTCGGCGGTCCACTCGCCGCGCCGCACCAGCTGCTGCCCGGCCTCGTGCGTCGGGATCGACCAGGCGGCGTACAGGTACTGCAGCATCCCGGCGAGTTCGACGCTCGCGGCCTCGCGCAGCGCGTCGCGCAGCTGACCGCGGGTGGTGATGGCGCCGGGTCGATCTCGCCGGGCCACGAGCTCCGGCGGAGCGGGCGCCTGCTGCCTGCGCAGGTGGGCCAGCAGCAAGCGGCCCTGCGGCCGGGTCAGGTCGCGGGTCGGCGGCATGTAGAACGTCTTGTCCCGGTGGCGCGGGTCGGACATCAGCCAGATCAGCCGCGCGTAAGTGCCCACCTTGCTCTGCTCGGCCAGGCTGAAGACCTCGTCGGCCATGAACGAGTACAGCAGCTCGTAGGGCGCGAAGACCTCCCGGTAGAGCAGGTCGTGGGTGACTTCCGCGCGCGGGATCTCGTCCAGGTGCCGGGTGTCCGGCAGCACGCGCACGTCCGCGCAGCCGACGGCGGGCCAGTAGCCCGTGCGGTCGTCGTTGTCGTACGCGCGGGCCGCTGAGCCGGGCTCGTCCGGGTCGCACGGCGGGTGTTGGCCTTCCGGGAGCAGCAGCAGCCGGGTGGCGCCGGCGGTGGCGCAGCGCACCGCCAACACGGCTCGGCCCTGTTCGTCGGTGTCCAAGGTGCAGGATTCGGCCCAATCCGCGGCGCCTTCGTCCGGCCGGACCTGCACGATCTGCACCGCACCGCACCGGGCGTCCGCGGCCTGGGCCCGCGGGTCCCGCGGCAGTGCGCGCGGGTTGAAGAACTGCACCACCCGCAGGCCGTTCAGCGGAGCGGGGCGTCCCAGGTGGTACGTGCGGACCGGTACCCGCGCGGTGCCGTCCCCCGCACTGCCGTCCCGCTCGGTGCTGTCTCCCTCGGTGCTGTCTCCCTCGGCGGGGTCGAGGAACAGGCAGGAGTCGTCGATCCGCACGACCGACTCCTCCTCGGCGAGCAGCACCGCGGACTCCTGCCCCTCGCGGACGAGCACCAGCGGCTCGTCCTCGGCTGCGGCGCATCCCGGCTCGGTCGCAACGGTGACCAGCCCGCCGGTCCGCGCGGTGTCCGCGCGGTAGGCGCTACTGGGCAACCGCGCGACCAGCTGCCCGGAGCCGAGCGTGCGCAGCTGCAGATCTCCCAGGTCCAGCCGCGGCCCGAGCCGGTGCACCCCGTCCGGACCGGGCTCCGGGCTCCGTCCCAGCGCGGGCACCGCGGTGATCAGGTCGAAGGTCGTGTGCTCGCCGGTCACCTGCACCGCGGCGTTGTGCAGCGGAGCCGGTTCACCGCGCCGGCGGGGTTCGCGCGCGGTGAGCAACCGCCCCGCCGGACAAGTGCGCTCTTCCGCGGGGTCGCGGGCAGCGATGGTGCCGCGCACCTGCCAGACGTTCGGGGTGTCGTTGTCTCGCGGTGCGGCCATGTTGCTCAGCGCGTAGCGGACGACCAGACCGCCTGGGCCCGCCGCGGCGCGCAGCAGCCGTACCGCCTCGGAAATCTCCGCCTCGGGTAACCACTCCAGGCCGTCGGCGTCCACGGCGAACTGATGCACGACAGAGCGCCGGAACCAGGATTCCAGCGGGTGCTCGCCGACTCCGTGCACGTGCTGCGAGTTCTGCCAGCGAGGTGGCTGCGGGCCGTCGACCGCGCCGACCGCCATGTACCCGGTGTCGTGCGAGCGACCCTGGCGGCCGAAGCAGAACTGACCCGCCAGCACGGTGGTGGTCCAGTCGGACGCCGGGTCGACGTCGAAGACGCGAGCCCGGTTGTGCGTGGTCGCCAGGTGCTCGTTGAAGTGCCCCCACAGGTCCACCGCCCGCCCGAGCACCGGATCCTGCGCACCGGCCGCGCCCGGCACGCGCTCCCACCCGGTGATGCGGGCGTCCAGCCAGAAGTGCCCGTTGCCGCCGAAGTTCCAGCCCTTGGCGGTGCCGAACCGCCCGTCCGGCCGGAGCCGGCCGTCGGGTTCGAAGCGCTCGCCGAGCCCGTCGAGGTGCTCGTGGTACTCCGCGGCAGGCCGGTCCCGCGGGAACGGCGTGCCGTCCGCGGTCAGCGCCTCGTTCGCGGCCAGGTCGTAGCGCCCGCTGCGCGGGCCGGTGGGCAGCCGGGTGATCGCCGTACCGGCGAAGTGCAGCCGGGGCAGGTCGAAGATGCTCACTGTTTCCCCCTGTTCACCGCTGCGCCGCGCGGGCGCTCACGATCGTTGCGCGCGGTCGGCCGCACCGGTCCGCAACGCCGCGTCCACGGCGCCGGTGACGGCCAGCGCCGACTCGATGGCCCCGTTGATCCACGCCGGAGTGGACGAGCAGTGCTCACCGGCGAAGAACAGCCCTCCCTGCGGGCGGGCCGCGCGCATTCCCTCGGCCCTGGCCGCGGCCGCGTCCTTGCCCCACCGCCAGCGGTGCGCGGCGCAGCCCTTGCTCCAGCGGTGGTCGCCCCAGGAGATGCTCGCGGCGCCGAGCACGGCGCCCGGCGCCTTGAGCTCCGGGTGCAGCCCGGCCAGCTCCTCCAGCGAAGCGGCGTGCCTGCGGTCGGCGGGCAACCGGCCGAGCGGGGCGGCGTCCTCGGCGATCGCGTAGGAGCCCAGCAGCACGGCGCCCAACGCCGGGTCGCCGTCCTGCGGCAGGTAGTACGTCTGGCGCAGCCGCCCGCCGGTCGCGGACGCGCCGCCCGAGACCGCGGCGCGTTTCCAGAAGGGCTCCCGGCAGTGCAGTGCGATCTTCGTGGCCGCCGCGTACTCGACGCTGCGGATCACCTCCCGCTTGTCGTCGTCCAAGCCCGCCAGCTGCAGCTCGCGCAGCACCGAGAACGGCAGCGTGCACACCGCGACCGGATATCTCGAGAGCACGTCGACGCCCCGGTGCCGCAGCCCGACGAGCACCTGGTCGCCGCGGACGTGCAAGCTCACGACCTCCCGGTCCAGCAGGACCGGGCCGCGGAGCCGGGCGGCCAGCCGGTCGGTGATCCGGCCCATCCCGCCCGCCAGGTACCGCAGCCGGGTTCCGGTCTCCAGCAGCAGGTCGTCGATGAACCCGGCCAGCCGGACGCCGCACGCCTCGCGCAGTTGCGGATGGGTGTCGAAGGCGCCGACCAGGTCGAACCGGTCGGCCGGCCCGTGCACGTACGACGACAGGTCGACGCGGTCGGCTGCGCGCAGCATCGGGGTGATCTCCGCGGCCAGGCCCGTGCGCAGCGCACGCGGGCCCACCGCCCGGGCGAGCGCGGCCAGCCAGGCGCAGAACAGCACGGTGTCCCGCCGGAAGGAATCCACCGGGACCGCGCACCGCAGGTCCTCGACCACCGGCCCGGCCGCGTCCCGCACCCGGACGAAGCCGCGGCCGGTCGCCAGGTAGTTGTTCGGGTCGCTCAGGATCGTGCGGAACGGGCGCAGCGCGGGCGTGAGGCCGAGTTCGTCCACGTAGCGCATGGTCAGCGCGTGACCGGTCGGAATGCGCATCGCGCCCAAATCCGCGTAAGGGGCGTTGTCGGCGGAGCCGAACCGGTGGGTGAACACGCGTCCGCCGATGCGGCCGCTGCCCTCCAGCACGATGACCGAATGCCCCAGCCTTTCCAATTCGTGCGCCGCCACCAGTCCCGCGATCCCGGCGCCGAGAATCGCCACGGCGGGCGGTTCCGCCGCCACGTGAGATCTTCCCCCAGCTGTTCGCACAAAACGGATTATGTCGCAGTTCGCCGGTTCGCCACATCCATGATCACCCGGAAGGGCGATCGGTAGCGGAAACATTTCGCCGGGGTTTTTCAAATCGCGGGGAAAGCGCAAAAGCGCCGCGTCCTCAGCGGCGCACCGCGCTCACGAACCAGGCAGGCGCGGAAATCCTTCCCCGGTCGTCGACCGCCGCCCTGCCCGGGTCGATGCCGACCCCTTTCCGCGCGAACAGGGCGATGTCCGCCTCGGTGAGCGCGTCCCGGATCAGCGCGGTGGAAATCTGCGCGGTGCGCACTTCCAGAACTTCCCAGCGAGCGTCCAAGGTGGCCCGGATGCTCTGCTCGCCGACGCCCATCGGATGCCGCACGGCCGCGTCCTCGCCCGCCACCGCCCAGCACAGCAGGTGCAGTCGCGCGCCCGGTTCGGTGACCTCGTGCAAGGCGGCGGCGTATCGGTGCTGCTGCTGCGCACCGAGGCAGTGGTACAGCGCGCTGTCCACGACGGTGCCGAAGCGGCGCCCGCTGAGCTCGCCGAGCCGAGTGGCGTCCGCCTGCACGAACTCGACCTGGGCGGCGCATTCGCGGGCCCGCGCGCGGGCGCGGTCCAGAGCTGTCGGCGAGCAGTCGAACGCGGTCACCCGGTAGCCACGACCGGCCAGGAAGATCGCGTTCTCGCCGAGCCCGCAGCCGGCGTCGAGGACATCGCCGGAGAACGCGGTCCGGTCGGCCAGCTCCACCAGGGCGGGCTGCGGTTCGCCGATGTCCCAGGGGGCCACCGGGAAGGTCAGATCGGTTCCCGCCAGAAAGCGCTGACCCTGGTAGCAGGCTTCGAAATCGACGTTCTCCTTGACGAATTCGGGCGCGCCGGACTGTTCTGCCACGATGACCTCCTCGTCCGAACCGGCCTCCGTGCCGCACGCCGGTTTCGGCGCGATCTTCCTCCTGGGGGTTCGGGTTCGCAATAGGCGCGGCGTCCGGAACATTTCGGCTGGATTTTTCATGTCGCGATCAAAATTTCGGCAGGGCTGGTTTTCTCGCGCCACCATCGAGCGGTATCGCGGGCAACCGCGACCACCAGGCGAAATCGCGGACTACTTTGGTGCTCGCCAGATATGTGCGACCCGCGAGCCGGTGCCCGGGCTGTGCAATGCAGCCACACCTGCCGGTCGTGCGGCAGGGCCGAAGAAGGGGCGAGGCGATGGCCGAATCCACCGGAACGAATGAACCCGGCGCTTGGGAGTCCTATTGGCAGCTGGCCGGGACCAGCCCGGACCTGCCGGTGCCGTGGCACTTCGGCACCGCCGAGGACATGGCCCCCTACCTGCCGATGCTGCTCGCGGGGTTCGACTCCCGGCTGCCGCTGGTCGACGCCGGTTGCGGGAACGGCGGGTTGACCGAGCACTTCGCCGAGCACTTCGAGACCGTGCTCGGCACCGACGTCGCCGCCGCGGCGCTGGAGAAGGCGCACACCGGGAACGGGAACACCTGGATCGGGCGCACCAGGATCGGGCGCACGGGGAACGGGCACACCGGGGTCCGCTACGAACAGCTCGACAGCACCGACTTGGCCGCGGTCCGGGCGCTGCACGAGCGCATCGGCGACGCGAACGTGCACCTGCGCGGCGTGCTGCACGCGATGGCAGCGGAGCAGTGGCCGAACGCGTTGGCCGGCCTCGCCGTGCTGACCGGGCAGCGCGGGCGGGTCTTCGACGTCGAGCTCTCCGAACGCTTCACCGAGTCCCTCGCCGAGTTGGCGGAGTGCTTCGGCGAGTGGCCCGAAGCGATCCGGGAGGCGGCGACGACGGGCCTGTGGCCCGCCGAGCTCCCCGCTCAAGGGCTCACCGGGCTGTACCGGCGGCACGGGTGGCTGGTGATGGAGGCCGGGGAACTGGCGCTGTCCTCCCGCGTCCCGTTGCCCGACGGAACCTTCCTGCACTTGCCCTTCGAGTACGCGCTCGTGCGCCGGCACGCCTGAACCATCCGGCCGCTCGGCCCAGAGCGGTCCGTCCGGTCCGATGTGCCGTCCGCACGGCGTCGCTGCGCCGGGTCAGCGGTTCGCCGCTCACTTCGTCGGCAGCGGCGGGAAGGACCGAGCGACATCTCCCGTTGCGCGGAAGGCCGACGGCGCCCGGAAATCCGCCAGCGCCGCGAAGGTCGACGGGCCCCGAGAGTCGATGAGCCCCGAAAGCCGACGGCCCCGAAGACGGATGGGCCCCGAAGGATCAGATGCGGTTCTGCAAGGCATCCGCGGCCGCCAACAGGTCGGCGGCCCAGCGGGCGCCCGGTCGGCGGCCCATGCGGTCGATCGGGCCGGAAACGCTGATGGCCGCCACCACCGTGCCCTGCGAATCGCGGACCGGGGCCGAGACGCTGGCCACACCCGACTCGCGTTCGGCGACGCTTTGCGCCCAGCCGCGGCGGCGGACCTCCAGCAGCGTGCGCTCGCCGAAGACGGCCTCGGCCAGCACCGCTCGTTGGGTGGCCGGATCCGCCCACGCCGCAAGGACTTTCGCGCCCGAGCCCGCCATCATCGACACCGTCGAGCCGACCGGGACCGTGTCCCGCAACCCGCTCGGCGGTTCCGCGGAAGCGATGCACAGCCGCTGCAAACCGTCCCTGCGGTAGAGCTGGACGCTTTCCCCGGTGACTTCCCGCAGTTTGGGCAGCACCGTGGACGACGCCTCCAGCAGCGGATCCACCGCGCCACCGGCCAATTCCGCCAGCGACGCACCCGGGCGCCACCGGCCGTCCGAGCCGCGGCGCAGCATCCGGTGCACCTCCAGGCCGACCGCCAACCGGTGCGCGGTCGCCCGCGGCAGACCCGTGCGGCTGCACAACTCCGTGAGGCCGCAAGGTTCTTCGGCCACGGCCTGCAACACGGCCACTGCCTTGTCCAACACTCCGATGCCGCTATGCTGTCCCACGTACCGATACTAACTTCTCGTCATCTGAGAAGTCCACTTCTTGGGACAGTGCCGCTGCGCAGGGTCTGCTTGCCCGCCGGGCAGCGGTGCGACCACCACCTTTCGATCGGGAGGAGCGATGGGCAACACGCTCGCGGAGAAGGTCTGGGACGGCCACATCGTGCGCCGAGGCGAGGGCTACGAGCCCGACCTGCTCTACATCGACCTCCACCTCGTGCACGAAGTCACCAGCCCCCAGGCGTTCGAGGGGCTGCGGCTGGCGGACCGGCCGGTCCGGCGACCCGACCTGACGATCGCGACCGAAGACCACAACGTGCCCACCACCGGCACCGAGCTGCCGATCGCCGATCCGGTCTCGCGCACGCAGGTGGACACTTTGCGGCGCAACTGCGAGGAATTCGGTGTCCGCCTGCACCCCATGGGCGACGCCGAGCAGGGCATCGTGCACGTGGTGGGGCCGCAGCTCGGGCTCACCCAGCCCGGCACGACGGTGGTGTGCGGCGACAGCCACACCTCCACGCACGGCGCGTTCGGCGCGCTGGCGTTCGGCATCGGCACCTCCGAGGTGGAGCACGTGCTGGCCACCCAGACGCTGCCGCTGCGCCCGTTCAAGACCATGGCCATCAACGTCGAAGGCACGCTGCGGCCCGGTGTCACGAGCAAGGACATCATCCTCGCGGTCATCGCCAAGATCGGCACCGGCGGCGGGCAGGGCTACGTCCTGGAGTACCGCGGCGAAGCCATCCGCCAGCTGTCCATGGAAGCCCGCATGACGATCTGCAACATGTCCATCGAAGCGGGCGCGCGGGCCGGGATGATCGCGCCGGACGAGACGACCTTCGAGTACCTGCGGGGCCGTCCGCACGCGCCGCAGGGCGCCGACTGGGACGCGGCCGTGGCGTACTGGAAGACGCTGCGCACCGACGAAGATGCCGAGTTCGACGCGGAAGTCACCCTGGACGCCGACGAACTCACGCCGTTCGTCACGTGGGGCACCAACCCGGGCCAAGGGCTGCCGCTGGGCGAGCGGATTCCGGATCCCGAGGCCATCGCCGAGGATTCCGAGCGCTACGCGGTCGAAAAGGCGTTGGCCTACATGGGCCTGCAGGGCGGCACTCCGCTGCGTGAGGTCGTCGTGGACACCGTCTTCCTCGGTTCCTGCACCAACGGCCGCATCGAGGACTTGCGGGCCGCAGCGGCCATCCTGGACGGGCGCAAGGTGTCCTCGGACGTGCGGATGATGGTGGTGCCCGGCTCGATGAAGGTCCGGCAGCAGGCCGAATCCGAAGGGCTCAACGAGGTCTTCACCGCCGCGGGGGCGGAATGGCGCTCGGCGGGCTGCTCGATGTGCCTCGGCATGAACCCCGACCAGCTGACCCCCGGCGAGCGCAGTGCCTCCACGTCCAACCGCAACTTCGAGGGCAGGCAGGGCAAAGGCGGCCGCACCCACTTGGTCTCGCCGCTGGTCGCCGCGGCGACCGCGGTGCGCGGCACGCTGTCCTCCCCGGAAGACCTCGACTGACCGCCCGCGCAACAGGAGGAACCAACGATGGAACCGTTCACCACGCACACCGGTGTCGGCGTCCCGCTGCGCCGGTCCAACGTGGACACCGACCAGATCATCCCCGCCGTGTACCTCAAGCGGGTCGCGCGCACCGGGTTCGAGGACGCGCTGTTCGCCGCATGGCGCGGCGACGAGACCTTCGTGCTCAACAACGAGGCGTTCCGCAACGGCAGCGTTCTGGTCGCAGGCCCCGACTTCGGCACCGGATCGTCCCGCGAGCACGCGGTGTGGGCGTTGAAGGACTACGGCTTCCGGGTGGTCATCTCTTCCCGGTTCGCGGACATCTTCCGCGGCAACGCGGGCAAACAGGGCCTGCTGGCCGCCGAATGCGAGCAGTCCGATGTGGAACTGCTGTGGAAGCTGCTGGAGAACGAGCCGGGCACCGAAGTCACCGTGGACCTGCAAGAGCGCACGGTGCAGGCGAAAGACCTCACCGTCGGGTTCTCGCTCGACGACTACACCCGCTGGCGGCTGCTGGAAGGTCTCGACGACATCGGCCTGACGATGCGCCACGCCGAGACGATCGACACGTACGAGCAGCACCGCCCGGCGTTCAAACCGGCCACACTGCCCGCTCGCGAAGGCTGATCGGGAACCCGCCGGAGAACGCATTTCTCCCTGCTGTGCGGGAAAAACAATGTTGCCCGGCGGTCGCCGGGACGGCGTCGCGAAGCGCGGCGAGCAACGCCCAGGACAGCCGAAAGTCCCACGCCCCAACGAAAAAATGAGGCGTGGCGAATGGCATTCGGCTGTTCTGGGCTTTACCGTGGGCTTTGAGTCGGCCCGACGGGGCCGTTGTTG
The DNA here is from genome assembly GCF_037023755.1 of Saccharopolyspora sp. SCSIO 74807. Taxonomy (NCBI): domain Bacteria; kingdom Bacillati; phylum Actinomycetota; class Actinomycetes; order Pseudonocardiales; family Pseudonocardiaceae; genus Saccharopolyspora; species Saccharopolyspora sp. SCSIO 74807. Next base: position 371,714 of record NZ_CP146100.1, on the reverse strand, counting down.
TCCTGGGAGGGACTGAAGTGAACAAGGCCCAACTCATCGAGGCACTGGCCGAACGCCTCGGCGACAAGAAGACCGCCAGCCAGGCGGTGGAAGGCGTCGTGGACCTCATCGTCCGCAACGTCAACAAGGGCGAGAAGGTCAACATCACCGGATTCGGCGTCTTCGAGAAGCGCGCCCGCGCCGCGCGCACCGCGCGCAACCCGCGCACCGGTGAGGCCGTGAAGGTCAAGAAGACCAACGTTCCGGCGTTCCGCGCAGGCACCCAGTTCAAGGAAGTCGTCGGCGGCAGCCGCAAACTGCCCCGCGCCACCGCGACGAAGTCCGCCGGAACCCGCAGCACCGCCACCAAGACCGCGGGCACCGGCCGCAGCACGGCCAAGTCCACCGGCACCGCGGCCAAGTCCACCGGCACCGCGGCCAAGTCCACCGGCACCGCCGGCAAGGCCACCGCGACCAAGACCGCGGGCTCGCGCAGCACCGCCGCCAAGTCGGCGACCACCACCAAGGCGGCGCCGAAGAAGGCCGCCACCACCCGGTCCAGCGCCAAGACCGGTGCCACGACCAAGGCGACCACGAGCAAGGCGGCGACCACCGGCAAGTCGACGGCGAGCAAGGCCGCGACGACCGGCAAGGCTGCGACCACGAGCAAGGCGACCACGAGCAAGGCGACCACGAGCAAGGCGACCACGAGCAAGGCGGCGCCGAAGAGCACCACCGGCAAGGCGAGCACTGCCAAGGCGAGCACTGCGAAGGCGAGCACCGGCAGCAAGTCCACCGGCACCAAATCCGCGACGAAGTCCACCAAATCGACCGCTTCGGCAGCGAAGACCTCGGCCGCGAAGACCTCCACCGCCAAGACGAGCACGGCGCGCAAGACCACCAAGAAGTGAACGCTCGCCACCTGAGCGAGCCGAACTTCCCAGGTGGGCCAGAGTGGTCACGTGCACTGCACGGCGTCATCCGCCTGCACCGCACGGGAGTGATCCGCGTGCACCGCACGGGAGTCTTTCGCGTGCACCGCACGGAAATCCTTCGCGTGCACCGCACGGCACCACTCGCAGCCGCGCGCGGCTGCGGAGGCGGAACCGGTCAGCGGCAGCGGAAACGGTGCCGCCGAATCCGGTCCACGCGCTCCGCGATGTTCATCCGATGATCCCGGCGCGATCCGATCGCGCCGGGATCATCGCCGTTTTCCACCGGGTTCGCGCGGCATCGGCGACGCGATGCGCCGCGGCCTGCTCCGAAGAGCCGCCGGGAAACCGGAAAAAGCCCGAGCCGCCGCTACCGGACCGCTGCGCAAAGCATTTCCCCGCTCAACCCCTCGGGTCGGGGAGGTAATCCGCGGCCACCAGCCGCAGCAGCGGCCCGGAACCGTTGCCGGAATTCGCATCCGGGCAGAACCGCAACGTCCACACGCTGCCTTTGCTGCTGAGCACCTCGTCCGGGCGCAGGCCCGCGGATTCGGTCAACCGCCCGACCAGATCCGGGATGACACCGCCCTGGCTGCACACCACCGAAGTGCCGGAACCGCCCGCGATGCGCAGCAGCCTGCGCACCGCCGCGGCGGGATCGGCCTGGTACTGCTCTTCGGTCAGCAGCGGCTCGTCGGCGACGGCGATGCCGAGGTCGTCGGCCACCGGCTGCACCGTCTGCGTGCAGCGCACCCGCGGCGCCGAGTAGACCCGCTGCGGGCCGAACAGCGGCAGCAAGGTGTGCAAGGCGTCCCGCTGGCGCAGCCCGGCCGCGGACAGCGGGCGCTGCGTGTCGTCGCCGGTGAATTCCGAACGCTTGCCCGCTTTGGCGTGCCGGACCAGCAGCAGCGTCCGGGATTCCAGCGGCAGCGCGTCGAAGGCGTCCAGCACGTGCCCGTCGTGCGGGTAGGTCAGCAGTTCCCGTGCGGCCGCGGTGCTCAGCCAGCGCAGCTCGTCGACTTCCTCGTTCACCGCGAACAGGCCCTGCCCGGCGCGGGCGGCGAAGTAGTCCACCCGCTTGCCGGTGTACCCGCCCGGAGCGGGTACCGAATAGCGGATCTGCGCGAGTTCGCCGGAGAGCACGCAACCGAACCCGGTTTCCTCCAGCACTTCCCGCGCGGCCGCGTGCGCGGGGGTCTCGCCGGGATCCAGCTTGCCCTTCGGCAGCGTCCAGTCGTCGTAGCGCGGGCGGTGCACCAGCGCGATCCGCGGAGTCCCGTCGTCGTCCGGGCGCCACAGCACCGCACCGGCGGCGCGGACCGTCACCGAATCGCTCGCGCTGGTCGCGTGCTCCGGTTCTTCCTGCGTCGTCATGAAACCTGTGCCCCGTGCCTGCGCAACATCTCGGTCTGGTGGTCGCGGACCTGCGCCCCGCTGCGCGGCGAAGCCTCCCAGTCCCCCTTGGAATTGAGCACCCAGCAGCGCGTCTGCGGGTGCAGCGCCGAATCCAGCAGCTCGTCGAGCTGCTCGGTCAGCTTCGGGTCCACCACGCGCACCTGCGCCTCGATCCGGCGGTCCAGGTTGCGGTGCATCATGTCCGCGCTGCCGATCCAGCGCTCGTCGATGCCCGCGAAGTGGAACACCCGGGAATGCTCCAGGAAACGGCCCAGGATGGAGCGGACCTCGATGTTCTCGCTCAGGCCGGGAACCCCTGCCTGCAGCGCGCAGATGCCGCGCACCACGATCCGGATCGGCACGCCCGCCAGCGAAGCGCGGTAGAGCGTGTCGATGATCTGCTCGTCGACCAGCGAATTGACCTTCATCCGGATGCCGCAGGGCAATCCGGCGCGGGCGCGTTCGGCCTCGGCCTCGATGCGTTCCACGATCCCGGAGCGGATGCCCTGCGGGGACACCAGGACGCGGCGGTAGGTGCCGTGCCGGGCGTAGCCGGTGAGCACGTTGAACAGGTCCGTCAGGTCCGCGCCGACCGCCGGCTCCGCGGTCAGCAGCCCCAGGTCCTCGTAGGTGCGCGCGGTCTTCGGGTTGTAGTTGCCGGTGCCCAGGTGGCAGTAGCGGCGGATCGTCGAACCTTCCTGCCGCACCACCAGCGCGGTCTTGCAGTGCGTTTTCAGCCCGACCAGGCCGTAGACCACGTGCACCCCGGAACGTTCCAGGGTGCGCGCCCACTGGATGTTGGCCTGCTCGTCGAAGCGGGCCTTGAGCTCCACCAGCGCGACCACCTGCTTGCCCGCCTCGGCCGCGTCGATCAGCGCGTTCACGATCGGCGAGTCGCCGGAGGTGCGGTAGAGCGTCTGCTTGATCGCCAGCACGTGCGGATCCGCGGCGGACTGCTCGATGAACCGCTGCACCGACGTGGAGAACGCGTCGTAGGGGTGGTGCAGCAGCACGTCGCCGTCGCGCAGCGTCGCGAAGATGCTCCGCGGCGTCTGGCCCTCGGCGAAGGCGGGGTGCGTGGCGGGCACCACCGGCGCGTTCTTCAGATCCGGGCGTTGCAGCTTCTCCAGCTGGAACAGGCAGGACAGGTCGAGCAGGCCGCGCACCTCGACCACGTCGTGCTCGTCGACCTCCAGCTCCCGCAGCAGCAGCTCCAGCATGGTCTCGCTCATGGTGTCGGCGATCTCCAGCCGCACCGGCGGGCCGAACCGGCGCCGCGCGAGTTCCCGCTCCATGGCCTGCAGCAGGTCCTCGTCGCGGTCCTCCTCGACCTCCAGATCAGCGTTGCGGGTGACCCGGAAGATGTGGTGCTCGCTGACCTCCATGCCGGGGAACAGCTTGTCCAGGTGCGCGGCGATGAGCTCTTCCAGCGGCAGGAACGTCGCCTGCTCGTCCTCCCGGTCGGCTTCCACCCGGATCAGCCGCGGCACGTTGTCCGGCACCTTCACCCGGGCGAAGCGGCGCAGGCCCTCCTCCGGGTCGGTGACCATCACCGCGAGGTTCAGCGACAGCCCGGAGATGTACGGGAACGGGTGCGCCGGGTCGACCGCCAGCGGGGTCAGCACCGGGAAGATGTGGTCCTCGAAGTAGCGGCCCAGCGTGCGCTGGTGGCCCTCGTCGAGCCGCGCCCAGCTCATGATGCTGATGCCGGACGCCTCCAGCTCCGGCAGCAGCTCGTCGGTGAACACCCGGCCCAGCTTCTCGGTCAGGTCCTGGTTGCGGGCCGCGATGCGGGCCAGCTGCTCGTGCGGGGTGAGCCCGTCGGCGCTGCGCACCGACAGCCCGGTCTCCTCGCGGCGCTTCAGCCCCGCGACCCGGACCATGTAGAACTCGTCCAGGTTGGACGCGAAGATCGCCAGGAACTTGGCGCGCTCCAGCACCGGCTGCGAGTGGTCCTCGGCCACGGCGAGCACTCGCGCGTTGAAGTCCAGCCAGGACAGTTCGCGGTTCAGGTAGCGGTCGTCGGGCAGGTCCGTGCTGGCCGCGGCGCGGGTCACTGCCGGGGGCGCTTCGGGAACCCGGGCGCCGGCACCGTCCGGCGGGGTGTCGCCGTTGCGCCGCGGTTTGGCGGGCTCGCTGCTGTCCGTGCTCACGCCACCATTGTCACTCATCAAGCGCCGTCCGTTCGAGCACTGTCACCCGGAACACCACCCGGATCCGCGTGCTCCTGCGAGGCTCGCGCGAGCCATGCCGCGGTTCGCGCGCCGAGGCCGATCCGGGCCGCCCGGCGCAGATCGGCTGCGGTGTCCACATCGCAGCGCAACGACTCCCAGCGTCCCGCCAGCCGGCGCGCACCGGAAGCCTCGTGCGCCAACGCGGAGCCGTTGCCGAACCGGGGTGCCAGCGCGGCCCCGGCGGCTGCCAGCAGCAGCGTCGTACCGGTCCGCTGCCGGTCCGGTGTGAACGCCCGCTCCGGACCGGCCGCGTGCAACGCCCGCGCCAGGTCTTCCGGCCGCAGCGCGGGCAGATCCGCCTGCAGCGCCCCGATCCGGTCCGCGCCGCGGCCGCGCAGCACGCGCTCGCCGTGCTCCAGCGCGGGGTTGAGCCCGGCGTCCGGGTCGTCGGCGACGACTTCCACGCCCGCCGCCGCGAACGAGTCCGTCAGCTCCGAGTCGGAGGTCACCACCAGCACTTCGCGAACGCCCGCGGTGCGCCGGGCCGCCTCGACCGTGTCGTGCGCGACCGCGCTCACCAGCGCGGCGTGCGCGTCGGCGGGCCGGTCGCCGCGCAGCCGGGTCTTCGCCAGCCGCAGCGGCTTGATCGGCACCAGGAGGGAGGCGGGAACGCTCATGCCGCCATCCTCCGCCCGCGGCGACCCCCGCCCGGGCAGCGGTGCCGGGGAGGTAACTTGACAGCCGCTCTGGCGAGAGGAGATGGGCGTGGAACCGGGAAATCTCAAGCGGCCGCGCAGACGCACGAAGGAGCGGCCGGCCACCGGCATGGGCCGGTTCTGGCTGCGGTTCGCGGCGATCGTGTTCTACCCGCTCACCGCCCTGCTCGCCCGGGTGCGGGTGCACGGGCTGGCGAACATCCCCGCGACCGGTCCGGTGGTGCTGGTGCTCAACCACGTTTCGCACCTGGATCCGCTCTACGACGCCGTGACGGTGCACCGGGCTGCGCGGATCCCGCGGTTCATGGCCAAGAACACGCTGTGGAACGTGCCGGTGCTGCGCAACGTGCTCGACGGCGTCGCCCAGATCCCGGTCGTGCGGCAGACCACCGACGCGCAGAAGAGCCTGCAAGCCGCGCACGACGCCTTGGAAACGGGCAAGGTCGTGATCATCTACCCGGACGGGACGGTCACCAAGGATCCCGACGGCTGGCCGATGGTGCCGAAGGCCGGTGTCGCGCGGCTCGCGCTGGAGCACGACGTGCCGATCGTTCCGATCGCCCGCTGGGGAACCCGGGACCTCTACAACCACTACGAGAAGAAGTTCCGCCCGTTCCCGCGCAAGACGGTGCACCTGCGCGTCGGTGAGCCGTTGGACGTTTCGGAGTTCCGCGGCAAACCGGCCGACAACGCGACGCTGCGCGCGGTGAGCGAGTTGGCCATGGGGCGGGTGCGGGAACTGCTCGGCGAGATCCGCGAGCAGCAGCCGCCCGCCGAGTTCTACTCGCCCGCTCGGCGGCGGGTGCAGGGCGGCTCCGCGGGGGGTTCGCGGGACGGCGCCGCGGGGGAGACTCCGCAGAACGACACCGCGGGGGAGACTTCGCAGAACGGCGTTGCGGGGGAAACCTCGCAGAACGACACCGCGGATGAATCCCCGCAGAACGGCGCCACGCGTGGGCGGGACAGATCGGCCGGGAGCCCGCGCGAGGACTCGGACGATCTCCCGCAGCACAAGCGCGAACGCCTGCAGGGCGACGATGAGCGGGCCTGAACCGCTGCGCCGGGTCACCGTGCTCGGCGCCGGTTCGTGGGGCACCACGTTCGCCAAGGTGCTCGCCGACGCCGGGTCGGAAGTGACGTTGTGGGCGCGCCGCGCCGAAGTCGCCGAGGAGATCAACCGGCAGCACCGCAACGAGGACTACCTGCCCGGCGTGACCCTGCCGGAATCGCTGCGCGCCACGGATGACGCCGCCGCCGCGGTGCACCGGGCGCAAGCCGTGGTGCTGGCGGTGCCCAGCCAGAACCTGCGGGAGAACCTGGCCGGTTGGCAGCCGCTGCTGCCGGACGAGGCGACGCTGGTGAGCCTGGCCAAGGGCGTCGAACTGAGCACCCTCAAGCGGATGAGCCAGGTGGTGGCCGAGGTCGCGGACGTGCCGATGCAGCGCGTGGCCGTGGTCTCCGGACCGAACCTGGCCAAGGAGATCGCCGCCGGTGAGCCCACCGCGACCGTCGTGGCCTGCGCCGATCACGACCGCGCCGTCGCCTTCCAGGCGGCGTGCTCCACCGGCTACTTCCGCCCCTACACCAACACCGACCTGGTCGGCATCGAGCTGTCCGGGGCGTGCAAGAACGTGATCGCGCTCGCCTGCGGCATGGCCGCCGGGCTCGGGCACGGCCACAACACCATGTCCTCGCTGATCACCCGCGGGCTGGCCGAGACCACCCGGCTCGGGGTGGCGCTCGGCGCGGAGCCGATGACGTTCGCCGGGCTGGCCGGGATGGGCGACCTGGTGGCCACCTGCACCTCGCCGCTGTCGCGGAACCGGACCTTCGGCGAGCGGCTGGGCCGCGGCGAATCCGTGCTCGCCGCGCAGCAGGCCGCGCACGGGCAGGTCGCGGAAGGCGTGAAGTCGTGCTCGTCCATCCGGGAGCTCGCCGCGCGGTGCGGGGTGGAGATGCCGATCACCGAGGTGGTGCACCAGGTCTGCCACGAGGGCCTGGAACCCGGCCCGGGGGCGGCGCTGCTGCTGGGGCGGGAACGCAAAGCCGAGTGACGGGAGGGAAATGACGGCGTTCAGCGCGGATTCCGGGGCGGAGTTCGGCGACGGCACGCGTTGCGTGCACGGCGGGCACGGCGGGCACGGCGGGGAACGACCCGGTGAGCCGCTCGCGCCCGGGCCGGTGTTCGCGGCGCCTTACCACCTCGGCGGTGACTCGGCGGATTTCTACGGCCGGGCGGGCAATCCCACCTGGCGGGCGCTGGAAGCCGCGATCGGCGACCTCGACGGCGGGCCCTGCGTGCTGCTGCCCTCCGGCATGGCCGCGATCAGCACGTTGCTGCGCAGCGTGCTGCGGGCGGGGGATTCGCTGCTGCTGCCCAGCGACGGCTATTACGCGACCCGCCAGTTCGTGCAGGACGAGATGGACGCGCTTTCGTTGCGCGTAAAGAAAATCCCGACCACCGGTCCGTGGCCGGAAGGGATCTTCGACGGGGTCCGGCTGGTGCTGCTGGAAACCCCGTCCAACCCCGGGCTGGACGTCTGCGACATCGCCGAACTCGCGCGGCGCGCGCACGCGGCGGGTGCGCTGCTGGCGGTGGACAACACCACGGCGACGCCGCTGGGGCAGCGGCCGCTCGAGCTCGGCGCGGACTTCGCGATCGCCAGCGACACCAAGGCGTTGTCCGGGCACAGCGATCTGCTGCTGGGGCACGTGTCCACTGCGGACGGCGAGTGGGCCGAGCGGTTGCGCAAGGCGCGCACGCTTTCCGGCTCGATTCCCGGGCCGTTCGAGACCTGGCTGGCACACCGCAGCCTCGGCACGCTCGACCTGCGCTTGGCGCGGCAGGCGCAGAACGCCTCCGCGCTGGCCGAGGCGCTGCGCGGGCGCGTGCGCGGGTTGCGCTGGCCCGGGCTGTCCGACGATCCCGCGCACGCGGCCGCGCGGGCGCAGATGCGGCGCTGGGGCGGGGTTTTCCGCTTCGAGCTCGCCGACGCCGACGCGGTGGCGGAGTTCGTGCGCCGCAGCCGGCTCGTTTCGCAGGTGACCAGTTTCGGCGGCGTGCACAGCACCGTCGACCGGCGGGCGCAGTGGGGCGATCCGGTGCCCGAGGGATTCGTGCGCTTCTCCGCCGGGTGCGAGGACACCGATGATCTGGTCGCCGACGTGCTCGGGGCGCTCAACTGAGGCCCGCGGGGTTTCCCGTTCTCGCTCGTCGCGGTCGCACCGCTCGCAAACCCCGGTTGAGCTGCGATCCCGCCCCCTGCCCGAGGGTGTGAGATGGGCGGAGTCCGCTTGACGGGTAACCCGGCGTGCTGGTTGAGTACTCGCCGTGTTGCCGCGAGCCATGACCGTCAGCTGGGGTCACATCGACCTTCGCCGGGTGGCGAGCGCGCTTTGTCCGCTGCGGTGATCCACCCGGCGTCCCGGGCCTGAGCCCGCATTTCCCGGCCGCTTCCCGGCCACCGCAGCGCTTTCCGGCGCATTCCGCGCGAACTCCCGCGCGACGCAGCCGATCCCGCGACGCCGCAGAACCCGAGGGTGGACACCGCGCCGCCGCGCGATCCCGATCAATTCGACCGATTCACGAGGACATCCACGTGTTCGCAGTACCTCCCAACACCGTCGCCGCCGAAGCGGACCGCTCCCTGGCGCACCCGGCGCGGATCGCCCGCGAGTTCGCCGCCGACCGGCAATCGTGGGCGCACCGGCTGCGCTACGACCCGCAGCAGCGCTGGTCCGGCCTGCTGGAACGCACCGCCGGGTACGAAGCGTGGCTGCTGAGCTGGTTGCCGGGGCAGCACACCGAACTGCACGACCACGGCGGCGCCACCGGCGCTTTCACCGTCGTGTCCGGTTCGGTCGACGAACGGGTGGTCCGGTCCACCGCCACCGGCCCGGCCGAGGAGTGGCGCACCATCGAGACCGGTCAGTCGCGGGTGTTCGGCCCGGACTACGTGCACCAGGTCGTCAACGACGGCCCGGATCCGGCGATCACCGTGCACGTGTACCGCCCCGCCCGCACCCGCATGACCCGCTACTCCCTCGACCCGGTCCGCGGCCTCACCACTGCTTGACTCCGAAACCCTTCGGGTCGGGTGGAGGTCGCGCCCGACCGAACCAAGGGGGCCGATGGGGAAGCGGTGCGGGGTTGCGGCGCACCGCACAACGCAGCGGGTGGCAGCATCGCAGGTGACGACCCAGGAGAGTCCTCCGCGATGCCCACTTCGCTGCCCGCGGCGAGTTCGCCGCTGCTGGAACCGGCCGTCGAGCTGCGCCGCGACGACCACCGCCCGCTGGCGGTGCAGCTCGCCGACGCACTGCGGCACGCCGCCACCCTCGGCCACCTGCGGGGTGGTGACCGGCTGCCGTCCACCCGCGCGCTGGCGCGGCACCTCGGCGTGAGCCGCACCGTCACCGCCGCGGCCTACGAGCAGCTGCACGCCGAAGGCTGGATCGTCGGCAAGCACGGCTCCGGCACCTACGTCACCACCACGCCGCCCGGCTCCCAGCCCTCCTCGCCGGTTCCCGGTTCGGCGGCCACCGAGCAGGAAATCGTCGCCGAGGTGAACCTCACGCCCGGCGCCCCGTGGGTGGGCGGCATCGACCGGGCCGCCTGGCGCCGCGCGTGGCGGGCGGCCGCCGACCGCGAACCGGACGAACGAGTGCACCGCGCGGGCCTGGCCGAATACCGCGAGGCCGTGGTGGAACACCTGCTGCGGCACCGCGGCATGGTCACCGGCGGCTCGCACCTCGGCACCGTGCTCGCCACCGGCGGCACCACGGCGGCCGTGGTGGAGCTGGCGGCGGCGGTGCTGGAACCCGGCGCGGTCGTCGCGGTGGAGGAGCCCGGTTACCAGCGCGCGGTGCAGACCTTCCTGGCCGCCGGGATCCGCGTGGTGCCCGCGCCGGTCGACCACGGCGGCATCGTCGTCGAGGAGATCCCGCAAGGGGTGCAAGCGGTCTACTGCTCACCGGCGCACCAGTACCCGCTCGGCGGCCGGTTGCCCGCCGAGCGGCGGGTCGGGCTGGTGGAGCGGGCGCGCGCCGAGGGCTGGCTGATCGTGGAGGACGACTACGACGGCGAACTCCGCTACGACGTGGCGCCGCTGCCGGTGCTGGCCTCGATGGCCCCGGACGTGGTCGTGCACCTCGGCACCACCAGCAAGATCCTCACCCCGACGCTCGGCGTGGGCTGGATGCTCGCCCCGGACCGCGTCGCCGCCGCGGTGCTGGACCACCGCGAGCGCACCGGCACCCGACCTGCCGCGGCCGGACAGCGCGTGCTGGTCGAGTACGCCAGGAACGGGGACCTCGGCAGGCACCTGCGCAGGCTGCGCCGCGAGCTGTCGCAGCGCCGAGTCCTGGTGGTCGATCAGCTGGCGGGATCGGGCGTCGAGGTGTTCGGCGACGAAGCGGGCGCGCACGTGGTGCTGCCGCTCCCGGACGCCGGCGCGGAGCGGCGGGTGGTGCACCGCGCAGCCGGGCAGGGACTGGTGCTCGACGGTCTGCGGCGGCACCACCACGGGGCTCAGCAGTGGTGCGGCATCGCCTTCGGCTACGCCTCGTGTTCACGCGCTGACCTGGAGCGTTCGGTCCGGGAGCTGGCGCGCTGGTGCGCCGAGGAGGCCGGTGTCCGGACCGGCTCGGCCCGGTAGGGTTCCGCGCATGACTCAGCGCAAGATCCGGGTGGCCGTCGTCTTCGGCGGGCGCAGCACCGAGCACGGCGTTTCCTGCCTGTCCGCGGGCAGTGTTCTGGCCCATCTGGATCCGGAGCGCTTCGAGGTGGTGCCGGTCGGCATCACCCGCGAGGGCGCGTGGGTGCTGGGTACCGGAGACCCCGCCGAGCTGGAGATCCGCGACCGGCGCGCCCCCGAAGTCACCGCGGGCACTGCCGTGGCGCTGCCCGGCGACCCGACGCGGCGCGACCTCATGCTGGTCGAACCGGGCCGCGGCGGCGAGATCCTGTCCGGTGTGGACGTTGTTTTCCCGGTGCTGCACGGGGCTTTCGGCGAGGACGGCACCATTCAAGGGCTGCTGGAGATGGCCGACGTGCCGTACGCGGGGCCCGGTGTGCTCTCCAGCGCGGTGTCGATGGACAAGGAGTACACCAAGAAGCTGCTGGCGGCCGAAGGGCTCGCGGTCGGGTGCTACGAAGTGCTCCGCCGCGAACAGTCCACTCTGGACGATCGGCAGCGGGAACGGCTGGGGCTGCCGGTCTTCGTCAAACCCGCCCGCGCCGGTTCGTCGCTGGGCATCAGCAAGGTCACCGGCTGGGCGGAGCTCGACGAGGCCATCGCCGAGGCCCGCCGCACCGACCCGAAGGTGATCATCGAGTCGGCGGTGACCGGCCGCGAGGTCGAGTGCGGCGTGCTGGAATTCCCGGACGGGCGGGTGGAAGCCTCGCTGCCCGCCGAACTGCGGGTGACCGGCACCGCCGACTGGTATGACTACGAGTCCAAGTACCTCGACGACGTCACCGAGTTCGACATCCCCGCCAAGGTCGGCGACGACGTGGTCGAACGGCTGCGGTCGGCTGCGGTGGCCGCGTTCCGCGCGCTGGACTGCCAAGGGCTGGCGCGGGTGGACTTCTTCGTCGCCGAGGACGGCGAGCTGATCGTCAACGAGGTCAACACGATGCCCGGGTTCACCTCGATCTCGCTGTACCCGCGGATGTGGGCGCAGACCGGGGTGGACTACCCGGCGCTGCTGAGCACGCTGATCGACACCGCGCTGTCCCGCGGCACCGGCCTGCGCTGACCCGCGCTTTCCCGAGTGAACGGCCTGTTCGTCCCGCTAGATTGGTCGAACGGTCCGTTCACCCCTGGTGAACTTCGCTCCCCGGCGCCTGCCCGACACGCCCGCGCATCGTCCATTCCGAGCAGCTCCGAGCAGAGTGAACGGCCTGTTGGTCCGAATAGGTTGGTCGAACGGGCCGTTCGCTCGCGGAGTTCGGCCGGGAGGAGACCGGCGTCCGGGGAAGGCCGGCGTCAGGGGAAGACGGGCTGTTTCGGCATGGTGCGGCGGATCAGGCCGGAGAGGTCCTGCACCGGGCCGGAACCGGAGTTCGCGGGCGCGGTCAGCGCCACGTGCACCGGGCGGTCCACCGCCAGCCACGAGGTGTTGCCCGCCTCGGAAAGCCGCAGCCAGCTCACCCCGGAGATGTCGACCAGCGGCGAGGTCGGGGTGAGTTCGGCCGGTGCGGGCATCCCGCAGCGCACCGTCACGGGATCGTGCTCGGCGTCGCCCCACGCGACTGTGCCCGGCGGCGCCGGCTCGGCCAGCGGCCGCCGCGGCACCGGTTCACCGTCGAGCACCAGTTCCGGCGGCAGCGCCGCGAGCAGCTTCGAGCACTCCGGCCCGCCCGCGTCCGGCGCAGGCACCGGCGGCAACGCGAGCGGACCGCTGCGGCGGGCCTGCTGCTCGGCCACGACCGCGTCCCGCTGCTGCTTCTGCGAGTACCAGGAGACCAGTCCGAGCGCGCCGACGCCGACGGCCAGCAACCCGCTGAGCACGAGCGCCACGATCAGCACCGGACGGGGAACTCCCGGCTGTTGGTCGAACACGCCGCCCACTACAGCACGGTCCCGCGACGCGGCCGGAAGGCCCCGTCACAGGTGTACGACGGGACACGTCAGCGTGCGGGTGATCCCTTCCACGTTCTGGATGCCTGCCACCACCATTTTCCCGAGCTGGTCGACATTCTCCGCTTCAGCGCGCACGATCACGTCGTACGGGCCGGTCACGTCCTCGGAAGTGAGCACGCCCGGCGCCCCGGAGATCTCGGCGGCAACGGCGGCGGCCTTGCCGACCTCGGTCTGGATGAGGATGAATGCCTGAACCACGGCGTGCCCCTTCGTCTCGGCCTCGGCGGGGTAGGAAACTGGCAGGAAACTACCCCATCGGGCCGTGCGGTTGCTCGAGGATTCAGGAGGTCAGAGGTGGCTTCGGACACTTCGGCGCAGGAGAAGACGGTGTCCGAGGCCGGCGAGTTCGGCCTCATCCACCGGGTGACCTCCGGGCGCCCGCAGCCTCCGTCCACGCTGCTCGGTCCCGGGGATGACGCCGCGGTGCTGGCCGCGCCGGACGGCCGCGTGGTCGCCACCACCGACGTGCTGGTCGAGCAGGTGCACTTCCGCTTCGACTGGTCCAGCCCGCACCAGGTGGGCCGCAAGGCGGTGGCGGTGAACCTGTCCGACCTGGCCGCGATGGGCGCGGTGCCGACCGGGCTGCTGGTCGGCATGGGCGCCCCGCCGGAGACCGCGACCGGCGTGGTCGACGACCTGGCCGCGGGCATGTGGGAGGAGGCGCAGCGCGCGGGCACCGGCCTCGCGGGCGGCGACATGGTCGGCGCGCCGGTGCTGACGCTGTCGATCACCGCGCTCGGCGACCTCCAGGGCCGCACCCCGGTCACCCGCGGCGGGGCGCGGCCGGGCGACGTGGTGGCGGTCGCGGGCAGGCTCGGCTGGGCCGCCGCGGGATTGGCGGTGCTGGGGCGCGGATTCCGGTCCCCGGTCGCCGTCGTGGGCGCGCAGCGGGTGCCGGAGCCGCCGTACGCGGCAGGCCCGGCCGCCGCCGACGCCGGTGCCACCGCGATGATCGACACCTCCGACGGCCTGCTGGCCGACCTCGCGCACATCGCGGAGGCGTCGCAGGTGAGCATCGACGTGCGCAGCGAGCTGGTCGAGGTGCCGCAGCGGCTCACCGAGGTCGCTTCGGCGCTGGGCGCGGACGCGCGGCACTGGGTGCTCACCGGCGGTGAGGACCAGGCGCTGGTGGCGACGTTCCCGCCGGACCTGCCGCTGCCGGAGGGCTGGCGCGCGCTCGGCGAGGTCGGCGAAGGCACCGGAGTCACCGTCGACGAAGCCGGTTACGAAGGTTCTGCGGGCTGGGAGCACTGGCGCTGACGTCCTCGCCGCGCGAGCGCAGCGATCGGCCCGGCCGCCGCGCATGAAAAGGACCGGCGGAACGGATCCCGCCGGTCCTTCGCAGCCGGTGCCGCTCAGCCGGAAGTGGCCGCCTGCGGACCGCTCGTGCGGTCGTTCTCCTCCATCAGCGGACGGCCCGCCGTCTCCTTCATCAGCAAGATCGGTACCAGCGCCACCAGCGCCGCGCCCATCAGGTAGTAGCCGGGGAAGAAGGAATTCCCGGTGATCTCCACCATCGACTCGTTGATCAGCGGCGCGGTCCCGCCGAACGCGGCGGTGGAGAGGTTGTAGCCGATGCTGAACGCCGCGTACCGCACCTTGGTCGGGAACATCGCGGGCAACGTCGCCGCCAGCGGCCCGACGAGCTGGACGTGCCCGATGCCCAGCAGCGTCAGCCCCAGCAGCGTCGTGACCATGGTGCCCTGCGAGATCAGCAGGAACGCCGGGTAGGGCAGCACGATGAAGCAGATCGCCGCGGACAGGAAGACCGGTTTGCGCCCGACCCGGTCCGACAGCGCCCCGACCGGCGTGATCAGCACCATCATCACCGCCACGACCAGCAGCAGCGGCACCAGCACCTGGTATTCCTGCCCCTCCGGGACGGACAGGGTGTCTTCCAGGTAGGTCTCCATGTAGGTCAGGATCGTGTAGTTGGCGACGTTGATGAGCACCACGACGCCCATCAGGATCAGCAGCTGCTGCCAGTGCCCCTTGATCAGCGCCTTCAGCGGGGAGCGGGCGACGTTGCCGGAGGCCTCGAGGTTCTTGAACGCCGGGGTGTCCTCCAGCTTGGAGCGCAGGTAGAGCCCGATCAGGCCGAGCGGGCCGGCCAGCAGGAACGGCACCCGCCAGCCCCAGGACTCCATGGCCGCCTCGGGCAGCGCCAGGATCAGCAGCGTCGGCACCAGCGCGCCGAGCCCGAACCCGGCCAGCGTGCCGAATTCCAGCCAGCTGCCGTAGAAACCGCGTTTGCGGTTGGGCGCGAACTCGGCGATGTAGGTGGCCGCGCCGCCGTACTCACCGCCGGTCGAGAAGCCCTGCAGCATCCGGCACAGCAACAGCAGCATCGGCGCCAGGATGCCGATCGTGTCGTAACCCGGCAGCAGGCCGAGCACGAACGTCGACCCGGACATCAGCAGGATCGTGACCGCGAGCACCTTCTGCCGCCCGATCCGGTCGCCCAGCGGGCCGAAGAACAGGCTTCCCAGCGGCCGGAACAGGAAGGACATCGCGAAGACCGCGAACGTCGAGACGGTCCCCCACGGGCCGGGGAAGAACTGCTGACCCACGTAGCTCGCGACGTAGGCGTAGACACCGAAGTCGTACCACTCGGTGGTGTTGCCGATCGCTGCGGCGCCCACCGCGCGTCGTAGCAGCGACCGCTGTTCCGGCGTTACCTCGTCCGTTCCCTGTGCAGTCATGAGGGTGTGTGCCACCTCCGGGTCGTGCCGTCCACGGTGTGTGAACACGTTTGGAGTACCGAGAACTTAGCCGAGTAGCCGTTCGCTGACCACCGAATCGGCCACATCTGTGCCGTTTCGATAGTTGTGCGGAGCAGGTAAAACCTCGTTTCGGAGGCGGTCGTGCACGCACTGTCCGGCGGCCGGGCGGCGGTGCGATGCTGATCACGGGCCGCGACGAAGATCGCGAGATGGTGGACTGCATGGTCAACTCGTTCGGGGAACATGATGACGCCGTGCAGTGTCCGCCGTCACGCCGCCCCGCGCCGCTCGGGGCGGCCGCGGGCTCGGTTCCGGCCGATCGCTAGAGTGCGCGCTCATGGCACGTCCCTTGCATGAGGTCGTCGAGGCGGGCTGGGCCGAGGCGCTGGAGCCGGTCGCCGACCAGATCACGGCCATGGGTGAGTTCCTGCGCGCCGAGGTCGCTGCGGGGCGCAACTACCTGCCTTCCGGGGACAACGTGCTGCGGGCCTTCCAGCAGCCGTTCCACGACGTGCGGGTGCTGATCGTCGGCCAGGACCCGTATCCGACGCCGGGGCACGCGGTCGGCCTGAGCTTCTCCGTGGCCGAGGGCGTGCAGCCGCCGAAGAGCCTGATCAACATCTTCCGCGAGTACTGCTCCGACCTCGGCCACCCGAAGCCCTCCGGCGGCGACCTCACGCCGTGGACCGAACAGGGCGTGCTGCTGCTCAACCGCGCGCTGACCGTGCAGCCGAGCAAGCCGGCCGCGCACCGCGGCAAGGGCTGGGAGGTCGTCACCGACCAGGCCATCCGCGCGCTGGCCGCCCGCGAGCAGCCGATGGTGGCGATCCTGTGGGGCAACGACGCGCGCAGCACCCGCGGGCTCATGCCGGGCGTGCAGTGCGTCGAGTCGGTGCACCCGAGCCCGATGTCGGCCGACCGCGGCTTCTTCGGCTCCCGCCCGTTCAGCCGCGCCAACGAGATCCTGCGGGAAGCGGGCGCCGAGCCGGTCGACTGGAAGCTCCCCTGAACGCTCCGGCCGGCCGCCGCCGGTGAACGCGCTGTGATCGAACAGCCCTCCGGCGTGTCCGCGAGGCGCCGGTTCGGCGGATGGTCCGGCTCGGCATCCGGTCGTACATTGGCCGTGCGGTGGACTTGTGCGCGCCGATGGAAGAAGGCTTGTCATGGGTGCCGGAGGTGGTCTGACGCGCCTGCTGCGCAGGGTGTGGCCGGGAGCCAACCCGCTGCGGCGCCGGACCGACCTGTTCGAGCCGGCGGCACTGCTGGTCGTGCTGGTGCTGACCGCGGTGGCGGTGGTCGCCGCGCTGCTGGTCTCGCAGTCGGTGCTGCACTCGCACCTCGCCGAGGTGCGTGCCGAGCAGGCGTCCCGGCACGCGGTGCAGGCGCGGGTGCTGGCTCAGCTCAACGGCGACGATCCAGTGACGCGGCCCGTCGCGGTGGGTTGGAGCCCGAGCCCGCAGCAGGAGCGGTTCGCGGTCGTCGAAGCGCCGGTGAACGGCCCGCTGCCCGCGGAGCTGCCGATCTGGGTCGACCGGGAGGACCGCCCGGTCCCGCCGCCGCGCCCGCCTGCCGAGGCGACGCAGGCGGCCGGTACCGCGGGGGCCGGAGTGCTGATCGGCTCCGTGCTCGGGTTGTCGGTGCTCTACGGCGGCGCCCGCTGGGTCGTGCGCAGGCAGCGGCTCGCGGCCTGGGAAGCGGAATGGGCGCAGGTCGGCCCCAAGTGGCGGCACTACTGGCCGTGACGCCCCGCAGACCGTGCGGGCGCGAGACGCGAAGAACCCCGGGGCGGTCGGACCACCCCGGGGTTCTTCGTGCGATTCGAGCGTTCAGCCGCGAACGACCTTGCCCGCCTTCAGGCAGGAGGTGCACACGTTCATCCGCTTGCGCCCGGAAAGACCGATCTTGGCGTGCACGGTCTGGATGTTCGGGTTCCACCGGCGCCTGGTCTTCCGGTGGGAGTGCGAGACCAAGTTGCCGAAGCCCGGCCCCTTGTTGCAGACGTCGCAGACGGCAGCCACGTCAGACACCCCTAACTTTCGCGTTCGACGTGCTCCCACGCCGGCGGCGGGGAAGCCTGGGTTTCGGTTGCGGCGATGGTCCGCACGAGCGCTGCCCGCTTGGTGGTCCCGCCGGCTGCGCGCCGAGGAGGACCGCGTCCCGCTGGGCCTGCTGCTCGCCAGGGTCGCGCCGCGCCTCCCGGCAGTGCCCTCCGGCGGGATCGTCGATGCGATCCGCCGGTACCGTCCTCGCGCGGAGGCCGGGCCGGGCGTACAGCCATGCGGATGCCCTGGGCCATCGCCGCCCAAGACCCGGACAGCTTACCCCACGGTCGTCGTGCCCCTTCGCCCGCCTGGCGAGTGCGGATCGCACGGGGACGGATCGCCGGGCCGTGGCCGCGACAGCACCGCCCGGCTCCTACGCTGCCCGCGTGGCAGGGAGTCCGGAAGTGCTGCGGGTGTTGGACGAAGCGGCGGCCCGCCGGTGGGCGCGCGAGTCGGTGACGGCACTGGCCGCCGACCGCGCTGCGCTGGACCGGATCAACGTCTACCCGGTCGCCGACGCGGACACCGGCACGAACCTGCTGCACACGATGCGCTCCGCGGGCTCGGCGCTGGACGCGTCGGAGGCCGCCGCGCCGGACGGGCTGCTGGCGGTGCTCGCGGAGGGCGCGCTGGCGGGCGCGCGCGGCAACTCCGGAATGTTGTTCTCGCAGGTCCTGCGCGGGCTGGCCGAGGGAGTGCGGGGCGTCGGCAAGATTGACGGCGCCGCGTGGCGGGATGCTTTGCACCGCGCGGAGTCGCTCGCGCGCCGAGCGGTGGCCGAACCTGTGGAGGGCACCCTGCTGTCGGTGCTGCGCGCCGCCGTTCTCGGCGCCGCGAACTGCACCTCCGACGAACTCGCCGACGTGGTCCGGCTGTCCACGGCGGATGCGGTGCTGGCGCTGGAACGCACCACCGCACAGCTCCCGGCGCTGGCGGCGGCGGGGGTGGTCGACGCGGGCGGGCGCGGCCTGGTCGTGCTGCTGGACGCGTTGCACGCGGTGGTGCACGACGGTGCGCGGCTGGCGCCCGAACCTCCGGAGGGGGAGCTGCGCGAACCGGCAGCGCCGGGCGGTCCCGCCTACGAGGTCATGTACCTGCTCACCGGCGCGGAGCCGGAGGGTCTGGAGCGGCTGCGCGACGCTCTGGCGGAACTCGGCGACTGCGCATCGGTGGCCGGTGACGGCGCGGACTCGTGGGCGGTGCACGTGCACTGCGACGACATCGGCGCGGCGATCGAGGCGGGCATCGAGACCGGCCGCGTCCGCCGCATCCGGGTGGTGCGCTTCGCGGATCAGGCCGCCGCGCCGCACGCCGCGAGCGGACAGGGGGTGCTGGCGTGCGTGCGCGGCGGCGAACTCGCCGAGCTGTTCCGCGGTGAGGGCGCAGATGTCCTGGAAGTGGGTGCCGAACCACCCGCGGCGGACGAGCTGGTCGAAGCGATCGATGCGACCGGTGCCGCGCACGTGGTGGTGCTGCCCAACGACGCGGCGGTCACCGCCGTCGCCGAACGCGCCGCCGAGCACCTCGTCCGCGCGGGCCGCGACGTCGTGGTCGTGCCCACCGGCTCACCGGTCCAGGGCTTGGCCGCGCTCGCGGTGCACGACACCTCGCGGCGGCGCCCGGACGACGTGGTGGCGATGGCGGAGGCCGCGGCGGCGACCCGGCGGGGCGAGCTGCGCATCGCCGATTCCGAGGCGCTGACCTGGGCGGGACACTGCCGCCCGGGTGATGTGCTGGGGCTGGCCGATGGCGAGGTCGTGCTGCTGGGCCGAGATTTCTTCGCGGTGGCCCGGGACCTGGTGGACCGGATGTTCACCGCGGGCGGGGAACTGGTCACGGTGCTGATCGGTGCGCGGGCGCCTGCCGGGGTCGGCGACGAGCTGACCGCGCACCTGGCGCGGCACCGGCCCGAGGTCGAGTGCGTCTGCTACCCGGGAGGGGAACTCGGCTCGGCCGTGCTGCTCGGTGTGGAGTGAGCGAGCCGGGTTCGCGCCCCTCGCCATCTGGCACGGTTACTACCGCGAAGACGATCGAGGGGGCGCGATGACGATCCGCAAGCGGATGCGGCCGGAGGAGCGGTCGGTGTGGACCTCGGCGGTCTCCAGCGCGGTGCTGCTGGTGCTCGCGGTCGTGTCGCTGCTCGCGGGCGCGTTGTTCGCGGTGTGCACCGCGATCGATGTGCTGCCGGGACTCTGGTTCACCGCCGCGACGTTCACCGTGGTCGGCCTGACGCTGCTGCTGTTCTCGTCGGTGCGGGTGCTCATCGGCGATCGAGGGCTGACGATCATGTACGGCCCGTTGCGCAGGCCGGTGCAACGGCTGGCGCTGGCGGAGATCGAAAGCGCGCGGGTGGAGAACCGGCGGCCCGCCGAGGTCGGCGGCTGGGGCTACCGCGGGCTTCCCGGCAAGGCCACGATCATGTTGCGCGCCGGGGAGTGCCTCGTGGTGCGCTACCGCTCCGGCCGGGAGGTCGGCATCAGCGTGGACGACGCGGAACGCGGCGCGGCGCTGCTGAACGCGATGCTGTGAGCGCGCAGGCGGCGGGTTTCGTCGGTGGCGTCCGATAATCTCGCCAGCGGAAGCTCAGCGGGAACGCCCGAAACCGATGAGGTTCACGACCGGTGGGCCGGAAATCTTGGGGCACAGGACGAGCGGGGCACGGATGACCACTTTGGAGACCGGGCTGGAGCGGGTGCTCGGCGGCAAGACCGGCAAGGCGCTCGAGTCCGCCCTCGGTCTGTCCACTGTGGGCGACCTGGTGCGGCATTATCCGCGCCGCTACGCCGAACGCGGCGAACTCACCGCGATCGCCGGGCTGGAGATCGACGAGCACGCCACGGTGCTGGCGAAGGTCGAGCGGGTCACCAAGCGCAGCATGAAATCCCGCCGCGGAACCATCGTGGAGGCCCGCATCACCGACGGGCACCGGCCGCTGCTGTGCACGTTCTTCAACCAGGCGTGGCGGGAACGCGAGCTGTTGCCCGGCCGCCGCGGCATGTTCGCGGGCAAGGTCACCGCCTACAAGGGTGCGCTGCAACTCGCGCACCCCGAGTACCAGCTGTTCGACGAGCAGGAGCAGGACGCTGGTTCGGCGGCCGAGGAGTTCGCCGCAGCGCTCATCCCGGTCTACCCGTCCGCGCAGGGCCTGCCGTCCTGGTCGATCGCCCGCTGCGTGCGCCAGGTGCTGGACACCTGGGACGGGGCCGAGGATCCGCTGCCGGAGCCGCTGCGCGCCGAGCACCGGCTGATGGGCCTGGAGTCCGCACTGCGCAAGATCCACCAGCCCGCCGATCACGGCGAGGTGGCCGCCGCGCAGAACCGGCTCAAGTGGGACGAGGCGCTGGCGGTGCAGCTGGTGCTGGCGCGGCTGCGCGAAACCGCGCACGAGCACCCCGCCCCGGCCAGCCCGCGCCGCGATGACGGCCTGCTCGCCGAGTTCGACCGGGGGTTGCCGTTCCGGCTCACCCAGGGCCAGACCGACATCGGCGAGCAGATCGCCGCCGACCTGGCCACCGAGCACCCGATGAACCGGCTGGTGCAGGGCGAGGTCGGTTCCGGCAAGACGCTGGTGGCGCTGCGCGGCATGTTGCAGGTGGTGGATTCCGGGCGGCAGGCCGCGATGCTGGCGCCCACCGAGGTGCTGGCCGCGCAGCACGCCCGCTCGCTGGCCGAGCTGCTTGGCGACCTCGGCAGGGCCGGTGAGCTCGGCGCGGCCGAGCACGCCACCGGCGTCACGCTGCTGACCGGCTCGCTGCCCGCCGCGCAGCGCAAGAAGGCGTTGCTGGCGGCGGCTTCCGGCGAGGCGGGGATCGTCGTCGGCACCCATGCGCTGATCCAGGACCGGGTGTCGTTCGCCGACCTCGGCATGGTCGTGGTCGACGAGCAGCACCGCTTCGGTGTGGAGCAGCGGGACGCGCTGCGGGCGCGCGGCGGCGGTGAGGTGGCGCCGCACGTGCTGGTGATGACCGCGACGCCGATTCCCCGCACGGTCGCGATGACCGTCTACGGCGACCTGGAGACCTCGGCGCTGCGGGAGCTGCCGCAGGGCCGCTCGCCGATCAGCACGAGCGTGGTTCCCGCGGCGGAGAAACCGGCGTGGCTGGACCGCGCGTGGCAACGCGTCCGCGAAGAGGTGACCGCGGGGCACCAGGTCTACGTGGTGTGCCCGCGCATCGGCGACGACGAGCAGAACCCGCCGAAGAAGCCGAAATCCGCCCAGGAGTCCGAAGTGGACGAAGAAGCTCCGGACGAGGGCGCGGATTCCGGCGAACGCCGCTCGCCGCTGTCGGTGCTGGAGGTGGCCGAGAAGCTGTCCGCGGGGCCGTTGTCCGGGCTGCGGCTCGGCGTGCTGCACGGCCGGTTGCCCGCCGACGACAAGGACGCGGTGATGCGCGCCTTCGCCGACGGCGGTGTGGACGTGCTGGTGGCCACCACGGTCGTCGAGGTCGGTGTGAACGTCCCGAACGCCACGGTCATGGTGATCATGGACGCGGACCGGTTCGGCGTGAGCCAGCTGCACCAGCTGCGCGGCCGCGTCGGGCGGGGTTCGGCCCCGGGGTTGTGCCTGCTGGTCAGCGATGCGGTCGCGGGCACCACCACGCGCGAGCGGCTGGACTCGGTCGCCTCCACCACCGACGGGTTCGAGCTGGCGAAGCTGGACCTGGAGCTGCGCAGGGAAGGCGACGTGCTGGGCGCGACGCAGTCCGGCCGCAAGTCCGGGCTCAAGATGCTCTCGCTGCTGCGCGACGAGGACGTGATCGCCGAGGCGCGGGTGGCGGCGCAGCACCTGGTCGCCGAGGATCCAGCGCTGCGCGGCCATCCCGGTCTGGCGGCAATGGTCACCGAACTCGTCGACGCGCAAAGCGCGGGTTTCCTGGAGAAGTCGTGAGCGCGGCGGAGTCCGAACGGCGGCGCGCGCATCGGCGGACGGTGTGCGACCCGGCCGGTGGTGATCGGGCGCGCTCGACCGCCCGCGCGAAGGACGGGTGGCGCACCGGCCGAGCCGCGGTCAACTTTCGCGTCGGCGGAAAAACTCGATTCCTTCTTGTCGGGACGCCTTGCATGACCGATCTTCCGCAGCAGGTCAGCGCTTTTCGATGAGGTGCATCACCGTTGCACTCTCTCGGTGGGCGGAATTTTCGCGGTACGGTTTCGCCCGACGGTCCGACACCTGCCCAGGAGGTAGCCGGCATGTTCCGCAAGGTCCTCGTCGCCAACCGTGGCGAGATCGCCATCCGAGCCTTCCGCGCGGGCTACGAGCTCGGCGCCGGAACGGTGGCGGTGTTCCCGCACGAAGACCGCAACTCGCTGCATCGGCTCAAGGCCGACGAGTCCTACGAGAT
Source organism: Saccharopolyspora sp. SCSIO 74807 (assembly GCF_037023755.1). Taxonomy (NCBI): domain Bacteria; kingdom Bacillati; phylum Actinomycetota; class Actinomycetes; order Pseudonocardiales; family Pseudonocardiaceae; genus Saccharopolyspora; species Saccharopolyspora sp. SCSIO 74807. Next base: position 348,765 of record NZ_CP146100.1, on the reverse strand, counting down.
CGGCGAACCCGGCCACCCGGTGCGCGCCTACCTGTCCGTGGACGAGGTAGTGCAAGCCGCGCGCCAAGCCGGCGCGGACGCGATCTACCCCGGTTACGGTTTCCTGTCCGAGAACCCGGATCTGGCGGGCGCGTGCCGCGAAGCGGGCATCACGTTCGTCGGCCCCAGCCGCGAAATCCTGGAGATGACCGGCAACAAGGCCACCGCGGTGGCCGCGGCCCGCGAGGCGGGCGTGCCGGTGCTGGATTCCTCCGCTCCGTCCGCGGACATCGACGAGCTGACGTCGGCGGCCGAGTCCATGCAGTTCCCCGTGTTCGTCAAGGCCGTCGCGGGCGGCGGTGGCCGCGGGATGCGCCGGGTCGACGAGCTCGGCGCGCTGCGGGAGGCGCTGGAAGCCGCGATGCGCGAAGCCGACGCGGCCTTCGGCGATCCGACGGTCATCCTGGAGCAGGCCGTGGTCAACCCGCGGCACATCGAGGTGCAGATCCTCGCCGACAACGAGGGCAACGTGATGCACCTGTTCGAGCGGGACTGCTCGGTGCAGCGGCGGCACCAGAAGGTCATCGAGATCGCCCCGGCTCCGAACCTCGAACCCGAGCTGCGCGAGCGCATCTGCGCCGACGCGGTCGCGTTCGCCCGCAAGATCGGCTACGTCAACGCCGGGACCGTGGAGTTCCTGGTCGACGAGCAGGGCAGGCACGTGTTCATCGAGATGAACCCGCGCATCCAGGTCGAGCACACCGTCACCGAAGAGGTCACCGACGCCGACCTGGTGCAGTCCCAGCTGCGCATCGCCTCCGGCGAGACGCTGGCCGACCTGGGCATGAGCCAGGAGACGATGCGGCTGCGCGGCGCGGCGCTGCAGTGCCGGATCACCACCGAGGACCCGACCAACGGGTTCCGCCCGGACACCGGGATGATCAGCGCCTACCGCTCGCCGGGCGGCGCGGGCATCCGCTTGGACGGCGGCACCGCGTTCGCGGGCACCAGCATCAGCGCGCACTTCGACTCGATGCTGGTGAAGCTTTCCTGCCGCGGCAGGGACTTCCCGACCGCGGTGGCGCGGGCGCGCCGCGCGGTGGCGGAGTTCCGCATCCGCGGGGTGGCCACGAACATCCCGTTCCTGCAGGCGGTGCTGGACGACGAGGACTTCGCGGCGGGCCGGGTCACCACCTCGTTCATCGAGCAGCGGCCGCACCTGCTGACCGCCCGGCACTCCGCCGACCGCGGCACCCGGCTGCTGAACTACCTCGCGGACGTGACGGTGAACCGGCCGAACGGGGAGCGGCCCGCGGCCGCGGACCCGGTGTTCAAGCTGCCGGACGTGGACCTGACCACGACGGTGCCGAAGGGCTCCAAGCAGCGGCTCACCGAACTCGGCCCGCAGGGCTTCGCGCGCTGGATGCGGGAATCCGACGCGGTCGGCGTCACCGACACCACCTTCCGCGACGCGCACCAGTCGCTGCTGGCGACGCGGGTGCGCAGCAAGGACCTGCTCGCCGTCGCGCCGCACGTCGCGCGGATGACGCCGGAGCTGCTGTCGCTGGAGTGCTGGGGCGGTGCGACCTACGACGTGGCGCTGCGGTTCCTGGCCGAGGACCCGTGGGAGCGGCTGGCCAAGCTGCGCGACTCGGCGCCGAACATCTGCCTGCAGATGCTGCTGCGCGGGCGCAACACCGTCGGCTACACGCCTTACCCGACCGAGGTGACCGAGCACTTCGTGCAGGAGGCCACCGACACCGGCATCGACATCTTCCGGATCTTCGACGCGCTCAACGACATCGAGCAGATGCGCCCGGCGATCCAGGCGGTGCGCGACACCGGCAAGTCCGTTGCCGAGGTGGCGCTGTGCTACACCGGCGACCTCTCGGACCCGGGCGAGAACATCTACACGCTGGACTACTACCTGCGCCTGGCCGAGCAGATCGTCGAGGCGGGCGCGCACGTGCTGGCGATCAAGGACATGGCCGGGCTGCTGCGCGCGCCCGCGGCCACCAAGCTCGTCACCGCGCTGCGCAGCGAATTCGACCTGCCGGTGCACCTGCACACGCACGACACGCCGGGCGGGCAGCTGGCGACGTACCTGGCCGCGATCCAGGCCGGGGTGGACGCCGTGGACGGTGCGACGGCCTCGCTGGCGGGCACCACTTCGCAGCCCGCGCTCTCGTCGGTGGTGGCGGCCACCGATCACACCGAGCGGGCGACCGGGCTGGACCTGGGTGCGGTGTGCGACCTGGAGCCGTACTGGGAGTCGGTGCGCAAGATCTACCGGCCGTTCGAGGCGGGGCTGGCCTCGCCGACCGGCCGGGTCTACCGCCACGAGATCCCCGGCGGGCAGCTGTCGAACCTGCGCACCCAGGCCGTCGCGCTCGGTCTCGGGGACAAGTTCGAGGAGATCGAGGCGATGTACGCCGCGGCCGACCGCATCCTCGGCAGGCTGGTGAAGGTCACCCCGTCCTCGAAGGTCGTCGGTGATCTGGCGCTGCACCTGGTCGGCGCGGGCGTGGCCCCTGCGGACTTCGAGGCCGATCCGCGCCGGTTCGACATCCCGGACTCGGTGATCGGCTTCCTGCAGGGCGAACTCGGCGAGCCGCCCGCGGGCTGGCCGGAGCCGTTCCGCACCCGCGCGCTGGAGGGGCGCCCGCAGGGCCGCCAGCTCGCGGAACTCACCGAGGAGGACCGGAAGGGGCTCGCGGAGAACCGCCGCGACACGCTGAACAAGCTGCTGTTCGCCAAGCCCACCAAGGAGTTCACCGAGCACCGCGAGGCGTACGGCGACACTTCGCTGTTGCGCAGCAAGGATTTCTTCTACGGGCTGCGGCCGGGGGAGGAGTACTCGGTCGACCTGGAACCGGGCGTGCGGCTGCTCATCGGCCTGGAGGCGATCAGTGACCCGGACGAGCGCGGCATCCGCACCGTGATGGCGGTGCTCAACGGCCAGCTGCGGCCGATCCAGGTGCGGGACCGCTCGGTGGCCACCGACCTGCCGGTGGCGGAGAAGGCCGACCGCAGCAATCCGGCGCACGTTCCGGCGCCGTTCGCCGGGGTGGTCACGCTCTCGGCCGCCGAGGGCGACAGCGTCTCGGCCGGTCAGACCGTGGCCACCATCGAGGCGATGAAGATGGAGGCGGCGATCACCGCTGGGCAGGACGGGCAGATCAAGCGCCTCGCGATCGGTTCCGTCCAGCAGGTCGAAGGTGGCGACCTGATCGTCGAGCTGGGCTGACGCCGGTCCGCTCGTTCGCCCGGTAGGAGAACAGGCGCCGTCTCGCTGCGGAAGCTTGCCGATCGTCGGCTGTCCGCGCGGGACGACGCCTGGGAGTCCGCGGTGGTTCTTCGACGCGCAGAACCCGCTCGGCGATCTCCGAGCACTTCGACGGCCGAGCGGATTCCACCGGAAGTGAATCTTCTGCCTGCGCTGATCGGTGGGTATCGTTGCGCCGACCGTGGCAGGCGAAGATCTCCGCGCCACGTTCCGCACGATCGGGCCGCCCACCGGGGCCGGCCCCGCGAAGGAGCCGGCCGTGACACTGCTGCCCAGGGGCGCGGACATCACCAAGTCCAGCGCTTCGCGCGTCTACGACTACGGGCTGGGCGGTTCGCACAACTTCGCGGTGGACCGCGAAGTGCTCGACGCGATCAAGAAGATCTACCCGCCGACTCCGCAGCCCGCCGTGGACAACCGCGCGTTCCTCGGCCGCGCGGTCCGGTTCTGCCAGCAGGCGGGCATCCGGCAGTTCCTGGACCTGGGCTCGGGAATGCCGACCCTGGGCAACGTGCACGAGATCGCGCAGCGGGACGATCCGCTGGCGCGCGTGGTCTACGTCGACGTGGATCCGGTCGCGGTGGCCTACAGCCGGACGCTGCTGGCCGGTCAGCGCCACACCGCGGTGCTGCAGGCCGACATGCGGGATCCGGAGCACGTGCTCAACCACCCGGACACGCTGGCCGCGCTCGACTTCGAGCAGCCGGTGGCGGTGCTGATGGTGGCGATGACGCACTACATCAACGACGCGGATCGGCCCGGTGCGGCGGTGGCGGCCTACCGGCGGGCGATGGCTCCCGGCTCGTTCCTGGTCTTCTCGCACATGACCGCGGACGACTTCCCGGAGGTCCGGCGCACCGCCGAGACGTTCAACGCGGGCAGCTCCGACGAGCTGGTGCTGCGCAGCCGCTGCGAGATCGACGCGCTGCTGGGCGGTTTCGAGTACCTGGATCCGGGGTTGGTCTACCCGGCCGATTGGCGCCCGGACGGGCCGCTGTCGCCGGGGTACGAGCCTGCGCGGGCCGCTTGCTACGCAGCCGTCGCGCGACCGCGCGATTGAGCTGCCGTCGCGCGACCGCGCGATTGAGCTGCGGAGCACCGGAGTCGGCCAAACACGTTGCGTGCAAACGCAATTAGATCATCCGTGGGTGCGAACCCGTTGCCAGCGGCCGATTTTCCCGGACCAACGTCATCTTTTTGCGGATATCGGGCGAAATCCGACCCCGCAGCGAAACCGAACACGTGTGCTTGTGGCACGGTGGAGTGACAGCGAAGATCCGGAAGGACGTGAACGACCGTGCGCAACTTGACCAAGCACGCCGGGCGACTGGCCCTGGTGACCGCACTCGCCGCGGGCGGCGCGCTGACCGGAGCCGCGGCCTACGCCGACGCCGGCGATGTCACCCCGTGCCAACCGAGCGCGAAGGCGTGCGTCGACCTGTCGTCGAAGCAGGCGTGGTTGCAGAAGGACGGCACGGGCTACTACGGCCCGGTGCCGCTCACCTCCGGTAAGGCGGGCGCCGAGACGCCGACCGGCGTGTTCCAGGTGCAGTGGAAGGACGCCGACCACCGCAGCGGCGAGTTCGACAACGCACCGATGCCGAACGCGGTGTTCTTCACCAACACCGGCGTCGCCTTCCACGAGGGCAGCCTCCAGCAGGAGTCCAACGGCTGCCTGCACTTGTCCACCACCGCCGCGAAGCGGTTCTTCGACGAGCTGAACAAGGGCGACGAGGTGCAAGTCGTGCAGTGATCCGGCACGGCGGTGATTCGCCGCGGCAGTGATTCGCCGCGACGGCGATCCGCCGCCACGGCGCGACTCCGCCCGGGCAGGGAACTCCCCGCCCGGGCGGAGTTTTTTCGTTCGCAGCGCCCGTGCGGGCCGCGCTGCTTTCCCCGCCGCGTCGCAGCCGTCGACGACCACGCCCGGCCCGCTCCTCCTGCCGTCTCGAACCGGGGCGAGGCGGGAGTCCCCCGCACCCGCGCCCCCGCGACCGTGCGCGAAGATGACCCGGTGACTCGGATCGTGGCCGGCAGCGCGGGCGGACGCCGCATCGAAGTGCCCCCGCGCGGTACCCGCCCGACGTCCGAACGAGTCCGGGAAGCCGTGTTCAGCGCGCTGGAAGCGAGCGTGGAGCTGGACGGCGCGCGGGTGCTCGACCTCTACGCGGGCTCCGGTGCGCTCGGGCTGGAAGCCCTTTCCCGCGGAGCCGCGCACGCCACGTTCGTAGAGGCCGACCGGCGCGCCGCGCAGATCGTCCGCCGCAACGCCGGCTCCCTCGGTTTCCGGCAGATCCGGATCGAGCAGGCCAAGGCCGAGACGGTGCTGGCCGATGCTGCGCAGGCCGATACTGCGCTGGGAGCGCCGCCTGCCGGACCGTTCGACGTGGTGTTCGCCGACCCGCCCTACGACCTCGACCCGTCCAAGTTGGACTCGGCGCTGCGCGCGCTGGCGGCAGGCGGCCGGCTCGCGCCGGGCGCGGTCGTGGTGCTGGAACAGGCGGTGCGCAACGGAGATCCGAGCTGGCCGGAACCGCTGGCGGCCATCCGCAGCCGCCGCTACGGCGACACCGTCGTGCACTGGGCGGGCAACGAACCCGCGTGATCGGTGACGCACGCCACGCGACGCCTGATGGGCACCTGGGCCGGTGCTAACGTCGGCGCTCATGAGGCGTGCCGTGTGTCCGGGCTCCTACGACCCTGTTACCAACGGCCATCTCGACATCATCGAGCGGTCTTCCGGGCTGTTCGACGAGGTCGTCATCGCGGTGCTGGTGAACAAGAGCAAGCGCAGCCTGTTCGGCGTCGACGAACGCATCGAGATGCTGCGCGAGGTCACCGAGCCGTGGCCGAACGTGCGCATCGACTCCTGGCACGGCCTGCTGGTGGACTACTGCCGCAACAACGGCATCGGCGCGATCGTGAAGGGCCTGCGCGCGGTCAGCGACTTCGACTACGAGCTGCAGATGGCGCAGATGAACCAGCGGCTCTCCGGGGTGGAGACGCTGTTCATGTCCACCAATCCGCTCTACAGCTTCCTGGCCAGCTCGCTGGTCAAGGAGGTCGCGACCTACGGCGGGGACGTTTCCAGCCTGGTCCCGCCGAAGATCGAGCAGCGCCTGGTGAAGCGCGTCGCCGAACGCGCGGCCGAGGACGGCTGAGGTCCGCTCGGGCGATCGGTCCCGCGGCTTCCCGCATCGGGAACGGGAGATGTACCGGGAACGACCTGGAGCCACTGCCGGGTGAACTCCGGGTGCAGCAGGCTTCGGGTTCCCGCCAAACCGCCCGGCGCGGCCGGGCGGCGGGGCTAGCGTCCGGCGCATGAGCATCTCGTCCAGAGCCATCAAGGTCGTTCTTGCCGGACTGCTCGCGATGGCGGGCCTGTTCGGCTTCTCCAGCGCCGCGGTCGCCACCGCCCCCGCGCCCGCGGCCCCAGTCCAGGTGCAGCAGGCGCCGTGCGGCGAAACCGGCGAGTTCGCCCCGGTCAAGCTCTCCGAACTGCCGCCGGAAGCCACCGACACGGTCAACCTGATCAAGCAGGGCGGCCCGTTCCCGTACCCGCAGGACGGCCAGACCTTCAGCAACCGCGAAGGGATCCTGCCGGACTGCGCCGACGGCTACTACAAGGAGTACACGGTGGAAACGCCGGGCAGCGACGACCGCGGGGCGCGGCGCTTCGTGGTCGGCGACGGCGGCGAGTACTTCTACACCGAGGACCACTACGAGACGTTCTCCATCACCGACATCAACGCCTGATCCGCTCGTTCACCGGCACCCGTCGCGCTGCGCGGCGGGTGCCGGTCTGTTCGCACCGCGAGAAGTCGATCACCCGATCGGCGGCAGCCGCTTCCGCGGTCAGGTGAAACGGGACACGCGCGGCGTAGTTGCGCCCCGCCCGCCGCCGGTCACGGCACACTGGAGATCGGCCGACCCGTGATCGCCGGGGCCGGGGTCTGGTGTCATGCTTTGCGCTCCGGACGGCTACGACGGCAGGGAGATCGAGGTGTACCGGGTTTTCGAGGCGCTCGACGAGCTCGTGACGATCGTCGAGGAGGCGCGCGGCGTTCCGATGACGTCGGGCTGCGTGGTGCCCCGCGGCGACGTGCTGGAACTGCTCGACGACGTGCGCGACGCGCTGCCGCAGGAGTTCGACGACGCGCAGGACGTGCTGGACCACCGCGACGACGTGGTGTCCAAGGCCGAGGCGCAGTCCGGCAAGGCGATCGGCGACGCCCGCACGGAGGCCGACCGCACGCTGTCCTCGGCGCGCTCCGAGGCGGAGCAGATCCTCTCCGACGCCCGCGACCGGGCCGACCAGATGATCGCCGACGCGCGCGCGGAGGCCGAGGAGTCGGTGACCGCCGGCCGCCGCGAGTACGAGGACCACGTCAGCCGCGCCCAGTCCGAGGCCGACCGGATGGTGCAGGCCGGGCGGGCCGCCTACGAGCAGTCCGTGCACGAGGGCCGCACCGAGCAGTCCCGGCTGGTCGCCGACACCGAGGTCGCCCAGGCCGCGCACAGCGAGGCGCACCGCATCGTGGAAAGCGCCAACGAGGACGCCGAGCGGCTGCGCAGCGACTGCGATGCCTACGTGGACTCCCGGCTGGCCGACTTCGAGGACCTGCTCAGCCGCACGCTGCGCACGGTCGGGCGCGGACGCCAGCAGCTGCGCAGCCCGGTTGGCGTGCCGTTCGACTACGAGGACGCCCGCTCGGCCGTCGCGACCAACGGGCAGGACCCCGAGAGCTGACCGCGCGGGTGGGGCGATTCCAGGTGGTCGCGGCGGTGGCGTAGGCTGGATCTACTGGCCGTGCGGGATTCGCCCGTTGTCCGGGGTCCGGGTTCCGGATGCTCCGGTTTCCGGATGTCCCGGTTTCTGGATATCTCGGTTTCCGGATGCCCTGCTTCCGGAGATCCGAGGCACGGACCGCCCGGGTCGCAGGCGTCCGCGTTCCAGATATCCGCGTCCGAGCTCCGGGAGTCGCGGAGTCCGGTTCCGATCGGGATTCCCGCACCACCGGCGCTCGCCGGTGCCCGGGACGTCCGCACCAGGCCAGCACACCGCCGGAACCCAGCACCAGCTGGGACCCTTCGCCGCAACGAGATTCAGTGATGTCCGAGAACCGTGATGCCGCACGCACCGCCCAGGTCGGTCCGTGGGTGCTCGACACCCGCGAGATCGGGCACCGCGCGGGCAGCAGCCGCCAGTACACCCGCAGTGCACCGGTACCTGCCGGGTTCGGCCTGGATCTGATCGGGGTGGCCGAGGGGGAGCCGGTCCGGCTGGACCTGCTGGCCGAGTCGGTGGTGGAGGGCGTGCTGGTCTCCGGCACCGCGTCCGCCGAGCTGGCCGGTGAGTGCGCGCGCTGCCTGGACCCGGTCGCCGACGAGATCGAGATCGAGCTGCGCGAGCTGTACGCCTACCCGGACAGCACCACCGACAGCACGACCGACGAGGACGAGGTCAGCCGGGTGCAGGACGAGCTCATCGACCTGCAGCCCGCGGTGCGCGACGCGATGCTGCTGGCGATGCCCAGCTCCCCGGTCTGCGCGGAAGACTGCCAGGGGTTGTGCGCCGGGTGCGGGGCCAAGTGGGCCGAGCTCGACTCCGATCACACCCATGAGACGATTGACCCTCGCTGGGCCGCGCTGCGTGAGCGGTTCGGCGGAATCGAAGAGGAGAACTAGTCGTGGCCGTCCCCAAGCGCAAGATGTCCCGCTCCAACACCCGGCACCGCCGGTCGCAGTGGAAGGCTTCCGCTCCGAACCTGGTGCAGTGCTCCAACCGGTCCTGCCGGGAGCAGAAGCTGCCGCACGTGGTCTGCCCGTCCTGCGGACAGTACGGCGGCCGCCAGGTCGTCGCGCCCGCCTGACGCCGCGGGTCGCGGAGTGGGGGGAAAGCAATCCCGGAACCGCGTCGCGGACGCGGACCGGACCCCGTTGTTGGCAGCGCTCGGCGTCGAGCTCGACGCCGAGCTGCTCACGCTTGCCCTGACGCACCGCTCCTACGCCTACGAGAACGGTGGGCTGCCGCCGAACGAGCGGCTGGAGTTCCTCGGCGACGCGGTGCTCGGGCTGGTCATCACCGACCGGCTGTACCGGGAGCATCCGGACCTGCCGGAGGGCCAGCTGGCGAAGCTGCGCGCGAGCCTGGTGAACATGAACGCGCTGGCAGGCGTGGCCCGCGGGCTCGGTGATGGCGGTCTGGGCGAGTACTTGCTGCTGGGCCGCGGTGAGGAGCTCACCGGCGGCCGGGACAAGGCGAGCATCCTCGCCGACGGCTTGGAGGCCGTGCTCGGCGCGGTGTACCTGCAGCACGGCATCGACGTGGCGCGCGGGATGATCTACAAGCTGTTCGAGCCGCTGCTGAACGAGGCGCCGCAGCGCGGTGCCGGGCTGGATTGGAAGACCAGCCTGCAGGAGCTCACCGCCGCCACCGGGCGCGGCGTGCCGGAGTACCGGGTCGAGGAGCACGGGCCGGACCACCGCAAGGAGTTCAACGCCTTCGTCTCCGTCGCGGGCGACACCCTCGGTGAGGGTGACGGGCGCACGAAGAAGGAAGCCGAGCAGAAGGCCGCCCAGGCGGCTTGGCGCTGGCTCTCCGAGCGGTCCGACGAGCAGACCGCGCCCGCCGGGCAGGATGCGCCTGCCGAGTCCGATGCGCCCGCCGGGCAGGACCACGACGCGGGCGCTGAGCAGGACCAGGCCGCCAGCGGGGACTCGTCGCGGTGATCCGGCCGGGCGCTCGCCCGGCTCGCGGCCCCGCGGGGCCGATTGCGGTGGAGAGGTGCGCGCGTTGCCCGAATTGCCCGAGGTCGAGGTCGTCCGGCGCGGCGTGGCCGAACACGTCGCGGGCCGCACGTTGTCCACTGTGGAAGTCCTGCACCAGCGTGCGGTGCGCAGGCACGTGCCCGGTCCGCAAGATTTTGCGGGGCGGCTGGCCGGTCGCACGGTGTGGTCGGCGCAGCGCCGCGGCAAGTACCTGTGGCTGGAGCTCGGCGACGACCTGCCCGCGCAGGACGATCTGGCCGGGCGCACCCAGTCGACCGAGTTCGTCGGCACCGCAGACGGTGCGGTGCCCGGCGAGGCGTTGTTGACCCATCTGGGCATGAGCGGCCAACTGCTGGTGCAGCCGCAGGGCGCCGCGGACGAGAAGCATCTGCGGGTGCGGTTCCGGTTCACCGACGGCGGCCCGGAGCTGCGGTTCGTGGATCAGCGCACGTTCGGCGGGTTGAGCTTGGCCGACCTGGTCGACGTGGGCGGCGTGGCGCTGCCGACGCCGGTGGCGCACATCGCGCCGGATCCGCTGGAGAAGGTTTTCGATTCCGAAGCGGTCGTGGCGAAGATGCGGTCGCGGCGCACCGGTGTGAAGCGGGCGCTGCTGGACCAGTCGCTGGTCTCCGGCATCGGCAACATCTACGCCGATGAGGCGTTGTGGCGGGCCAAGATGCACTGGGCGCGTCCGACCGAAACGTTGACGCGGCCCGCGGTGCGGCGGCTGCTGGAAGCGGTGACCGAGGTGATGGCCGATGCGCTGCGGGCGGGCGGCACCTCGTTCGACGATCTGTACGTCAACGTCAACGGCGAGTCCGGCTACTTCGACCGTTCGCTGGCGGTGTACGGCCAGGCCGGACACCCGTGCCCGCGCTGCGGCGCGATCGTGCGCCGCGACTCGTTCATGAACCGCTCCTCCTACACCTGCCCGTCCTGCCAGCCGACACCCCGCAACGCGCACTACTGAGCCGGTAGTTACCGCCGGGCGGAGTCGATCCGCAGCAGGACCGTGCCGTGCGCGGGGACGTCGGCGGAGATCGGGTCGGTGGTGCGGTAGTGGTGGCCGGTCCACAGGTTGCGGATGCCGTGATCGCCCGGTGGCAGGCGGAGTTCGGCCGGCGTGGTGCTGATTCGGGCGGGTTGGTCGCTGCGGTTGTAGAGGGCGACGGCGGTGCCCTGTTGCAGTGGGCGCGTCCAGACCTGGTGGTCGCCGCCGGTGACGCGGTGTGCGGCGTGGCCGAGCGGGTCCTGGTCGACGGCCAGGACTTCCGGGTTGGTGAGCAGGTCGTGGTCGGCCGGGCTCATCCGGCTCGGGTCGTTGCCCGCGATGAGCGGGGCGGCGAACATCGCCCACATGCTCAGGTGCGTGCGCGCTTCTTCGTGGTTCAGGCCGGGGTGGCCGTTCACGTCGTGCACGCCGACTTCGAGCATGTCCGGGTCGTTCCAGTAGCCGGGCGCGGGCCGGTCGGAGAGTCCACTGAGGACTTCGATGATGTTGCGCACGCCCATCGGATGTTTGTTGGTGTGCCCGGTGTCCCAGACCGGCTGGATGTCCTCGGTGCTGCGCGCCAGGTGCGCGACGCCGCGCCAGCTCTCGGTTTCTCCCGGTACGCCGGGAAAATTGCTGTTCGGGTTGATGCTGTAGGTGATCGGCCTGCCGGTGGCGGCCAGCGCGTCGCGCATCGTGGTGAACGCGGCGCGGGCGGTGCGGGTGGAACCTGCGCCGTGGCACCAGTCGTACTTCAGGTAGTCCACGCCCCAGGCGGCGAAGGTCCGGGCGTCGCCGAGCTCGCGGTCGCCGCTGCCGGTGCTTCCCGGGTAGGCGCCGGTGAATTGCGCGCAGGTGCGCACGTTCGGCGACATGTAGAGGCCGAATCGCAGGCCCCGGGAGTGCAGGTAGTCGCCGAGGGCGGCCATTCCGCTCGGGAAGCGTGCGCGGTCGGCGCGCAGGTTCCCGGCCGTGTCGCGCTGCGGTTCGTACCAGCAGTCGTCCACGACCACGTTCCGGTAGCCGGCGTCGCGCATCCCCGAGCGCACCAGGGCGTCGGCGGCGCGCCGGACCTTGGCCTCGTCGATGTCGCAGCCGAAGGTGTTCCAGCTGTTCCAGCCCATCGGCGGAGTTTCCGCCGGGAAAACCGGAAGTTGTTGCGCCGCAACGGGTTCCCGGGGTGCGGCGGATCCGGTCGCGGACAGCACCAGCAGCAGTGCGGCGGTGATCCGCAGGATGCTCCGGCGGTTCATCAGCGCGGCTTCGCGCAGTCGTAGAGCCGCGTTTCGCCCGTCGGAACCGGCTCCGTTCCGCCGTATTCGGCGGGAGCCACGGCGGTGCAGTGCGCGGCGACCCAGCCCATCGACTCGTCGACTACCCGGGTGTCGACCTCGCCGCCCATGCTGCGGACGCCGGATGTCCCGTCGGTCCACACGAAGCGAAGTTCGCCGTCGCGGACGTATCGCCGGAGTTCGTCCACTGTGGGCGCCGGGTCGTTGCCGTTGTAGCCGCCGACGGCCATCACCGGCTCGCCGGTTCGCAGGATGACCGGTGCGGCCACCATGGCGCCGACGGTGGCCACGAGCCAGGTTTCGCCGTGGTGCCGGGCGGTCAGGTAGCGCACCGCGGAGTCGGGTAGTTCGCTGCTGCCGCCCGGGCCGCCACGGCGGGATTTCTGGCCCGGTGATTGGGCATTCGGCGATCCGCCGTCCAGGCTGGGGGAGTTCGGCGCGCTCGGGCCGTGCTGTCCGGGAGGGTTCTGCGCCCGCCGGGCCTGCGAACCGTCCGACATCGGGCCGCGGCCTCGTCCCGGACCGCCCGGACCACTCGGACCGCCGCCGGACGGTCCCGCGCTGGGGAAGGTCGACTGCACCGGTTCGCTCAGCGGAGTCAGCGCGTAGGACATCGGCCCGGACAGCATCGCCACCAGACCCGCCGTTCCTGCCGCGACCAGCAGTTTCGCCCTGCGCATCCGCCGCTGGCGCGTGAACGTCAGCATCAGCCCGAGCACGCCGACCGACACCGCCGTGAGCACCGCGACCACCGGCGGCAGCCACGGCAGGAAATCGGAGCCGGAGAGCAAATACCCGCACCACACCCCGGTGCAGCCGACCGACAACGGGAACAGCGCGCCCCACCAGGACGAGACGCGGTACAACCGGGCCATGCTCACCACGCCCATGCCGACTACGGCTGCCAGCGGAGGCGCCAGCGCCACGGTGTAGTACGGGTGCCAGATGCCGGAGGCGAAGCTGAACACCGCGGCCGTCACCAGCAGAGTTCCGGCCCAGAGCAGGAAATCCGCGCGCTGCGCGTCCTTGCGCGGGCGCCCGCGCAGGTAGACCAGCGTCGCGACGGTGCCGAACGCGGCAAGCGGGAACAGCCAGGCGATCTGCCCGGCGACCTGGCCGCTGACGAGCCTGGTCAAGCTGCCTTCGTCCGAGCCGGGACCGCCGCCACCAGGCCCGCCACCGGGACCACCGGGACTACCGCCACCGGGCCCGCCCGGTCCGCCGGGCGGCATCTGCCCAGGCATCCCACCGGGTCCGCCGGGACCACCCGGCCCACCGCCCATCATCCCGGGCGAAGCGATGTGCTCCTGCCCGAAGACGCGGCCGAGGCCGTTGTAGCCGAGCAGCAGCTCACGCACGGTGTTGTCGGTGCTGCCGCCGACGTACGGCCGCGCATCGGCGGGCGTCGCGTCCACGGCGACCATCCAGGACGCGCTCACCACCGCCAGCACGGCCGTGGCCACACCGAGATCCCGCAACTTCCGCGTCCAGCGCGGTTTCCCGGCCACCAGGTACACCACCGCGATCACCGGAAGCACGAAGTACGCCTGCAGCATCTTCACGTTGAACGCGAGCCCGACCGCGACGGCGCACCACACCAGCGGCAGCAGCCTTCCGGAGCGGATCGCGTTGGACGCCGCCCACAGCGCCAGCGCGCCCAGCAGCACCAGCAGCGCGTCCGGGTTGTTGTGCCGCGCCATGACCACCGCGATCGGAGTCACCGCCAGCACCAGCGCCGCCAGCAGCCCCGCCACGTGGCCGAACGCGCGCCGCACCACGTGGTGCACGACCCACACCGTCAGCACCGAGGCGATGGCCTGCGGCACCAGCAGGCTCCACGTGTTGAACCCGAACATCCGGGCCGACAGCGCCTGCACCCACAGCGCCAGCGGCGGCTTGTCCACCGTGATGAACGAGCCCGCGTCCACCGCGCCGAAGAAGAACGCCTTCCAGCTCTGGGTCATGCCCAGCACGGTCGCCGAGTAGTAGGTGTTCGCCCACTCGTTGATCGACAGCGCCCACGTGCCGAGCACCGCGGCCAGCGCGAGCACTCCGATCAACGCGGGCCGTGCCCAGGGCGGATCGGTGACCTCGCCCAGCACGAGCCGGGCTGCGCGAGACCGTTCCGGATTGCTCAACACTTCTCCTCCGCTCGCCGTTGCGGCCCGACGGTGCCGCGCGAAGCTGGGAACCGGCTGGGAACCCGGTGGGAATCCCGCGATCGATCCAGCGCCCGGCCGCCCCGGTGCGCAGCGGTGCCGCGGGGCGCGTGCCCGCGGCGGCCCGCCGATTCCCAGCCAACTCCCATTTCGTTCCGAGGTCCTGGACAACCCGGCCGTGCTTCATGGAGCACGGGTCGCCATCGGTGCCGGCCGCGAGCTACGAGCGGGAGAGGAATGAACGTGATGCCGCATGGAAGTGTCGAGACCGCGCGGCGGGGCACTGCGCCGCGCGCGACGGCCACGGTCGACCTGGTGATACCGGTCTACAACGAGGAGCGGTCCCTGCCCGGCTGCTTGCAGGTGCTGGGGGAGCACTTGAGGCGGGATTTCCCGTTCGATTGGTCGATCACGGTCGTGGACAACGCGAGCACGGACGGCACGCTGCGGGTGGCGAACGAACTCGCCGAGACGATCCCGAACGTGCGAGTGCTGCATTTGGACCGCAAGGGCCGTGGTTTGGCGTTGCGCACCGCTTGGGGCTACAGCGACGCGGACGTGGTGGTCTACATGGACGTGGACCTCTCGACCGGGCTGGACGCGCTGTTGCCGCTGGTGGCGCCGCTGGTCAACGGTCATTCGGACCTGGCGGTCGGGTCGCGGCTGGCGCCGGGTTCGCGGACCGTGCGCGGGACCAAGCGGGAAATGATCTCCCGCGCGTACAACAAGGTGATCCACTGGACGCACGGCGCGCGGTTCTCCGACGCGCAGTGCGGCTTCAAGGCCGCCCGCACCGATGTGGTGCGTCCGCTGCTGGCCCAGGTGCACGACGATGCGTGGTTCTTCGACACGGAGTTGTTGCTGCTGGCCGAGCACAACGGTCTGCGGGTGCACGAGGTGCCGGTGGACTGGGTGGAGGACGTCGACACCCGCGTCAACGTCACCAAGACCGCCACCGACGACCTCGCCGGGCTGCTGCGGGTCGCCCGCGCGAAGGTGACCGGTGCCGCGACGGTGACCGGGCTGCCGCGCAGGCCCGAGCCGCGCGCCGAGCATCCGCAGGCGGTGCTGGCCGAGCGGGAGAACGGGTTGCTGTGGCAGCTGTTCTCGTTCGGGCTGATCGGCATCGTGTCCACTGTGGTCACCTCGGTGCTGTACGCGCTGCTGCGCAGCTGGTGGCCACCGCTGCTGGCGAACCTGGTGGCGCTGACCGTGACGACGCTGTGGAACACCGAGGCGAATCGCCGGTTCACCTTCGTCGGGCGCGCCGCCGCCTCCGGCCGCGTGCACCTGCAAGGGCTGATCGTGTTCGTCCTGTATTACGTCGTGACCTCCGGTGCGCTGCTGTGGCTGGACGCGGCGGCGCCGGATTCCTCGCGATGGCTGGAAGTTCTCGTGTTGATCGTGTCCTCGGTGGTCGGTACGGCGCTGCGGTTCGTGCTGCTGCGCTCGTGGGTGTTCCGGCCCGCCGCCGACAACCCCGCCGGAAACCCCGCTGCTGGAAACGGGGCGGAGACCGCCTCGATGAGCGAAAAGGAAACAGCATGACCACCACGGCCGTACTCGGCGCGCCCACCGCGGGCGCGGCCGACGCCGCACACCGCAGCCGGTGGCAACCGGCGGCACTGGCGGCGATCTGCCTGCTCGCCGGCGCCCTCTACGCGTGGGGAATCGGCGATTCCTGGGGCAACAGCTACTACTCCGCGGCCGTCAAATCGATGTCGCAGAGCTTCGAGAACTTCTTCTTCGGCTCCTTCGACCCGGTCGGAGTGGTCACAGTGGACAAACCGCCGATGGCGCTGTGGGTTCAAGTGATCTCGGTGCTGCTGCTCGGCTACAACAAAGTCGCGATGCTGCTGCCGCAAGTGCTGGCCGGAGTCGCGGCCGTGTTCCTGCTGCACCGCACCGTGCGGCGATGGGCGGGTGAGCACGCGGCGCTGCTGGCGGCGCTGGTCATGGCGCTCACCCCGATCACCGTGGCGATCAACCAGGACAACAACCCGGACACCCTGCTGGTGCTACTGGTCGTCGCCGCGGCCTACGCACTGACCAGGGCCTTGTCAGCGGAGCGTGCCTCGCGGGCCAGCTGGTGGCTGGCAGCCTCGGCCGCGCTGATCGGCTGCGGCTTCCTCACCAAAATGCTGCAGGCCTGGATGGTGCTGCCAGTGTTCATCGCGGTCTACCTCGTGGGCCGCGAGACCTCGTGGACACGACGCATCGCCGATTTGGCCATCGCAGCAGCGACCGTGCTGGTGTCGTCGTTCTGGTGGGTCGCGGCAACCATGCTGTGGCCCGACCCCAAGCCCTACATCGGCGGCAGCGAAGACGGCTCCGCACTGGACCTCATCCTCGGCTACAACGGATTCGGCCGAATCCTCGGCGGCGAGGGCAACGGCGGCGGTGGCGGCGGTCCGGGCGGTGGGCCCGGTGGCGGCTTCTCCGGCGAGGCCGGAATCCTGCGCTTCGCCAACGAAAAGCTCGCGGGACAGATCAGCTGGCTGATGCCGCTGTGCGCGCTGGTGCTGATCGCCGTCGTGGTCGGTGCCGTGCTGCGGCGGCGGGCGGGTGAGCCGTTCGACCGCAAGCGCGCGGCGGGTTGGTTGCTGTGGGGTGGCTGGCTGGTGCTGATCTGGTTCATGTTCAGCTTCGCCCAGGGCACGATGCATCCCTATTACACGACGATGCTGGCTCCGGCGATCGGTGCGGTCGCGGGCGCGGGGATCGTCGCAGCATGGCGCGCTTACCGGGCGCCGCAAGGGAAAACCTGGCTGCTGCTGCCGGTCGGCGTGCTGCTCACGGTCGTTTGGGCGGTGGTGCTCGTTCACCGCGATCCGGAGTGGAACGTCTGGGCCGCGTACCTGGCGATCGGTTTCGGCGTGCTCGCGTTGGCGGCGTTGCTGCTCGGGCGGAGCCGGGCCGCGCTCGGCAAGGTCGCGTTGACGTTGTCGCTGGCCGCGGCGCTCGTGGTGCCGAGCGTGTGGTCGGTGGCGGCCGCGGCCTCGGGGGAGAGCGGCATGGGCGGGGCCAATCCGATGGCCGGGCCGTCCAGCGGCATGGGGCCCGGTGGGGGCGGTCCGCCCGGGATGTCCGGACCGGGGCAGGCTGATCCGGGGCAGTCCGGTTCGGGCCAGCCGGGGTCGGGCCAGCCCGGTTCGGGTCGGCAAGGCCAGGACGGCAAGCAGGGCGGCGGCGACGGTCCCGGGCGGCGCGGCGGGATGTCCGGCGGCCCCGGCGGCGAGGAATCGCTCAGCGCGGAGCAGAAGTCGCTGCTCGCCTACGTCTCCGGCAACGCCGGTGACCGGGAGGTTCCGCTGGCGGTCGAGGGCGGTTCGCACGGCGCCGCCTCCTACCTGATCAACAGCGAGCTGCCCGCTGTCGGCATGGGCGGGTTCATGGGCAGCGACGACGCCCCGTCGGTGCAGCAGCTCACGGAGTGGAAGAGCACCGGCCAGCTCGGCTTCGTCCAGCTCGGCGGCGGCCCCGGTGGCGGCCCCGGCGGCCCCGGCGGTTCGGGCAAGCAGGGCCCGCCCGGTCAGGGCGGTCACAGTCAGGGCGGTCACAGTCAGGGCGCCTCTGATCAGAATGGCCCCGGCGCGCAGCGCTCCCAAGGCCCCGGCGGCGAAAAGCGCACCGAACGCCAGCAATGGGTGCAGCAGAACTGCACCGAGGTACCCCCGGCGACCTACGGCGCCACCACCGAGTCCGACGAGATGGGCAGCAACTCCACCCAGCTCTACGACTGCCGCTCCTAACCCCGCCGAAGTGCGGGTCTCCTCCGCCCGACTCCCGTGCACCGGGCAAAGGGGACCTTCACGCGCGCTACGAGAGGCGCGCCGACACGCCCGCACGCCATCCGATCAGCGCAACGCATCCCGGAGTGAACGGCCTGTTGGTCCGGCTGGATTGGTGAACGGGTCCGTTCACTCCGGGAGAACGCGCGTGCTCGCGGCGGCGTCCGGCGGGTTCCCAGCGTCCGTTCAGCGACTGCTCAGACGAGTGAGAGACCCTGGCCAAGTGGAAGATGGAAAGACGCCCTCGGCGCGCGTGCTGGTCGTCGACGACGAACCCAACATCCTGGAACTGCTCACCGCCGCCCTCCGGCTGAGCGGCTTCGAGGTGCAGGGCGCGGCAAGCGGCGCCGAGGCGCTCAGCGCAGCGAGCGATTTCCGCCCGCACATCGTGGTGCTGGACGTGATGCTGCCGGACCAGGACGGCTTCGCGGTGGCCCGCAGGCTCCGCACCGGCGGCGATGCCGTGCCGGTGCTGTTCCTGACCGCGCGCGACTCGGTGGAGGACCGCATCGCCGGGCTCACCGCGGGCGGCGACGACTACGTGACGAAACCGTTCAGCCTCGACGAGGTGGTGCTGCGGCTGCGCGCGATTCTGCGCCGCGCCCAGCCCGCGCAGCTCGCCGAGCCCGATTCGCGGCTGCACTACCACGACCTGGAGCTGGACGAGGAGACCTACGAGGTGCGCCGGTCGGACAAGCTGGTGAACCTCTCGCCGACCGAGTTCAAGCTGCTGCGCTACCTGCTGATCAACGCGGAGAAGGTGGTCAGCAAGACCCAGATCCTGGACCGGGTGTGGAACTACGAGTTCGGCGGGGACAGCCGGATCGTCGAGTCCTACATCAGCTACCTGCGCCGCAAGGTCGATTTCGTGCAGCCCGCGCTGATCCACACCATCCGCGGCGTCGGCTACGTGCTCCGGATCCCGCCGGAGGAACGATGCTGAAGCGCTTGCTGCCGCGGACGCTGCGCGGCCGGCTGCTGCTGGTGCTGATCGGCGCGACCGTGGCGGGCCTGCTGGCCATGGGGTTCGCCAACCAGGTGATGCTCAAGAAGTCCCTGATGGACCGGCTCGACGACCGGCTGCGGGAGATGTCCCGCCCGTGGGAGCACGGCCGCCCGCCGCCGGGGCCGCCACCGGGGCAGCGCGATCCGCACGACAAGCCGGACTGGTTGCCCACGGACTTCCGGGTGTTGCTGTTCGACGCGGACGGCAGGCTGGTGCGCATCGACGGGCCTTCCGCGAGCGACCCGAAGCGCCCGGTGATCCACCCCTCCGATCTGGAGCACGAGTTCGCGACCGTGCCGGACAGCCTCGGCGGCGCGAACTGGCGGGTGCGCACGGTGACGCTGCCGGACGGGAGCGTGCGGGCGCTGGCGCTGACCACCGACAACGTCGGCATCCCGTTGCAGCTGCTGATGTTCATCGAGCTGGGCGTCGGCGCGGTCGTGGTGGCGGTGCTGGTGGTGGCCGCGTTGGTGACGGTGCGGCTGGGGCTGCGGCCGCTGACCCGGATCGAGCACACCGCCGACGCCATCGCCACCGGCGAGCTGGACCGGCGCATCCCGGACCAGGACCCGGGCACCGAGACGGGCCGGCTGGGCGCGGCGCTGAACACGATGCTCGGCCGCCTCACTTCCGCGTTGCAGCAGCGGGAGCAGTCCGAGCACCGGTTGCGCCGGTTCGTCGCGGACGCTTCGCACGAGCTGCGCACCCCGCTGACTTCGATCCGCGGTTTCGCCGAGCTCTACCGGCGCAGCGAGGACCCGGACGCGGAGACGGTGCGGATGATGATGTCCCGCATCGAAGGCGAGGCCGTGCGGATGAGCGATCTGGTGGAGGACCTGCTGCTGCTGGCCCGGCTGGACCGCGAGCGTTCCGTCGACCTGGTGGACGTGGACCTGGTGCCGTTGGCGCGCGACGTGGCGGGGGACGCGCGGGTCCGCGACGGCGATCGGGACATCGAGCTGGTCGTGCCGGAGCGCCCGGTGCGGGTGCTCGGCGACGGGCACCGGCTGCGCCAGGTGCTGACGAACCTCACGACGAACGCGCTGGTGCACACCACGCCCGGCACGCCGGTGCGGATCGAGGTCGAGCACGGTGCGGTGGACGACTCGGACGCGGTCGGTGCGGGGGCGCCGGTCGAGCCGGCCACGGCGATGGGCGTGGTCTCGATCAGCGACCGCGGCCCGGGCATCGCGCCGGAGCACGCCCGCCGCATCTTCGACCGGTTCTACCGGGTCGACGACGGCCGGGAGCGTTCCGAGGGCGGCACCGGCCTCGGCCTGGCGATCACCGCCGCGATCGCCGAGGCGCACAACGGCCGCGTCGAACTCGCCGCGAACCCCTCCGGCGGCAGCACTTTCCGCCTGCTCATCCCGCTGAGCTGAGCACGCTGTTCCTCCATGAGTGAACGGACCGTTTGCCCAATCTATTGGGACCAACAGGCCGTTCACTCCGAGAGCAGTTCCGCTGATCGAGTGGCGACTCGGGAGTGTCGGGGAGTTCCGCGCGCGGATGTGCGCGAAGTGAGCGGACCGTTCGACCAATCTTGCCGGGCGAACGGTCCGCTCACTCGGGCTTCGCTCAGACCTTGATGGTCGGGTTGTGCAGGTCGAACCACTGGGACACGTCGAGGATCCGCTCGAACATGTTCCGCGTGTTGGTGTCCACTTCGGACGGATCGAGCCGGACCGCGGACCGCGCCCACTGCTCGTTCATCAGCTCCAGCGACCGGTCCCCGGTCGAGAGCAGGTCGGCGACCTGCTTCTGCAGCTCACCCGCGTACTTCGGGTCCTGAGTGGACGGATACGGGCTCTTCACCCGGTCCACCACCGACTTCGGCAGCACGTCGGAGGTGGCGTGCCGCAGCAGGCTCTTCTCCCGGTCGTCGAACGTCTTCAGCGACCAGGGCGTGTTGAACACGTACTCCACCAGCCGGTGGTCGCAGAACGGCACCCGGACCTCCAGCCCGACCGCCATGCTCAGCCGGTCCTTGCGGTCCAGCAGGCTGCGCACCATCCGGGTCAGGTGCAGGTAGCAGATCTCCCGCATCTTGGCCTCGAACGGGCTGTCGGTCTCCTTGCGCGGCATGGCCGCCACGGCCTGGTCGTACTCGGACTGGATGTAGCCGGGGATGTCCAGCCGCTGCGCGATGCCGGGGTTGAGGACCTCGTTGCCGTCGCTCTGGGCGTGCCGGGCCATCCCGAACGCCAGCCACGGGAAGGTGTTTGCCTGCTGCACCTGCGGGTCGTGGAACCACTTGTAGCCGCCGAAGACCTCGTCGGCGGACTCGCCGGACAGCGCCACCGTGGAGTGCTCGCGGATCTTCTTGAACAGTAGGAACAGCGAGTTGTCCATGTCGCCGAGCCCCATCGGCAGGTCCCGGGAGGCCACTGCGGCGCGGCGCACCGCCGGGTCGGCCAGCGACTGCGGATCGAGCACGATGTCCTTGTGCTCGGAGCCGACGTGCTTGTGCACGTCCTGCACGTACGGCCCGTCCGGGGTGTCGCGCACCGGGTCGGGCACGAAGTTCTCGGTCTGGCCGACGAAGTCGACCGCGAAGCTGCGCACCGTCTCGCCCTGCTCGCGCAGCTGTTGCGCGGACAGCGCGGTCAGCGCGCTGGAGTCCAGCCCGCCGGACAGCAGCACGCAGCGCGGCACGTCGGCGACGAGCTGGCGGGCGACGATGTCGTCGAGCAGTTCGCGCACGTGCCCGACGCTGGCGTCCTGCCCGTCGGTGTGCTCGGCGACGTCGAGCTGCCAGTAGGTGTGCTCGCGCAGGCCGTTGCGGTCGAAGGTGACGATGGTGCCGGGCTTGACCTCGTGCATGCCCTGCCACACGGCCTTGCCGGGGGACTTGGTGAAGGAGAACAGCTCGCGCAGCCCGTCGGCGTCGACGACCTTGTCGACCTCGGGGTTGGCCAGGATCGCCTTCGGCTCCGAGCCGAACAGCACGCCGTTCTCGGTGGGCTGGTAGTACAGCGGCTTGATGCCCATCCGGTCGCGGATCAGCAGCAGCTGCTCGGTCCGGGTGTCCCAGATGGCGAAGGCGTACATGCCGTTGAGCTTCTCGGCGACGTCGGCGCCCCACTCCAGGTAGCCGTGCAGCACGACCTCGGTGTCGCTGTCGGTGTCGAAGTGGTGCCCGCGGCGGCGGAGTTCACCGCGCAGCTCGGAGAAGTTGTACGCCTCGCCGCTGTAGACCATGCCGACCTTGCCGTCGGGGGTCTGGACCTCCATCGGCTGGGTCCCGCCGGGCAGGTCGATGATCGCGAGCCTGCGGTGCCCGAGGGCGGCGTGCGGTTGGACCCAGGTGCCCGAGTCGTCCGGCCCGCGGCAGGCCATGGTCTCGCACATCGCGTCGATCACGGGCTGTTCCCGGGTCAGGTCTCGGCGGAAGTCGATCCAGCCGGAGATTCCGCACATCGCTGTGCTCCCTTCGCGGAGGTGTTTACTTAGCCAAGTTAACGAGATCGTTGCATCGTGGAAACCAAACATCCAGGTGAGGCGACGTGAGATCTCCCACGGATATAACTCGCTTACCAGGCAAAACACCCGAAACAATCGGGGCCGGAGCCGGTGACGCGATGTATGTCCGCCGTGCCCAACGCAGCATCAACACCGCGTCAAAGTGCCCGGAGGTGGCGTCAAGACCGCGTCATGAAGCTGTCCGGCCGGACCGCGGCGGGCTTGGGTGGAAGACGGCGGGCGCCACCGGGGCGCCCGGAGCCGAAGGAGCCTCGCGGTGGCGGATCTGGCCTTCGCATCGTTGTTGATCGGCGGATTCCTCGTGCTGGCGCTGATCCTGCGCGGTTTGGAGCGGTTGTGATCGCGGCCAACGTCGCGGGCGGAGTGCTCGCGTTGCTGCTCGTCGCCTACTTGTTGGTCGCGTTGATCCGGCCGGGGAGGTTCTGATGCCGACCGCCGGGTTCGCCCAGCTCGTGCTGCTGGTGCTGGCGCTGGTCGCGGTGCATCGTCCGTTCGGCGACTACCTGGCCCGCGTCTACACCGATCGCGGGCACTGGCGGGTGGAACGGGCGTTTTACCGGCTGCTGCGGATCGACGGCGATTCCGGGCAGCGGTGGACGACGTACGCGGCCGGAGTTCTCGGTCTTTCGTTCGCGTCGATCGTGCTGCTGTACCTGATGCAACGGCTGCAACCGCTGCTGCCGCTGAACTTCGGGCGCGGCTCCGTGCAACCGGCGATGGCGTTCAACACCGCCGTCAGCTTCGCGACGAACACGAACTGGCAGTCCTACGTGCCGGAGCAGGTCATCGGGCACGCGGTGCAGATGGGGGGGTTGACGGTGCAGAACTTCCTCTCCGCAGCGGTCGGGATGGCCGTCGCGGTCGCGCTGGTTCGCGGTTTCACCCGCTCCGGTACCGACCGCATCGGCAACTTCTGGGTCGACCTGATCCGGGGTGTCGTGCGGGTGTTGCTGCCGATCGCGGCTGTGGCGGCGGTGCTGCTGGTGGCGCTGGGCGTCGCGATGACCTTCGCGCCCGCCCTGGTCGCTGTCGGGCTCGACGGGCGGGAGCAGGTGATCGCGACCGCCCCGATCGCGAGCCAGGAGGCGATCAAGGAACTGGGCACCAACGGCGGCGGCGTGCTCAACGCGAACTCCGCGCATCCGCTGGAGAACCCGAGCGGTGCCACCAACCTCGTGGAGATCTTCCTGATCCTGGTCATCCCGGTGAGCCTCACCCGTGCTTTCGGCACGATGGCCGGCGATCGGCGGCAAGGCCGGGTGCTGTTGTCGGTGATGGCGGTGTTGCTGCTGGTGTCGCTCGCGGTCACGTGGTGGGCGGAGGCGCACCCGAACGGCCAGGCGGCGCTGGCGGCAGGCGGTGCCTGGGAGGGCAAGGAAGCCCGTTTCGGCCCATACCTGTCGGCGCTGT
Organism: Saccharopolyspora sp. SCSIO 74807; assembly: GCF_037023755.1. Classification (NCBI taxonomy): domain Bacteria; kingdom Bacillati; phylum Actinomycetota; class Actinomycetes; order Pseudonocardiales; family Pseudonocardiaceae; genus Saccharopolyspora; species Saccharopolyspora sp. SCSIO 74807. The sequence goes on along the minus strand of NZ_CP146100.1, from coordinate 324,597 downwards.
TCGCGGTCGCCACCACCGGCACTTCGACGGGCGCGGTGAACTCGATGCACGACAGCTTCACCGGCCTCGGCGGCGGCGTCGTGCTGCTGAACATGCTGCTCGGCGAGGTGGCGCCGGGCGGTGTCGGCGCCGGGTTGTACGGGATCCTGGTGGTGGCCGTGCTCGCGGTGTTCCTCGCCGGGCTGATGGTAGGGCGCACGCCGGAGTACCTGGGCAAGAAGCTCGGCCGCCGCGAGATCACCGCCGCCGCGCTGTCGACCTTGGTGATGCCGGCGCTGGTGCTGCTCGGCGCGGGCACCGCCGTCGCACTTCCGTCCACGTCGGACGCCATGGCGAATCCGGGCCCGCACGGCCTGTCCGAAGTCCTCTACGCCTACGCCTCGGCGGCGAACAACAACGGCAGCGCCTTCGCCGGTCTCACCGCGACCGGTGACTTCTTCCAGGCCACGCTGGCGTTGGCGATGCTGCTGGGGCGACTCGTGCCGATGCTGGCGGTGCTGATGCTCGCCGGTTCGCTCGCGCGGCAGCAGCGGATGCCGCCCACCGCCGGAACGCTGCCCACCGGAGGCCCGCTGTTCGCCGGCCTGCTCGGCGGCACCGTCGTGCTCGTCAGCGCGTTGACGTTCGCGCCAGCGTTGGCGCTCGGCCCGATCGCGGAGGCGCTGTCATGACCGTCCTGGAACGCGGAGAAGCACCGGTTCGGAGTGCTCCCGCGGCGTTCGGCCCGCGGCAGCTGTGGGGTTCGATGCCGGAGGCGCTGCGCAAGCTGGACCCGCGCCATCAGCTCAAAAATCCCGTGATGTTCGTGGTGTGGGCGGGTTCGGCGCTGGTGACGGTGCTGAGCGTCGCCGAGCCGAGCGCGTTCGACATCGCGGTGGCGGTGTGGCTGTGGTTGACCGTGCTGTTCGCGAACCTCGCCGAGGCCGTCGCCGAGGGACGTGGTCGCGCGCAGGCGGAATCGTTGCGCCGCACCAAATCCGAGGCGGTCGCGCGGCTGCTCACCCAGCACGGCGAGCAGCGGGTGCCCGGCGCCGAACTCCGCGTCGGCGATCGCGTCGTGGTCGAAGCGGGCGAGCAGATCCCCGGTGACGGCGACGTGGTCGACGGGATCGCCACCGTCGACGAATCGGCGATCACCGGCGAATCGGCCCCGGTGATCCGGGAGTCCGGCGGTGATCGCTCGGCCGTCACCGCGGGCACCACCGTGCTGTCCGACCGGATCGTGGTGCGGGTGAGCACCGCGCCCGGCGAGACCTTCGTGGACCGGATGATCTCGCTGGTCGAAGGCGCGAAGCGGCAGCGGACGCCGAACGAGATCGCGCTGACGATCCTGCTGTGCACGCTCACGGTGATCTTCCTGCTGGCGGTGCCGGCGTTGCAGCCGATGGCCGCCTACTCCGGTTCGCTGCTGCCGGTGAGCACGTTGGCAGCGTTGCTGGTATGCCTGATCCCGACCACGATCGGCGCGCTGCTCTCGGCGATCGGCATCGCGGGCATGGACCGGCTGGTGCGGCGCAACGTGCTGGCCAAGTCCGGCCGCGCCGTGGAGGCCGCCGGGGACGTGGACACGTTGCTGCTGGACAAGACCGGCACGATCACCTTCGGCAACCGGCAGGCGACCGAGCTGTCGCCGGTCGCAGCGGTCACCGCGGCCGAACTCGCCGCGGCGGCGCGGCTTTGCAGCCTCGCCGACCCGACGCCGGAGGGCGCCAGCGTCGTCGAGTTCTGCCGCGAGCGGTTCGGGATCGAGGCCGGGGAGCCTGCCGGTGTCGTCGTGCCGTTCTCCGCGCGGACCAGGATGAGCGGGATCGACCTCGACGGCCGGGAGGTCCGCAAGGGTGCGGTCGCTGCGGTGTGCGCGTGGGCCGGCATCGAATCGTCCGAAGTGGACACGATCGCGGAGGAGATCTCGCGGCAGGGCGGAACGCCGCTCGCGGTCGCCGAACGCGCCGGTGGGCGGGCCCGGGTGCTCGGCGTGCTCCGGTTGTCCGATGTGGTCAAGCCGGGCATCGCCGAGCGGTTCGCGGAACTGCGCGCGATGGGCGTGCGCACGGTCATGGTCACCGGCGACAACGCGCTCACCGCAGCGGCCATCGCCGCCGAAGCCGGGGTGGACGACCACCTGGCCGAGGCGAAACCGGAGGACAAGCTGGAGTTCATCCGCCGCGAGCAACGCGGCGGGCGGCTGGTCGCGATGACCGGGGACGGCACCAACGACGCGCCCGCGCTCGCGCAGGCCGATGTCGGGGTGGCGATGCACAGCGGGACGGCCGCGGCCAAGGAGGCCGGGAACATGGTCGACCTGGATTCCGACCCGACGAAGCTGATCGAGGTGGTGCGGATCGGCAAGCAGCTGCTGATCACGCGCGGGGCGTTGACGACGTTCAGCATCGCCAACGATCTGGCGAAGTACTTCGCGATCCTGTCCGCGCTGTTCGTCGCGATCCACCCGCAGCTGGGGCGGTTGAACGTGATGCAGCTGGCGACGCCGGACTCCGCGATCCTGTCCGCGGTGATCTTCAACGCGCTGGTCATCGTGGCGCTGATCCCGCTGGCGCTGCGCGGAGTGCGCTACCGGCCGTCCGGCGCGGCCGCGCTGCTGCGCCGGAACCTGCTGCTGTTCGGCGTCGGCGGCGTCCTCGCCCCGTTCGCGGGCATCTGGCTGATCGACCTGCTGATCCGGTTGTTGCCCGGCTTCGGCTGATTGCATGGCTGCCGCGAGTGAACGGCCTGTTCGACCAAGCTAGTGGGCCAAACGTCCGTTCACTCGCGGAGAAATCCGTTGTTGTGGAAGGGATGGCGTCGTGGTGTGGACGTTGTGGCGGCAAACCGTGACCGGGCTCAAGGTGCTGCTGGTGGCGACCGTGCTGCTGGGAATCGGGTATCCGCTGGCGGTGTGGGGCGTGAGCCGGTTGCCGGGACTGGAACAGCACGCGGAGGGTGCACCGCTGATGGCCGGCGGCCGGGTCGTCGGCTCGTCGCTGATCGGGGTGGACCCGGTGCCGGCGGATCCGGCGCGCGACCCGTTCTTCCACACCCGGCCGTCGGCTTCGGCGCCGGACCCGGTCGGGTCGGGCGATCCGGCGAGCACGGGCGGCAGCAACCTCGCGGGCGGCAACGCGGAACTGCTCGACGCCGTGCAGCAGCGCCGCAACGCCGTGGCCGCCCGGGAAGGCGTTGTCCCGCAAGCGGTTCCGCCCGACGCGGTGACCGCTTCGGCCAGTGGCGTCGACCCGGGCATCAGTCCCGCTTACGCCGCACTGCAGGTTCCGCGCGTGGCCCGCGTGACCGGCATCCCGGAAGCGGCGCTGCACCGCCTCATCGCGCAGTCCACGTCCGGCGGCGTGCTGGCCGAACGTTCCGTCAACGTTCCCGAACTCAACGCGGCCGCGCGACACCACTGACGAAAATTTGCAACCGTTGATCAAGCGCTATTACCACCGAGGCGTAGGAGGATGGGGTGGTGAACAGCGGCAAGCAGCGTGGTGAGCTGCGCATCTACCTCGGTGCGGCACCCGGCGTGGGCAAGACGTACGCGATGCTCGGCGAGGCGCACCGCCGTTCGGAACGCGGCACCGACGTCGTCGTGGGCCTGGTCGAGACGCACGGCCGCGAGCAGACCCGGCGCCTGCTGCACGGCCTCGAAGAGGTCCCGCGCCGCCGCGCCGCGCACCGCGGCGTCGATGTCACCGACATGGACCTCGATGCCGTGCTCGCCCGCGCGCCCGACGTCGCAGTCGTGGACGAGCTGGCGCACACCAACGCGCCCGGCTCCCGCAACACCAAGCGCTGGCAGGACATCGACGAACTCCTCGACGCCGGGATCACCGTGCTGTCCACGGTCAACGTGCAGCACTTGGAAAGCCTCAACGACGTGGTGGAGGCGATCACCGGGATCCGCCAGCGCGAAACCGTCCCGGACGAGGTGGTCCGCAGCGCCGAGCAGGTCGAGTTGGCCGACATCACCCCGGAGGCGCTGCGACGCCGCTTGGCGCACGGCAACGTCTACGCCGCCGACCGGGTGGACGCCGCGCTGGGCAACTACTTCCGCACCGGGAATCTCACCGCGCTGCGCGAGCTTGCGCTGCTGTGGCTGGCCGACCAGGTGGACGTGGCGCTGCGCCGCTACCGCCGGGAGCGGCACATCACCGCCACGTGGGAGGCGCGGGAGCGGGTGGTCGTGGCGATCACCGGCGGCCCGGAGAGCGAGACGCTGATCCGCCGCGCCCGCCGCATCGCCGCCCGCGCTGGCGCGGACCTCCAGGTCGTGCACGTGCTGCGCGGCGACGGACTCGCCGGAGCGTCCCCCGCCGGACTCGCCGGTGCCCGCCGCGTGGCCGATGACGTGGGTGCGAGCTTCCACAGCGTGGTCGGCGACGACGTGCCGGAGGCGCTGCTGGAGTTCGCCCGCGGCGCCGACGCCACCCAGCTCGTCCTCGGCACGTCCCGGCGTTCCCGCTGGGCGCGCGTGCTGGACGAGGGGATCGGCTCCACGGTGGTGCAGCGTTCCGGCTCGATCGACGTGCACATGGTCACCCACGCCCATTCCGGTCACGGCCGGGCGCGTCGGGCGGCCCGCAACCCCTTGTCGTTCCTCCGGCGCGCGTGGGGTTGGGCGCTGGCGTTCCTGCTGCCCGCGCTGATCACCGCGCTGAGCGCGCTGCTCGGCGATTTCGAGCTGTCCGTGGACGTGGTGGGCTATTTCCTGGCGACGGTCGTGGTCGCACTCGTCGGAGGTGTCGCTCCGGCGTTGACCGCCGCGTTGTTCGCGGGCGGTCTGCTGAACTTCTTCTTCGCCGAGCCCCGGTATTCGCTCGCGGTCAGCAGACCGGAAGTCCTGGTCACCGTGCTCGGCATGATCGGTGCGGGCCTGATGGTGGCGGTCGTGGTGGACCGCGCGGCACGGCTGGCGGAGCGCGCCGCCCGCGCGCGGACCGAGGCCGCGCTGCTGGCTTCCTACGCGCGCACCGCGCTCACGCACTCCGATCCGTTGCCGCGCCTGCTGGAGAAGCTGGTGGAGAACTTCGGCTTGTCCTCCGCGGCGCTGCTGGAACGGGCGGATGGCTGGCACGTGGCCGCCTCCGCCGGCTCCCCGCCGCACTCGCGGCCCGAAGAGTCCGATGTGGACATCGAGGTCACCGGGGACGCGCATCTCGTGCTGCACCTCCCGGGCGGCCGCCCGCTGCCCGCCGCGGACCGCACGGTGCTGGAAGCCGCCGCGGGCCAAGCGCTCGTCGCGCTGCGCCAGCAGCGGATGGCCGCCGAGACGGCGCAAGCCCAGCGCGAGGCCGACACCAGCAAGCTGCGCACCGCGCTGCTGTCGGCCGTGGGCCACGACCTGCGCACCCCGCTCGCGTCGATCAAGGCTTCGGTGAGCAGCCTCCGCGCCCCGGACCTGCGGTTGTCCGAGCAGGACACCGCCGAGCTGCTCGCCGGTGTGGAGGAATCCACCGACCGGCTCGCCGACCTGGTGGACAACCTGCTGGACTCGTCGCGGCTGGCGACGGGTGCCATCGTGCCGAAGCTGCGCCCGGTCGGTTACGACCAGGCCGTGGCGGGCGCGCTGGCCGGGTTGGACGGCCGTGGTCGCGTCGAGGCCGACGCCGACGAATCGCTGCCCGCGGTGCTCGCCGACATCGGCCTGTTGGAGCGGGTCATCGCCAACGTGCTGCAGAACGCGCTCAAGTACAGCGACGACCGGGTTTTCGTGCGTTCCAGCGAGCACGCGGCGTGGGTGGAGCTGCGGGTGGTCGACCACGGTCCGGGTTTGCCGCACGGTGCCGCGGATTCGGTGTTCGCCCCGTTCGAGCGCCTCGGTGGGCACACCGACACCGGTGAGCCCGGTGTGGGCTTGGGGTTGAGCGTGGCGCAGGGTTTCATGACGGCCATGCACGGCACCATCCGCGCCGAGGACACTCCCGGGGGCGGCCTCACGGTCGTGCTGGCGCTGCCCGCGAGCGTGGAGGCCCGATGACGAAGGTCCTGGTGGTCGACGACGAGCCGCAACTGCTGCGGGCGCTGCGCATCAACCTCACCGCACGCGGCCACGAAGTGCTCGTGGCCGCCGACGGCACGACCGCGCTGCGGTTGGCGGCGGAGGGCAAACCGGACGCGGTGGTCCTCGACCTCGGCCTGCCCGACCTGGACGGAGTGCAAGTCATCGAGGGTCTTCGCGGCTGGAGCACGGTGCCGGTGCTGGTGCTGTCGGCCCGCACCGAGTCGACGGACAAGGTGCACGCGCTCGACGCCGGAGCCGACGACTACGTCACGAAACCCTTCGGCATGGACGAGTTGCTGGCCCGCCTTCGGGCCGCGCTGCGCCGGGCCGGGGATTCCGCCGCCGCGGACGAACCCGTGGTGCGCACGGAGAGCTTCCAGGTGGATCTCGTGGCCAAGAAGGTGCAACGCCACGGCGCCGAGGTGCACCTGACCCCGACGGAGTGGGGGATGCTGGAAGTGCTGGTGCGGAACCGGGGACGGCTGGTCGGCCAGCGGCAGCTGCTCAAGGAGGTGTGGGGCCCCGCCTACGCGGAGGAATCCCACTACCTGCGGGTCTACCTGGCCCAACTGCGCCGCAAATTGGAGGACGACCCGAGCCGGCCCCGGCACCTGATCACCGAAGCGGGCATGGGCTACCGGTTCGAGGTGTGAACGTCCGGTTCCTGCTCGGCCCGCTGGGTCGCGGCGTTGGCGTCGTAGCGGGCGATGTCTTCCTGCGCGACCGCGATGGCCTCGTCCAGCGCGCGGCGGAACACGGCGATTTCGCTGTCGCGCAGCCGGAAGCAGCCTTGCAGCTCGGGTCCGGCGATCTCCACGTCGCCGCTGGCCGCGCCGACGGTGGCGATGTTGAACCGCTCGTCGTCGTCGACGCATCGGCACAGCCACTCCCGCTGCGGAGCGCCGTGCTCCAGCCGCGCGATCTTGTCGTCCACTGCTCCTCCTCGAGGTCGAGATCAACGTGGAACCAAGAATTGCGCAGGTGCAGTAGCCGACACAATTACGCCATCGAGTGATCGTCAGTGCAAATTTGTTCTGCCATGGTTGAAAACAGATTCCCCCGCAACCACTGGAGATTCACCATGGCTCGACGTGTCGGCCCTTCCGCTCGATCCCGCAGGCTCGCGCAATCACTGCGCAAGATCCGAACCGAGAACGGCGCGAGCGCCGCAGAGGTCGGCAAAGCCCTCGGCATGTCCGGCAGCAAGCTCAACCGGATCGAAACCTGCGAGATCGGGATCTACCTGGACGACCTGGAGAAGCTGCTGGATTTCTACCAGGTCGCCAAGTTGCGCCGCGTCGAACTCCTCGACATCGCCCGGCACGCCGAACAGCGCAGCTGGCTGCGCACCCGCAACGCGCACTTCCCCGCCGACTGGCAGACCTGGAGCGACTTCGAGGACGAGGCGACGGCGCTGCGGTACTACGAGCCGATGATGATTCCTGGGCTGCTGCAAACGCCTGAGTACGCGCGTGCTGTCATCGCGGCTACCGGCTGTTCTTTGACCGATCGTGAGGTCGATGAGCTGGTCAGCAGCCGGGTCGCAAAGCGTGGCTTGCTCACCGGCGCCAAGCCGCTAGAACTGCACGTGATCGTAGAAGAGGCTGCGTTGCAGCGGCCGTTCGGTGAGCCAGACTGCCGAACGCGGCAGATTCGGCACCTGATGCAGGAGGCGGAGCTCCCGAACGTGACCCTGCAGGTTCTCGCGCCCGATGCAGGACTGCATGTCGGCATGACCGGAGCATTCATCCTGGTCGAATACGGAGCAGAGCTTGGTTCCGTCTGGTTGGAGCAGATGGTGTCGAGCATCTGCCTGGAAGAGCGCGAGCATCTTGAGGTCTACCGGACCGCCTGGGAGAACCTGGTAAAGACCGCGCTCAGCACCGAGGGCTCGCTTGACCGGTTGCGACAGCTGGTCGTTCAGCTGGGGTGACGACGATGACATGCTATCGACATGAAAGATCCTCATTCGGAACAAGTGACCTGGCGTAAGTCCAGCCGGAGCGCGAGCAGCGCGAACTGCGTCGAGGTCGCCTTCGGCTGGCGCAAGTCGACCCGGAGCGCGACCACCGCGAATTGCGTCGAGGTCGCCTTGGGCGACGAGGTCGTCGGGGTGCGGGACTCGAAGGACCCGGATGGCGGTGTGCTGGTCGTCCCGGCTCGGCGATGGGCGGAGTTCGTCGGTTCGCTCGGCGTTACGTCAGTGCGGTGAACTTCGCGGAATCCTCGTCGTGCGGCGGAATTGCGCTGCTACGGTCCGCCGCGCATTGCTGATCAGCCGTCGTGCTGCGGAAATTTCAGCTTGGCAAGGAGGCAACCCGAGCATGGACGAGGAAATCCAGAACCCGCACGCTCGGCGGGCACTGTCCGATGCGCACGAACAGCTGGACCGCATGAGCCGGACGCAGTCGGGCCTGGACCAGCAGCGCGGAAATCTCGGGGAGGCGCTCGGAAACCCGGAACTCGCAGCCGCGCTCAACGGCTTCCTGGACAAGCTCGGCGGCGCCGTGCAAGACCACGTGCACACCACCCGCGCCCAACTCGCCGGCATCGCCGACCTGCAACGCCGCGAAGAACAGGCCGAACGCGACCAGCGCGGCACCGCAGCAGCCGGTCCGGCCCACGGCGACCCTGCTCGCGACGGCGCTGACCGCAGCAGCGGTGCAGCGGACGCCGAACGACCTCCGGAAACCGGCAATACCTGATGCGCGGCCCTCCGGTGCGCTCGGTGTGAAGTTCGCGGAAGTCGCACCTGCCGGGAACCTCCGCTGCTACCGTCTGCGTCGCACCGGTGATCAGCCGCCATGAGGGGGTTTCCCGCGATGACCGCACCAGCACCGCCACCCGCACCCGGCGGTCCAGGCCAACAGATCACCGTCACCCCGGAGAACGTCCTCGCGGCGCGTAAAGCGATTCTCGCGGCTGCCGAGGATGCGAGAAACAAGCTGGTGGCCAAGCAGACAGACCTCACGGTCCGCTCTCCGGCGAGGGATGACATCAGTGTTGCGGCGAGCGCGACTTGGACGGCCAACCTGATGGGTGATCCGGACTCGCACTACAACCGGCTGATGAGCTACGTGCTGCAGGTCGAGCAATTGGGACACCGCCTCGGTGAAGCGGCGAAGCAGTACGGCTATACCGATGAAGAGATTGCAGCGTCCTTCCAAGCGAAACCGGGGAAGATGATTTGAGCACGACAACTTCTTTGGGGCGTATCGGTGTGGCGGTCGCCTGCGCGGTTCTGTTCGCTGTCACCGCGGGCGGTTGCACGGTGAACGGTGCGACGGGAACGTCGCAGCCTGCACCGACATCCGAGGCTGGGGACGAGCAGCCTGCCCGGCCGCGCGAGCTCGCAGTAGCAGGTTTGACCGAACCCCAGATCTGTGGCTTGATCAAGCCCGAGCAAGAACAACAGATCGGCGCGTTTGGGCCGTCCCCGGCTCCGAAGGACGGCACGCTCGACTTCCCCGGCTGCATCTGGCAAAGCCCGGCGGGCGGTGTTCCCTACGGGATCGGCGTAGCTGTTGCTCCCATGAGTCTCGATGAACTCCTAGGGCAAAAAGATCCAGGTTCTCCGGAGACTGCCGCGACTTACACCGTCGGCGAAGGTTTCCGCGCGGTCCAGTCGCAAACACCTGGTGCCGAAGGCCTCGGTTGCGTTGTGGACGTCGATGTTGCCGAAGGGCAGGCGCTCGAGGTCAACATCGCGATGTTGCAGTCTCAAGCGCTGTCGAATCAGGAGCAGTGCGCAAAGGCCAAGCAGGCGGCCGAACTAGTCGTGACGAATCTGCAAGCGCAGGGCTGAAGGTTCTACAGGGGGCACGCATGAGCGATCTCGACCCGATTCGGGACCTGCGGTTCCAGGGGTTCGACATTCCCGAGCTGCTGCAGTGGATCGGCAAGATCAAGGAAGGGCGCGGCACCGAGTCGATGGAGCAGGCCGCGACCGCTCTGCAGCAGTGCGCGCAGATCGTCGCGGACCTGGACGAGACGCTGCGCACCGAGCTCGGCAAGTTGGAGATCGAGTGGCAGGGCCACGCGGGCAGCATCGCGCAGCAGGCCACCGCGCAGCAGACCGCGGTGATGCGCGAGTCGCAGGATCCGCTGGCGAATTCGGCCACGGGCGTGCAGGCGCAGGGACGCGGGTACGAGTCGGCGCGGAACACGCTGCCGAACCAGTCCGAGATCCAGCACCAGAAGGACGAGAACTTCTTCGAGTGGGCCGGTGGCGCGTTCGGCTACACCAGTGACTACGACGAAGAAGCCAAGAAGATCGACGGGCAGAAGCAGGTCGCGCAGCAGGCGCTGGGGTCCTACCGGGACACCACGGTCGCGCAGGCGGACGCCTTCCAGCCGTTGCCGGAGATGCAGCCCGCCGGGGTCAGCGCCCAGTCGGCGAGTCCCAGCGGCGCGGGCGGTTCCGGCGTCGGCGCGTTCTCGGGGGCCGGTGGTGGCTCCGGGTCCGGCGGCTACTCCGAGAGCGGTGGCGCGTTCGGCGGCGGCTATCCGGGTGCCGTGCCGGGGCAAAGCGGTGGTCAGCGGCCCGGCGGGCACAGCGGCAGCAGTCCCGAGGACGAGCAGTCGACCGGTGGCGGCGTGGATCGCGCCCCGGGCGAAGCTCCGCAGCAGGACGGCATCGGGCTCGGCGGTGCGCTCGGGATCGGCGCCGGTGGTGCGGCCGTCGCCGGGATCGGTGCGGCAGCGGCGGGCAAACTCCTCGGCGGCAAGGGTGCGACGCCGGGAAGTGGCTCGGGAGGTGGCTCGGGCGCAGCCGGTGGCGGCGGCAAATCCGGCGGGAGCCTGAAAGGCGGCGGCTCGTCCGGCGTCGGCGGCGGCCCCGGTGACACCACCGCGGGTCGCACCGCCGGTGGCTCGGCCACCAGCCGCCCCGGGCCCGGCTCGATGATGGGACCGGCCGCGACCCGCGGCGGGCAGCCCGACGACGACGCCGAGCACGAGGACAAGTACTACGAGCCGGAGACGCCGTTCGACGACAACCGGCTCGTGGCGCCGCCGGTGTTCGGCGCGGACCGCGCGCCCGACGACGAGCGGGAGTGACGGTGCGGCCCGGAGCCGACGGCGAACCGATCACGCTGTCCACATTGGAATTCGATGTGGTCTGCGAGGCGGAAGCGCTGACCGACCGGCGGCACATCGTGCTGGACGTGCCCAGCCCGGGGCGCACCCACACCGAACGCGCCGGACTCGTCGCGGAAGTCTGGCCGCAGCTGCGGTCCCGGCAGCTGGCCGAATCCCGCCGGGACCGGGTGGATCCGGACTTCGGCGACCTGCTGGTGCTGCTGGACCGTCCGAAGCTGAGCCTGGACCTGCGGATCTGGGCCGATCGCGCGATCCGGGCGCAGGCCGCGTGCAACGGCGGCACCGGCCTGCTGACCATTGTGGACGGTGACGTCGTCGAACTCACTCCGGTGCGGGGGAGTTCGCTGGCCGAAGCCGTCATCTCGGTCGCCGGGGACGCACCGCCCGGCGCGGGCCGGGCGGTGAGCGTGCCGCACGAGGTGCTCCGCGACGCGAGTGCGGGCGCCGGTCAGCACGACTCGCGCGCGTTGACCGACGAGCTGCGGGTGCGCGGAGTCGGCGCGGACGACGCGGCGACGCTGGCCGCGATGGCCGACGGGATGGGGATGCGCGGGCAGTTCGGCGTCGAATTCGCGCCGACGCGCGGCTCGAAACCGGAACGCGCGCCGCGGGTCGTCGCGTTCCACGACACCGGCTCCGGGCGCTACCTGCACGTCGTGCGCGCCAACGGCGATGGGCAGCTGTGGAGCACCGTCGCGCCTTCCAGCAACCAGCTGTTGGCCTGGTACCTGCAGGAACTCATCACCGAGACCACCGGCGACTGACGCCTTCCCGCCGGTGCCCCGGCGTGTCGGCGCACCCGATCTTTCCGAGCGAACGGCCCGTTCGACCAATCTAGTGGGACCAACAGTCCGTTCACTCCGCGGAATCCCACTGGCGCGGGCGAGCTACGCGAGTGTCGGCACGCCTCGATGTTCCGAGCGAACGGCCCGTTCGACCAATCTAGTGGGACCAACAGTCCGTTCACTCCGCGAGAATCCACTGGGATGGGCGAGGCGCGGGCGTGTCGGCGCGACGTCCGCGGTCGGCGGGAGCCACCGGGTGCGGCTCGCCGGGACGGTCGGCGCTCGGTTGCGATTGCGTTCCGGCTCTGGTCCCAGCAGGGCACTTCGTCTACGGTCTCGCCCGGCCGTCGGCCGTCCACCCAGGGCAGCGCGGCACGAGAGGAAGGCGCAGCACATGAGCACACCGGCTACCCAGCCAGGAGCCGGGCGGGGCACGATCATCGGCGCGTCGACGATCGCCGCGCTCGGCGGGCTGCTGTTCGGCTACGACACCGGCGTCATCTCCGCCGCCCTGCTCTACATCGCACCCGCGTTCGGCCTGAGCACCGGGATGAAGGAGGTCGTGGTCGCGTCGCTGCTGCTCGGCGCGGTCGCCGGTGCGATGAGCGGCGGCCCGGTCGTGGACCGGCTGGGGCGCAAGCGCACGCTGCTGCTGGTGTCCGCGGTGTTCACCGCGGGCGCGCTGCTGTCGGCCGTGGCGGTGGACGTGGCGATGCTGATCGTGGCGCGGGTGGTGCTCGGGCTGGCCATCGGGGCGAGTTCGCTGGTCGTGCCCGCCTACATCGCCGAGATCGCGCCGCCTGCGCTGCGCGGCCGGTTGGTGTCCATGAACCAGCTCATGATCACCATCGGGATCTTCGTGTCCTACCTGGTCGGCTATGCGTTCGCCGAGATGCAGGGATGGCGCTGGATGCTCGGGCTGGCGGCCGTGCCGTCGCTGGCGATGCTGATCGGGCTGCTGTTCCTCGGCGAAAGCCCGCGCTGGCTGCTCGCCCGCGGGCGCACCGATGAGGCCAGGGCCGAGCTGCTGCGCACCCGATCGGCGCAAGAGGTCGACGCGGAGATCGACGAGATCACCGTGGCCATGCGGGAGGAGAGCAAGTTCTCCTACCGCGACCTGTTCCGGCCCGGGCTGCGGCCCGCCGTGCTGCTCGGGTTCGCCGTGGCGGCGACCAACCAGCTCGTGGGCGTCAACGCGGTGATCTACTACGCGCCGACGATCCTGCAGCAGGCCGGGCTCGGTGCCTCGGCGTCGATCCTGTCCTCGGTCGGCATCGGCGCGGTGAACATGGTCTTCACCGCGATCGCGCTGCTGATGATCGACCGGGTCGGGCGGCGGCCGCTGCTGATCGGCGGGACCTCGGTGGTGATCGTCGTGCTGTTCGGGCTCGGCGCGCTGTACCTGCTGCCGAGCGTGCAAGGGCTCGGGTTGTGGCTCACCGGCGGGCTGATGCTCTACGAGGCGGCGTTCGCGGCCAGCCTCGGGCTCGCCATCTGGCTGATCAACAGCGAGGTGTTCCCCACCGCAGTGCGCGGCAAGGCTTCCAGCGTCGGCACGGTGACGCACTGGGCGCTGGACTTCCTCATCTCCATTTCGGTGCTCACGCTGATCAGCGCCCTCACGGAAACCGGATTGTTCTGGATCTACGGCGTGCTCGGAATCATCGGACTCGGCTACCTGTACCGGAACCTGCCGGAAACGAAGGGGCGCAGTCTGGAGGACATCGAGCGGTCGTTGCGCAAGCAGCGATGAATCCTGGCGAAATGAATGGTGGTGCGGTTCCGCCGGAAATGTTCCAATGGCAGCAGACGTTCCGATTCGAAGCTGAGCGACGGCCTGCCGAAGCGGCGCCCCGCTTCCGGAATTGACCTGGCCGCCCGCCTGAATGTCCGCTGGTCAATGCGCTGACCTGCATGCACATTGGCGCGGGCGGCTCCGGCCAATGATCGCTTGTGGTGGCCGGAGCGTGGTGGTTGTGTGGTCGGCACGGCGAACCGGGGAACATCACTGAACAGGCGGGAAGCCATTATGCGCGTTCGGCAGCATCCGAATCACGAGCGCGCGAATCCGGTTCCGGCGCCATCGGCCACCCCATGGGGAATCGAAGGGCGTCTTCGTTCCGCTGGGGGTTGGACGAAGGCGCCCTTCGCCGCTCAGCGCACCACCCGCCAGTCGAAGAAAACGGGGTGCAGCGCGTTCTCCGGGAAGAACAACCTCCCGGATTCGTCGACCATCTTCCACGCGATCTTGCAGCGGCCCGGTTCGTCGCCCGCGTTCACCGGGACCGCCACCCGCACCGTGTCGCCCGGCCGCACGTCCGGGATCCACACCCGCTTCGGCGCGGTGCAGGCGGAATCGCCGATGGGCGGTCCGGCCTGCTCGAGGTATCGGCCGGACCACGGCACGTCACCTGCGTTGCGCAGGTCCCAGGTCTTGACGAAACTCCCGCCTGCCTGGACCGGGCTGTCGTCGAGCAGGTTCTCGTCGACCATCAACGAGTTGTCGCCGGGAATGGGCCGCTGCGGTTCGGAAAGGAAATACGTGGCGGCGGCGATGGCCGCGACGGTCACGACGACGGCGGTTCCGGCCGGGAGCAAGGCGCGGCGGAGCCGCTCGCGGGCAGCGGGACGGCCGGTCGGAGGTTCGGGGGAGTCCGGGGTTTCGCGGGCGGCCGCGCTGCCCGGGGACGCTGCGTCTCCGGAGGGCGCGGCTT